>DASVQJ010000068.1:0-7219 GCA_036389235.1 Pyrinomonadaceae bacterium | reverse complement strand
AGCAGCACGGAATATTTGTCGAAGCTGCGGATACGCCCCGAGAGCTTGGCGCCGTTCATCAGGTAGATCGTGACGGTCTCCTTCTCGCGGCGCACGGTGTTCAGGAACGCGTCCTGTATGTTCTGGGGAGTTGATTTTGTGTCCACAGACGCCCCCGCTTGAAAGTTAAGTGATCTCTGGGTTCGGACAGATTACACCCTACCTCTTCAAAGTTCAAAGTTTAACCGTCAAAGTTGACAGAAATGAAAAAGAATCCGCGCTCTGGAACCATTCAGAGGCCGAGCCGGCGCGCGACCTCTTCCTGCACGGCCGGGTCTTCGCCGAAGCCCCCGACCCACTCGGCGCCCGGCTCGCGCCGGAACCATGTGAGCTGACGCTTGGCGTAGTGGCGCACGTCGAGCTTCGTCTGCTCGATTGCGCTTTCGAGCGTGCGCTCGCCCCGCAGGTGCTCGACGACGCGGCGGTAGCCGTGCGCGCCGAGGGCGCTCGTGTCGTGGGGGATTCCGCGTCCGAGGAGTGCGCGCACCTCTTCGACGAGGCCGGCGCGGAAGTGCGCTTCGGCGCGCAGGTCGATGCGGCGGTAGAGTTCGGCGCGCGGGGGGGCGAGGACGAAGACGCGCAGGCGCGCGGCCTGGGGCGGCGGGGCGGGGCGCCGGCCCAGGCGCCCGGAAAGTCTCTCGCCGGTTTGCAGTCTCAACTCTAAAGCGCGCTGGACGCGCGACCAGTCGCGGGGCGCGAGGCGCGCGGCCCGTTCGGGGTCGAGTCGCCGTAAGAGCCTGTGCAGATGTTCGGCGCCGCGGCGTTCGCGCAGAAGCACAAGGCGGCGGCGCAGGCCCGAGTCCGTGGGCGGGGCCTCGAAGAAGGGCTCGCGCAGGGCGCGCAGGTAGAAGCCTGTGCCGCCGACGAGGAGCGCCGCGCGCCCGCGCGCCTCTACCTCGTCAATCTTCGCGAGCGCGTCGCGCGCCCAGTCGGCGGCCGTGTAGGTTCGCTCGGGCGGGACGAAGTCGATGAGGTGGTGCGGGACGCCGCGCCGTTCGGCGGGGGGGACTTTCGCCGTGGCTATCTCGATCTCCCTGTAGACCTGCACGGAGTCGCAGTTGATGATCTCGCCGCCCGCGCGGAGGGCGAGCGCGATGCCGAGGTCGCTCTTGCCCGAGGCGGTCGGGCCGACGACGGCGACGACGGGTCTCTCAGTCTTAACTTCTGCGCTCAAAGGGAGGGGGAGAAGAGGCGGAAGGCGATGACGAGCCAGATGACGACCAACAGCGCCAGCGCGCCGAAGAGTTGTGCGCGGGAGAATCTCATCGTGTAGTTAGAACAAGTACGCACCTTAACTCAATACAGCTTCGTCACACTGACGCCCGTGTAGAAGTGCTTCAGAATCTTCTCGTACGACAGCCCGGCGCGCGCGAGGCCGTAGGCGCCGACCTGGCACATCCCGACGCCGTGCCCCCAGCCGCGCCCCGTGAAGGTGAACTTCGAGACACGGCCGCCCTCGTCGAACGTGCGGTCGATGACGAAGAGCTGCTCGCGCAGGCCCAGCGCCGAACGTACGCGACCGCCGCGGACGTGCGCCGTCCCCGTCGTCCCGACGACTTCGAGGTCGAGCACGCGCCCCGAGACGCCGCGCCTGCGCACGCGCAGGTCGAGCAGGGTGCCGACCTCCGGAATCGAGCGCGACAGGCGCGTGAGCACGCCCGAAGGCGTCAGCGTCTCCGCCCAGTTCGTGTACTTCGAGTCGTGGTCGGAGGCGGCGCCGCTCGCCGCCGGCCGGACTTCGAGGTAGTCGACCTCGCCGCGCGCGCTCGTGTGAAAGACGACCGCCTCGCCGCCGACGACCTGCACCTCCCGCACGGGGAAGAGCGCCTCGCCGAAGGCGCGGAAGAGGTACGCGTCCGCCCCGAACGTCACGCCCAGGTCTTTGCCCGAGGCCGGGCGGAACGTGAGCGCGCCGCCCGTCCCGACGCGCGCCGTCGCCCTCTGCAAACGCAGGAGTCCGCGCCCTTCGAGCGCGTGTGCGACGGAGCGGAGCGCGCGCGCTCGCGTCAGAGGTTGCTTAGGGCGGAGCGTCCCGTCGGGCAGGAGGGGGAGGTGGCCTTCGCGCAGCATCGCGGCCACGTCGGCGCGGTTCTGCGCGGGCACGTCCGGGGCGTCGCGGAAGCCGAGCAGGTACTCGACGTCCGCGCCGTTCAGAAGCGTGGCGCCGCGGCTCTCGCCGTCGAGCGCGGCGGCGAGCGCGGTCGCGAAGCCCGCCGGCCGCGTCGCGTCGGCGCCCGCGTTCGGCGCCGCCTGCCGCGCTAAAGACGCGACGCGGGAGAGGAGGTCTCGCGCCTCCTCGGTTGTGATGTTCGGGGCGAGCCACTCGTCGTTCAGGCGCGAGGGCAGGTTGAAGCCGTGGACGGCGAGCAGCGCGGCGTCGCGCGCGCTCGTCTGGTGCTCGGCCGACTTGACGTTGGCGGGCTCGCGGGTCGTGCTCAGTTCGAGCGCGGCGAAGCGGTGCGCGGCTTCGAGCGCGCACTCGCGGCCGCGCAGGTAGCCGACGGGCGCGCCGCCGAAGATGTTCTCGCCGTCCTCCGTGCGCCCGCCGCAGGTCGAGGTGTAGAGGGCGTTCACGGGCGCGCCCTTGTATGTGAGGACGCGGCCGCGCGTCTCACTCACGGCGCGGTCGGTGAGCGGGTGCTCGGTCGAGCGGCCGCCGTAGACCTGCGAGCGCGTGTCGGGCGTGAGGTCGTAGCCCTCGGCGGCGAAGCGGCCCAGGTTGCTGACGGCGTACGTGCGCGCCGCGACGGCCTGCGCCTTGAGCGCCTCAAGCTGCGGCCAGCCGCCCGGCGACAGCTCGTTCGGCACGACGCCGCGCACGTACTCTTCGAGCGGGATGACGTTGACGACCGTCAGCGTCCCCTTCGTGTTCGCGAAGACTTCGAGCCGGCCGCGGTAGGGCTTCTCGTTGAACCGGACGGGGTGCAGCTCCGGGTCTTCGGGCGCGAAGACGACGGGCGCGCGCAGGTCGAGCAGCGGCTTCGCGGAGCCCGGCGCGTAGAGCGCCTCGCCGCGCTCCGGCGCGGACGCGCGCGAAGTCAGGCGCACGCCGCCGCCCGTGGCCGGCCCGGACTTGTTCGACGAAGTTGCCGCTGTCTGGACTCCGCCCCCTTCGTCGGGCGCGGGCGGGGCGAGCGCGGGGTACGCGCGCGGCTCGATGCGGACGCGTGCGAGTTCGAGCGGGAGCGGCTGTGCTGAGGCGTCCGTGGCGTTGAGCACGCTGCCGGTCGTCGAGACGGTGACGCTGCGCGCGCCCGACGCGAGCCCGATGCGGATGGAGGGCTCTTTCGTCAGGCGGACTACCTCGGGCTCGACCTCGGGGACGGGGGCGGGCTCGCTCGTCGAGGTCGTCGGCCACTCGGGCGCGGTCGCGCGGCGCGGCCTCGTCGCGGGCTGCGCGTCCTGTGCTTTGAGAATGAGGGTCGGGGAGATGAGGGCACAGGTGAGTAGCGCCGCGGTCAGAACTCTCTTGAAGGAGGAACGCATCGGGGTCTCGTGCTCACGTCAACCGCGCCGTGTCTGGAGGGGAGCGCGCCGTGAGGATTCTACAATAGACGCGATGTAAAAGTCGCCACGGATACGAGTCGGGTCGGAACCACCCGCGGCAGCGGGTGGGCCTTTGCTAATCGGATGCTCCGTTTCGCAAAGGCCCACCCGCTGCCGCGGGTGGTTCCGACCCGTTTTTTAGCGGAGGAAGAAAGTTCGCGCGAGCCCTAAAAGGCCGCCGGCGAGGACGACCCAGAGCACGTCCAGCTTTAAGCGGTAGAGCGCGACGAAGGCCGCGGCGCCGAGGGCGGCGGCGAACCAGTTGACGCCGCCCGCGAGGCCGTGCGGCCAGATGACCGCCGCGCCGAAGAGGAGCGCGAGGTTGAGGACGACGCCCACGACCGCCGCCGTCACGCCCGCGAGCGCGCCCGCCAGCGAGCGGTTGCCGCGGATGACCTCGATGTAGGGCGCGCCGACGAAGATGAAGACGAAGCAGGGCAGGAAGGTGGCGTAGGTCGTCACGAGCGCGCCGACGACCCCGCTCGCCGCGGGCGTGAGGCCCGCGGGCGGGTGGTTCCAGCCGGCCATGAAGCCGACGAACTGCAAGACCATGATGAGCGGCCCCGGCGTCGTCTCGGCCAGCGCGAGCCCGTCCACGGCCTGCGCGGGCGCGAGCCAGTCGTAAGGCCCGACCGTCACGGCCTGCGTCACGTAGGCGAGCACGGCGTAGGCGCCGCCGAAGGTGACGAACGCGGCCTTCGTGAAATAGAAGTACTCCTGCGCGTGGATGCCGCCGGCGCCGAGTTGCCACGCGAGCAGCGCCAGCGGCACGAGCCAGAGGCCGAGCCCGACCAGCAACACCTTCAACACGCGCGCCCGCGAAGGGAGCGTGTGCGGCGGCGGGGGCTTGGCGTCGTCGATGACGAGCGGCAGTCCTTCATCCTTCTCGGTTTCGAGGGCGGCCCGGTCGGCATTCCTCTTCGACTCGGCGGCGAAGGCCCCGGGCCAGAAGCGCGTGCCCGCGTAGCCCGCGAGCCCGGCCAGAAGCACGATGAGGGGGAAGGGGACGTGCAGGAAGTAGATGGAGGCGAACGAGGCCGCGGCGATGACGAGGTGCGCGCGGCGCTTGAGGGCGCGGCCGCCGATCTTGATGACGGCCTCGACGACGATGGCGACGACGACCGGCTTGAAGCCGGAGAGCAGCCCCGTCACGAAGGTCGTGTTGCCGTGCGCGGCGTAGACGTAGGAGAGCAGGAGCAGGACGAAGACGGAGGGGATGACGAAGAACGCGCCCGCGGCGATGCCGCCCCAGGTGCGGTGCATCAGCCAGCCGACGTAGATGGCGAGCTGCTGCGCCTCGGGGCCGGGCAGCATCATGCAGTAGTTGAGCGCGTGCAGGAAGCGCTCTTCGGAGAGCCAGCGGCGGCGCTCGACCAGCTCGCGGTGCATGATGGCGATCTGCCCGGCCGGCCCCCCGAACGAAATCCAGCCGAGCTTCACCCAGAAGCGCAGGGCCTCCCCGAACGTTACGCGCCGGCCGAATACCTCTTCACGCTGCATGGCCCTCCAACGCTTCGACGGCGAGGGTGTGAAAGCGCCTGCGGACGCCGTTGATGTTGACGAAGGGGAGCGCGCGCGCGTGCGTGCGGTTGGTCAGGAGGATGAAGACGCGCTCGGCCGCCGGGTCTACCCAGCAGCTCGTGCCGGTGAAGCCGAGGTGGCCGAAGGCTTCCGGAGGGAGCCGCGCGCCGGCCGTGGACTCGGGCGTCGCCGCGAGCTGCCAGGCGAAGGAGCGCGCCTCGTCGAGCCCCTCGGTCATGTTCGTGTGGAAGAGGCGGCAGGTCTCGGGTTTGAGCAGGCGCGTCGTGCGCGGGAGGAACTGCGAGGCGAGGCGGAGCGTCTCGCGCGCGTCGGAGAAGAGGCCGGCGTGCCCGGCCGCGCCGCCGAGAAAGTACGCGTTGCCGTCGTGCACCTCGCCCCAGATCGTCCGCTCGCGCCAGCGCGCCGCGTCCGCCCCCGCCTGCGTCTCGCACATGCCGCGCTCGTACGAGTTCCCGCCCGACTCGCACGCGGCGACCTCGGTCTGAATCGCCTTCTCGGGGTTGAAGAACGTGCGCCTGAGTTCCAGCGGCCCGAAGATTTCCCCGCGCGCGAGGTCTGCGAGCCGCGCGTTCGTGACGCTTTCGGCGAGGAGCCCGAGCGTGATGAAGCCGAGGTCGCTGTAGACGACGCGCGCGCCCGGCGCACGTTCGAGCGGCTGCGCGGCGATGTGTTCGAGCACGCGGCCGCGGTCGCCGCCCGTCGAAAGGTAGAGCGGCTGCCAGGCCGGCAGGCCCGACGTGTGCGTGAGCAGGTGCCGGACTGTCACCCCGCGCTTGTCACCCGCGCCGAACTCGGGGAGGTATTCGGACACCGCCGCGTCCAGGCCGACCGCGCCGCGCTCGACGAGTCGGGCCAGCAGCATCCCCGTCACCAGAGGCTTCGTCAGCGAGGCGAGGTCGTAGACGGTGCCGAGCGTCGCCGGCCGCCTCTCCGGCTCGCGCACGGCGTCGCCCAAAGCGCCCGCGAAGCGCGCGCGCCCCGCCTCGGCGACGACGTAGACGGCCGAAGGGAAGTCGCCCGCCTCGATGCGCTCGGCGAGCAGGTCGTCGATGGCGGCGGAAGGGGTGGCGTCGGTGGCTGTCATCAGAACTGCATCTTCATGCCGGCGATGATGGGGTGCTCGTGGATGCGCGCGAGGAGGCGTTCGGCGAGCGCGAGCGCGTGGCGCCCCTCTTGGCCCGTGACGGGCGCGGGCGCACGGTCGCGCGCCGCCGCGAGGAACAGCTCTATCTCCGTGCGCAGGGGCTCCACGTCGATGATGTCGAGGTTCCTGACCTGGACGCCGGGCCAGGAGCCGGTGGAGCTGGGCGGGGCGAGGCTGCTGATGGAGGCGCGGCGCGTGGCGTAATCGACCGCGACGTAGTCGTGCGGCTGGAAGAAGCGCATCTTGCGAATCTTCTCCATGCCGACGCGTGAGGCCGTGATGTTGGCGACGGCGCCGGAGGCGAACTCGACGCGCGCGTTCGCCGCGTCGACCAGGCTCGTCAGGACGGGGATGCCGACGGCGCGCACGTCCGTCGCTTCGACCCCGGGGCCGACGAGCCACTGCACGATGTCGAGATCGTGGATCATCAGGTCGAGCACCACGTCGATGTCGAGCGAGCGGGCGGTGAACTCGCCGACGCGGTGAATCTCGAAGTAGACGGGGTTGCGGACGTGCGGGCGCAGGGCCAGCAGCGCCGGGTTGAAGCGTTCGAGGTGTCCGACCATCAGCGTCGCGCCGCCGCGCGCGGCCGCAGCGATCATCTCGTCGGCCTCTGCGAGCGTGCGCGAGATCGGTTTTTCGACGAGCACGCTCACGCCGCGCTCGAGGAGCGGGACGGCGATCTCTGCGTGCGACTCGGTGGGGACGGCGAGGCTCACGGCGTCAACGCGGTCGGCGAGCGTGCGCCAGTCGAGCGTCCACTCGGTCGCGCGCTCTTCGGCGACGGCGCGGGCCGCCCGCTCGTCCGCGTCGCAGACGCCGACGAGCCGCGCGCGCCCTTCCGCGTCGAGCGCCGCGTGGACGCGCGCGTGCTGCCTGCCGAGCGAGCCCGTGCCGATGACTGCGGTGCGAAGCATGGGAAGATAGCTGTTAGCCGGTAGCGATTAG
>DASVQJ010000067.1:0-2500 GCA_036389235.1 Pyrinomonadaceae bacterium | reverse complement strand
GCCGGCGCGGACGCGGTCGCCCTCCTGCACGTTGATGTGCGTGCCGCGCGGGATGTCGTACTCGCGCTCCTCGCCGTCGTCGCCGACGACGATGAGGCGCCGCTTGCCCTTCGAGATGGCGCCGAGCTTGACCGTGCCGTCGATCTCGGACATGACCGCCGTCTCTCGGGGTTTACGCGCCTCGAAGAGTTCGACGACGCGCGGCAGGCCGCCCGTGATGTCCTTCGTCTTCGTCGTCTCGCGCGGAATCTTGGCGATGACGTCGCCGGGCGCGACCTCGTCGCCGTCGTGCACCATCAGGTTGGCGCGGACGGGCATCTGGTAGGTCTTCAGGACCTTGTTGCCCGAGCGGACTTCGAGGCGCGGCTGGCGCTTCTCGTCGGGCGAGTCCTTGACGACGACGCGGGACTGGCCCGTGACCTCGTCAACCTCCTCCTCGACCGTGACGCCCTCCTTCAAGTCCTGGTACTTCACCGTGCCGGCGACCTCGGTCAGGATGGCGAAGGTGAACGGGTCCCAGGTGGCGAGGAGCTGATCCTCCTTGACGCGCGCGCCGTTCTCGACGTGGATGTGCGCGCCGTAGACGATCTGGTGGCGGGCGACCTCGCGGCCGCGCTCGTCGATGATGATGAGCGCGCCGTTGCGGTTCATGGCCGTGATCTCGCCGCGGCGGTTCTTGACGACGTTCAGGTCGACGTACTTGATGGTGCCGTCCATGCGCGCCTCGTGCTTGGACGACTCTTCGAGGCGCGCGGTGCCGCCGATGTGGAACGTGCGCATCGTGAGCTGCGTGCCGGGCTCGCCGATACTTTGCGCGGCGATGACGCCGACCGCCTCGCCGATGTCCACGGCCTTGCCCGTGGCGAGGTTGCGGCCGTAGCACTTGATGCAGACGCCGCGGCGCGACTCGCAGGTCAGCACCGAGCGGATGCGGACGCGCTGGACGCCGGAGCGCTGTATCTCCTGCGCGAGGTCTTCGTTGATCTCGTCGTTCATGGCGACGATGACCTCGCCCTCGACGGGGTCGATCACGTCTTCGAGCGCCGTGCGGCCGATGATGCGGTCGCGCAGGGACTCGATCTCCTCGCCGCCCTCGACGATGGCCGAGGCACTGATGCCCTTGAGCGTCCCGCAGTCGGGCTCGGACACGATCACGTCCTGCGCCACGTCGACCAGGCGGCGCGTCAGGTAGCCGGAGTCGGCCGTCTTCAGCGCCGTGTCGGCGAGGCCCTTGCGCGCGCCGTGCGTCGAGATGAAGTACTGGAGGACGTTCAGCCCCTCGCGGAAGTTCGAGCGGATCGGCGTCTCGATGATCTCGCCCGAGGGCTTCGCCATCAGGCCGCGCATGCCGGCGAGCTGGCGGATCTGCTGCGCGGTGCCGCGCGCGCCCGAGTCCGACATGATGAGGATCGGGTTCGACTCCTTGGCCGTCTTCTCCTTCTCGTCCATCGCCAGGAACATCTCCTTGGCGACCTTGTCGGTGACCTCCGACCAGATGGCGATGACCTTGTTGTAGCGCTCGCCGTTGGTGATGACGCCGTCGCGGTACTGCCGCTCGACCTCGATCACGTCGCGGTCGGCCTGCCCGACGAGCGACTTCTTCGCCTCCGGCGTGACGAGGTCGTCGATGCCGATGGAGATGCCGGCGCGCGTCGCGTAGAGGAAGCCGAGCTGCTTCAGGTCGTCCAGCATCTTCACCGTCATCTCGTGGCCGAGGCGGAGGTGGCAGTAGTTGACGAGCGACTGGAGGCCCTTCTTCTTGAGCGTCCCGTTGATGTAGGAGAGCCCCTTCGGAATCTGGTCGTTGAAGATGACGCGGCCGACCGTCGTGTTGATGACGCGGCGGACGTCCTCCTGCACGGCGGCGCGCATCACGTCCTGCGTGTCGTGCTCCTGCGTCAGGTCGATGAGGTTGCCGACGACGCGCAGCTTGATGGGCGTCTGCGTCGTGACCTCCTTGGCGTCGAGCGCGAGCAGCACCTCGTTGATCGAGGCGAAGACGCGCCCCTCGCCCTTCGCGCCCGGCTTGTCCTTCGTCAGGTAGTAGCAGCCGAGGACGATGTCCTGCGAGGGCACCGCGATGGGCTGGCCCGACGCGGGGCTGAGGATGTTGTTCGAGGCGAGCATCAGCACCGCGGCCTCGATCTGCGCCTCCGGCGAGAGCGGGATGTGGACGGCCATCTGGTCGCCGTCGAAGTCGGCGTTGAAGGCCGTGCAGACGAGCGGGTGAATCTTGATGGCCTTGCCCTCGACGAGCACCGGCTCGAACGCCTGGATGCCGAGGCGGTGCAGGGTCGGCGCGCGGTTCAGGAGCACCGGGTGCTCGCGGATGACCTCTTCGAGGATGTCCCACACGACCGGCTCCTGCCGGTCGACCATCTCGCGCGCCTGCTTGATGGTGGCGGCGTAGCCCTGCTTTTCGAGCTGGTTGTAGATGAACGGCTTGAACAGCTCAAGCGCCATCTTCTTCGGCAGGCCGCACTGGTGGAGCTTCAGCTCG
>DASVQJ010000066.1:0-29475 GCA_036389235.1 Pyrinomonadaceae bacterium | reverse complement strand
GCCGCCGTTGTCGTCCAGCTTCCGGCGCCAGAAGTCGAAGCCCGAGAGGTCGGCGTCCGGCCCCTCGTCCGGGTTGCGGTGGAGGTAGCCGAAGTACTGCATCAGCACGAAGGCCGCGTTGAACTCCCGGCGGCGGAACTCTGCGTTGTCGGCCACCCTGCGCAGGACGGTCGCGCGCGTCTCGGCGCCGGAGCCGAGTCCCTGGACGAGCGCGGTGCGCTCGACGTCCGCGGGTATCACGCCCGCGTTGTTGAAGAGCGCGTCCACGTACTGCGCGTTCGAGAGCGAGCCGAAGAGCTGCTGGAAGTCGGCGCGCGCCACCCACGATTCGGCCGCCGCGGCCTGGTTCGCCTTGAGCCTGGCCTCCCACCCCGGCTGCCCGACGACCACGCCCTGCGCCGCGGCCTGCATCCTGACGAGGAAGTCGTTGCGGCGCGGCATCGTGCCGAAACTCGCCTTGTTGAAGAGGTAGAGCATGTAGCCCGTCTCTTGAAATTCAATCGAGAGGAAGAACGCGCCCGACGTGTTGACGCGCCTCGCTTCGACGCAGGCCGCGTCGCCGTTGCACTTCGCGATCTCGCCCGACCAGAAGCCGAGGCCGGAGTCGTCGGCCTCGCGGCCGAGGAAGTCGCGGTACTGCTGCTCGACGAAGAAGGTGGTGGCGTCGATGTCGTTGGCCTGCTGCGTGACGAGCCCGGCCGTGTTGAAGACGCCGGACAGGATCGTCTGGCCCTGCGCGTTCGCCACGACCACGGTCGAGGCCGTCGTGACGTTCGGCACGGCCTGCCCGCGCTCCGCCTCCAGCTCGAACTCGGCTTCGAGCGTCGGCCCGATGAACAGGTCGCCGACCTTCACGCCGTCCACGAAGGCGGCGAGGATCGTGCCCGTCGGCACGTTCACCTTCTCGACCTCGATTTCGAGGTTGCGGTTGCCCGTGCGGTCGCGGAACTTGGCGACGCCGACCGGCGTCAGGCCGTTGATGGGCGCGCCCGCGAGTCGGGCGTCGATGCGCAGCTCGCCGTTGGGGCCGGGCGTGGGCATCGGCGCCGGGCCGGGGTCGCCGAGCACCTGCGGGATGTTCGAGAAGGAGCCCGCGAGCAGCGTCGCGCCCGCCTGGTTGGCGACGACGACGCGCGTGCGCGAGTTGATCTGCGGGACGGTCTGGCCGTTCTCGGTCTTGAGCCTGAACTCGCTGCGGTCGAGCGACGGCGCGACGCTAAGCGTGCCGACCTGCGCGCCGTCCACGAGGACGTTGAGCACCGTGCCCGCGGGCAGGTTAACCCGCTCGACGCGGACGCGGAACTCGCGGTTGCCGAACTCGATCTCGTACTGGGCGTCGCCGCGCGGCACGACGCCGTTAATGGCGGCGCCGGTCAGGTCGGCCTCGAACTCGTTCATGACGGGCGTCGGGCTGGGCGTGGCGCCCGGGGTCGGGGTCGGGCTCGCGCCCGGGGTCGGCGTCGGCGAAGGGGTCGCGCCGGGCGTGGGCGTCGCGCCCGGCGTGGCCGTCGGGCTCGGGCTCGCGGCGGGCGTCGGCGTCGCGGCGGCCGTGCCGAAGGTGCCGGCGACGACGTTCGCGCCCGCCTGGTTCCTAACTGCGACGGGCGTGCCGTTCGAGACGGCGGGGACGGCCTGGCCGCGCCCGGTCTCAAGCTCAAGCCGGCCGGCGCGCAGCGTGTCGATGGTGAGCGTGCCGACCTGCTGGCCGCCGACGGTCACGTTCAGGACGGTGCCCGCGGCGAGGTTCACGTCCTGCACCTCGACCTGGAGCTTGAGGTCGTTGCCCGGCCTCTGCCGGAAGACGCCCTTGCCCGAAGGCGTCTGGCCGTTGATGGCCGCGCCCGAGAGCCCGGCGTTGATGATGATCTCGTCGTCGCCCGCGAAGGCGGGCGCGGCGGCCAGCGCGGCCAGCGTCGCCAACAGGGCGACGAAGGCGAGCGCGGCCCGCTTGAGGGATGACTGGGACGAAGGTTTCGTATGACCCTGTGGCATGAAAGCTCTGCTGCTGCTCATCGGTTTTACTCCGCAATCTGTAAAGTCTCTTTGAGGTCGGGGAGTCCCTACCCTCACCGACAGTGCGGGGGCGGACGGAATAAATACGTGTGGTTGAAGAAGTTTTTCGCCGCGCGGTCGTTTGCCCTCGTCACTTGGACATGGAGGGAAGGGCGTTTAACCACGGAGACTCAGAGTTCTCGGAGGTAGCACAGAGAATTTCAACTCTGTGCTATCTCAGTGTCCTCCGTGCCTCCGTGGTTAAACGCCCTTCCCTCCGCCCTCAAGTAACTCGGCAATCCGCGCCCCCGCCGATGCGCTGCGGGCCGGCAAAGGCTATGATTGGCGCGAAGTCGAACCGGCCGGGAGTCAACACGTCATCGTCGAAAGGACGACTTGAATGAGCAGGGAAGAGTTCGAGGGGGGCGGCTTCCAGACGCGCGCCATCCACGCGGGCAAGCGCGAGAACCGCACGCGCGCCGTCACGCCGCCCATCTGGCAGACGACGACGTTCAGCGCCGACTCGTCCGAGCACTTCGCGGAGGTCGCCTCCGCCGTCCGGCCCGCCGAGTTCTACACGCGCTACGGCAACCCCACGCACAAGGAGGTCGAGGCCACGGTCGCCGCGCTCGAAGGCGGCGAGGCGGCGCTCCTCACCTCCTCGGGGATGGGGGCCATCTTCACCGCGCTCATGTCTTCCCTGAGGGCCGGGGACCACCTCGTCGCGCAGACGAACCACTACGCGGGCGCGATGACGCTGTTCGAAGACCTGCCCGCGCACTTCGGCGTCGAGGTCACCGTCGTCGACCAGACGCAGACCGAAGAGTTCGAGAAGGCCGTCCGCCCGAACACGCGCGTCATCTACGCCGAGTCGCCGACGAACCCGCTGATGCAGGTCACAGACCTGCGCGCCGTGGCCGGGCTGGGGAAGAGTCGGGGCGTCACGACCATCGTCGATAACACCTTCGCCACGCCCGTCAACCAGCGCCCCCTTGAGTTCGGCTTCGACTGCGTCGTCCACAGCGCGACCAAGTACCTCGGCGGGCACTCCGACGTGACGGCGGGCTGCATCGTCTCGAACCGCGAGTTCGTCGACCGCGCGTGGAACTTCTCGCTGCTCGCGGGCTCGATCCTGAGCCCCTTCGACGGCTGGCTTCTGCTGCGCGGCCTGCGCACGCTGGCCCTGCGCGTCGAGCGGCACAACTCGAACGCGCTGGCGCTGGCGCGCTTCCTCGAAGGCCGCGCCGAGGTCGAGCGCGTCTACTACCCCGGGCTCGAATCGCACCCGCAGCACGGGCTGGCGGGCGCGCAGATGTCGGGCTTCACGGGGATGCTCTCGGCCGAGCTGCGCGGCGGCTTCGAGGCGGCCGAGCGCTTCATCGCTTCCCTGCGCCTCGCCACCAACGCCGCCAGCCTCGGCGGGCACGAGACGCTCGTCGTCCACCCCGCCGCCATGTGGCGCGGCTACATGACGGCCGAACAGCTCCGCGCGCGCGGCCTGAGCGACAGCCTCGTCCGCGTCTCCGTCGGCGTGGAAGACGAGAAGGATTTGATAGAGGACTTCGGGCGCGCGCTCGGCGCGCTGAGTGATGAGTGATGAGTGATGAGTGATAAGAAGAGGGAGCGGGCCTTACCTTCCTCTCATCACTCATCACTAGGAGGATTGATGCGACGACTCCACTACCAACTGGTTGACGTGTTCACAGACCGCGCGTTCGGGGGGAACCCTCTGGCCGTCGTCACGAACGGGCGCGGCGTCCCGGGCGAGACGATGCAGGCGGTCGCGAAGGAGCTTAATCTTTCGGAGACGACCTTCGTGCTGCCGCCCGACGACCCGCGCCACGACTGGCGCGTGCGCATCTTCACGCCGGGGAGCGAGCTGCCGATGGCGGGCCACCCGACCGTCGGCACCGCCTTCGTCCTCGCGCGCGAGCACATGATCGCGCGCGCCGGGCGCGAGACGAACGTCGTCTTCGAGGAGGGCGTCGGCCCCGTCCCCGTGAGCGTCGAGTTCGAGGGCGGGGAGCCCGTCTTCGCCGAGATGAGCCAGCCGCTCCCGACCTTCGGCAAGAGGCTGGACGACCGGCGGGCCGTCGCCGCCATGCTCTCGCTCGAAGAGTCCGACCTCGCGGCCGGCCTGCCCGTCGAGGTCGTCTCGTGCGGCGTGCCGTTCCTCTACGTGCCGCTGCGCGGCCTCGACGCGGCGCGGCGCGCGCGCCCGCGCGTCGACCTGGTGGAACGCGCCGCGGACGAGCACGGCATCCCGCCCGAGGTCTTCGTCTTCACGCGCGAGGTCGAGGGCGCGGGCTCGACCGTCCACAGCCGCATGTTCGCGCCGGGGCTCGGCATCGCCGAAGACCCCGCGACCGGCGCGGCCAGCGGGCCGCTCGGCTGCTACCTCGTCCGCCACGGCCTGGTCGAAGCCGCCCCCGCGGCCGAGGTCGTCAGCGAGCAGGGCATCGAGATGGGCCGCCCCAGCTACATCCGAATCTGGGTCGAGCGCCGGGGCGAAGAGATCACCGCCGTCCGCGTCGGCGGCCGGTGTCATTTCATGGGCGAGGGGTTTATTGAGGTTTAGCGAACGCTTTGGCATCCCTTCGCGTTGAATCTTGCGTGACAGGCGTTCACCACGGAGGCACAGAGGGCACGGAGGGGGCACAGAGGGTTGTCTCCGTGCAATCTCAGTGTCCCCTGTGCCTCTGTGGTGAACGCCCTTAACGTAAACCGCCGGATTGAAGAAGAGAGGAGCCTGGCGATGGTCGCAGCCACAGTCCCGCAAGGCCCGCGCGGCGGGCGTTTGATGGGCAACATGCGCGAGTTCAACGGCGACGCGCTCGGGTTCGTCGAGCGCTGCGCGCGCGAGTTCGGCGACGTGGTGCTGACGCGCTTCCTCTACGTCCCGGCGCTCTTCCTCTACCACCCCGACCACGTCGAGTACGTGCTCGCCACGGGCAGCAAGAACTTCATCAAGGCCGCGACGCTGCGCTCGCCCTTCTTCCACCGCCTCGTCGGCAAGGGGCTGGTGACGAGCGAGGGCGACTTCTGGCGCCGCCAGCGCCGCCTCGCGCAGCCCGCCTTCCACCGCAACCGCGTCGAGGCTTACGCGCGCACGATGGTCGCGTACGCCGAGCGGATGCTCTCGGGCTGGCGCGACGGGCAGGCGCTCGACGCGCACGAGGAGATGACGCTGCTGACGCAGGCGGTCGTCGCGCAGACGCTCTTCAGCGCCGACGTGTCGGGCGACTCGCGCGAGATCGGCGAGGCGCTCTCGCGGCTCGTCCGCCCCTTCGCGTCGCAGACGACGCTCAAGTGGATTCTGGACAACCGCCTCCCGACGCCCGGGCACCTGCGCTTCAACCGCGACGTGCGCCGCATCGACCGCTTCGTCTACCGCCTCATCGAGGGGCGGCGGGCCTCGGGCGAGGACACGGGCGACCTGCTCTCGATGCTCCTCGCCGCGCAGGACGAGGACGGGAGCGGGATGACGGACAAACAGCTCCGCGACGAGCTGATGACCATCTTCCTCGCCGGCCACGAGACGACGGCGGTCGCGCTGACGTGGGCGTGGTATCTGCTCGCGCGGAGCCCGGAGGCGGAGGCGAGGCTCGCGGCGGAGTTGGGGGAGGTTCTGGGGGGCAGGGCGCCGACGGTCGAAGACCTGCCGCGGCTGCGCTACGCCGACTGGGTCGTGAAGGAGTCGATGCGCCTGTACCCGCCCGCCTGGGCCGTCGGGCGCGAGTGCGTGCGCGAGTGCGAGGTGGGCGGCTACCGCGTCCCGAAGGGGATGCAGCTCATCGCCTACCCGTGGGTCACGCAGCGCGACCCGCGCTGGTTCGCGGACCCGCTGGCCTTCCGCCCCGAGCGCTGGGGCGAGGAGGCCATCGCGCGCATCCCGAAGTACGCCTACTTCCCCTTCGGCGGCGGCCCGCGCCTCTGCATAGGCAACTACTTCGCCACGATGGAGGCCGTGCTCATCCTCGCCACGGTCGCCCAACGTTTCCGCCTCCGCCTCCTCCCCGGCCAGGAGGTCGAAATCCTCCCCGCCCTCTCCCTCCGCCCGAAGCGCGGTTTGAAGGTGAAGTTGGAGGCGCTTTAGAGACTCTGAGGCCGTTGGGAGTTCATGAGAGAGCCCCGGAGGGGCGGCGGAGATTAGCCGGGGGTGAGTCAGAGGCGCGAGCCGTCAGGCGAGGCGCCGAAACGAGCCCCCGGGACAGCACGCATAAATGACCGGAGCCCCGGAGGGGCGACAGACGGCCCGTTCGTCTGTCGCCCCTCCGGGGCTCCGACATTTTTATCAACGTCAGACCGGGGGCTCGCGTCGGCGTTCGCTGGCGCTGACGCCTCCGGCTCACCCCCGGCTAATCTCCGCCGCCCCTCCGGGGCTCACCGTCTACCGCCGGCACGCTTCCGC
This sequence comes from Pyrinomonadaceae bacterium, assembly GCA_036389235.1. Classification (GTDB taxonomy): domain Bacteria; phylum Acidobacteriota; class Blastocatellia; order Pyrinomonadales; family Pyrinomonadaceae; genus QHXN01. The sequence goes on along the minus strand of DASVQJ010000066.1, from coordinate 23,072 downwards.
AGCCCGCGGGCCGTTTTGCGACCTCGGCGCGGCCGTGCAGCGACGCGCCGCGGCCTCGCGGCGACCCGGCACGTCAGCGCCGAGCGGTTCGGCGTTGACGCGGAGCGGCTCTGCGTTGACGCCGAACCGTTCGGCGTTAACGCAGAGACCCGGCGCGTTGACGCCGAGCGGCTCGACGCTGACGCGGAGCGATTCGGCGTTGACGCCGAGCGATTCGGCGCGCGCGCAGAGTCACTCCGCGTCAACGCCGAGCCGCTCCGCGGGGCCGCGGGGGCTCGGGACGTAAGCCGCGAGAAGTGAAGGGTTTAGCCGTTCCGGCGCCGTGCCGGCGCGGGGTCTCAAGAATTCCTCAAGTCAAAACCCGTACACTCCCCCTGGTTTTAACATCGGGGTCTCGCCCGGCCCCGCCCGTTGGAAATTTCGCCCCGGAGTGGAATCTTTGAAAGCCTCACTGCGAAAGCTCAGAGGGACTCGCATGGTGCAGGTCATCCCCGAAAAGATCACGCCCCCCGCCGAACTCCCGCGCGTCTCGCGCGAGCGGCTGCTCCGCACGCTCGGGGAGAGCGTGGAGGGCTGCAACTCGACCATCATCGCCGGACGCGCCGGCACCGGCAAGACGATGCTCGCCACGGACTTCGCGCGGCGTTCGGGCCGCCGCGTCGCCTGGTACAAGCTCGACGCGCCAGACTCCGAGCTGTCAGTCTTCCTGCGCCACCTCTGCGCGAGCCTGTCGAAGGCGCGGCCCGGCTTCGGGCGCCGGACGCTCGCACGGCTCGACTCGGACGCCGGGGCCGGGGACGTGCCGCTGGCGGTCGAGTGCCTCGTCTACGAGCTTCTGGAGTCGAGCGAGCCCGCGCTCGTCGTCATCGACGACCTGCACCTCGTCTACGACGCCGAGTGGATGGTGCCCTTCTTCCGGCGCTGGCTGCCGCTCCTGCCGCCGGAGGTGCACGTCATGCTCCTCGGGCGGAGCCTGCCGCCGACGCCGCTCTGGCGCATGCGCTCGAAGCAGACCCTCTGCGTGCTCGAAGAGGAGACGCTCGCCTTCACGCTCGAAGAGGCGCGCGCGCTCTACGCCAGCTACGGGCTGCCGGGCGCGTCCGCCGACGCCGCGCTCCAGGAGACGCGCGGACGCGCCGCCACGCTCGACGCGCGCGCCCGCCAGGACGGCGTCGCCGAAGAGTCGGAACGCACGCACGCGCTGCGCGGCGCGCGGCAGACGGGCCGCCTTTCGCTCCGGCTCGTGAAGTCTCCCCGCAAGTCTTTGGGCACGGCCTGAAGCCGCGCCGCGCCCTTTCTAACCTCGCACGAACAAGGGGCGCCGCACGCCGGGAAGCGTGCGGCGCGAGACGGCTCTCCACGGGACTGTGCGGCGGGCGCGTTTGGGTTATACTTCCCGACCCGACCACGCCGACAGTTTCGCAAACATTCGCCGAGACCAAGCGGAGGCCCCCGGCCCGTCCCACCCCGGACGAGCCCCGAAGCGATGTCCAACTTGCCGCACCGACAGGAAGGGAGCATCCACGACACGCAGCCGCCCGGGGCGGCCGTGCCGCAACTCCCGACGTTCTTCCTGCGCACGAAGCTCCTGCCGCCGCGCCCCGCGCCGTCGCTCCTGCCGCGCCCGCGCCTCGTCGAGCGCTTGCAGCAGAACCTCGCGCACGCCGTGACGCTCGTCACCGCGCCGGCCGGCTCCGGGAAGACCACCCTCGTCGCAGACTTCATACGCACCGGCGCGCACCCGTTCGTCTGGTATCAGTTGGACAGGGCCGACTCCGACCCGCTCGTCTTCCTCGGCTACGTCACGCACGGCATCAAGCAGATCGTCCCCGGCTTCGGCGCCGCCACGATGTCCTACATGCAGGAGGCGTCGAAGGAGCTGGCGCAGGCGCCCGAGCGCGCCGTGGACGTGCTCCTCAACGAGGTGCTCGACCGCGTCGAGCAGCAGTTCATCCTCGTCCTCGACGACTACCACCACCTCGGCACCGAGACGCCCGTCCACCGCGTCGTAGACCGACTGCTCGCGTACCTGCCCGACCTCATCCACGTCGTCATCATCTCGCGCGACATGCCGCCGCTCGCGCTCGCGCGCATGCGGACGCAGGCCAGCCTCGCCGTCATCGACCGCCAGGAGCTTCTCTTCACCGACGACGAGACGCAGGAGCTTTTCCGCAAGGTCTTCGACCTGGAGCTGACGCCCGGGCAGTTGGCCGAGTACCGCGAGCGCACGCACGGCTGGATCACCGCGCTCCAGCTCGTCCGGCAGGTCGCGCAGCGGCAGGCCATCGCGCGCAGCGGCGAGTCGGCCGCCGCGCCGCCCGACCTCGTCGAAGTCCTGCGCCAGAGCGAGCGCGACATCTTCGACTACTTCGCCGAAGAGGTCTTCGCCGACGAGGCCGAAGAGGTTCGCCAGCTCCTCCTCCGCGTGAGCCTCCTGGAGCGCGTCGAGCCCGACGCGTGCAACCGCCTCTACCCGCAGTCCTCCGCGACGCTCAACACGCTCGTCCGCCGCAACGTCTTCATCTCGCTCGCCTCCGACGGGCGCGGCGAGGAGTACCGCCTGCACCCGCTCTTCCGCGGCTTCCTGCAACGCCGCTTCCGCGCCGAGCAGGGCAAGACGGCCGTCGCCGCCGAGCACGCGCGCCTCGCCGACTTCTTCCTCGAACGCGAGCAGTGGGAGCAGGCCATGCACCACCTCGTCGCCGCGGAGGACTTCGAACGCGCCGCGCAGACCGTCGCCGAGCGCGGCGGCGCCTGGGTCACGGCCGGCGCCCTCTCCTCGCTCGCCGCCTTCGCCGACGCGCTGCCCGCGCCCGCGCTCGAAGCGCACCCGCGCGCGCTCGCGCACCGCGCCGAGGTCGCGCGCCTGCGCGACGAGCACGACCTCGCGCAGTCGCTCTTCAACCGCGCGGCGGCCCTCCTGCACGAGCACGCGGACGCCGAGGGCGAGGCCGAGGCGCTGCACTCGCTCGCCACCATCGCCCGCCGCCGCGGCGACTGCGACACGGCCTTCAAATACCTCGACCGCGCCGCCGGGCTGACGGACGAGCGCTCGGTCGTGCGCACGAAGTGCGGCAACACGCGCGGCCTCTGCCTCGTCGGTTTGGGTCAGTGGACGGAGGCCGAGCGCGAGTTCCGCCTCGCCTTGCAGTCGGCCGAGGAGCGCGGCGACCGCTACTACGCCCGCCTCATCGCGCACAACCTCGGCATGCCTTCGGGGCTGCGCGGCGACTTCGGCGAGTCGCTCCGCTGGCTGCGGCGGATGCTGCGCGAGGAGGGCTCGGGCGCGCCGCCCGTCCCGCAGGAATCAATCGCGCACCTCAACATGGCCCGCTGCCACTGGCACCTCGGCGACTTCGAGGCGTGCGAGCGCCACCTCGACCGCGCGCTCGAAATCTGCCAGCTCTTCAACATGACGGTGCTGCGCGGCGAAATCTTCGAGTTCTACGGCAACCTCTACCGCGAGCGCGGCGAGTTGCAGCGCGCCCACGAGTTCTACGAGCGCGCCGCCCGCGCCTACGACGAGGCCGGCGTGGACATCGCGCGGCAGGAGTTCCTCGAAGAGCGCGCCCTGCTCGCGCTGCAACTCGGCGACCTCCCGGAGGCGCGGGCGCTGCTCGACCGCCTCATCGAAGGGCGCGCGGGCGACGAGCTGCTGCGCCAGCGCGCCCTGCTCGCCCGCGCGCGTGTGGACGTGGCGGGCGGGAGTTACGAGGAGGCCGCCGCGGTGCTGCGCGAGGTGCTCGCCTACTGCCGCTCGACGAAGCTCTACTACAGCGAGGCGCAGGCGGCGCTGCTGCTCGCCGTCTGCGAGCACGCCCTGGGCCGCGACACGGAGGTGCTCGGGCACCTCCGCCGCGCGCTCGACCTCGCCGCGCGCTACGACTACGAGTACTGGCTCCAGCGCTCGGTGGCGCAGTTCCCGCAGGTCTTCTCGACGCCGGAGGCCGCGGAGCTTCTGCCGACGGACTTGCGCGAGCAGCTCCCGGCGCGCGCGGCCGAGGCGCGCGCCGCGGCGACCGCCGAGCGCCCCGCCCTCGTCGTCGTCCAGCAGGGGCCGGCGGCCGACCTGACCATCAACATGCTCGGCGCGGTCGAAATCTTCCGCGAGCCCGCGCGCCCGCTCGCCGCCGACGCGTGGGTCACGCGGCGCGCGCGCGACATCCTCTGCTTCATCGCCTCGCGCCGCCACCGCCGCGTCTCGAAGGACACCATCATCGACACCTTCTGGGGCGAGTCGGACTTCGGCTCGGTCGAGAAGAACTTCCACCCGACCATCTCGCACATCCGCAAGGGCCTGAACAGTAACCAGCCGTTGAAGCAGAACTTCCTGCTCTACCGCGACGGCGACTACCAGCTCAACCCCGAGTTCTCCTACCGCATCGACACGGAGGAGTTCGACCGCCTCGTCACCGAAGGCGACGCCGCGCGCCGCGCCCGCGACGCCGAAAGCTTCGTCAAGGCTTACGAGGAGGCGGCCTCGCTCTACCGCGGCGAGTTCATGCAGGGCTCTTACGACGAGTGGGTCGAGGAGCAGCGCTCGTACTGCCGCGAGCAATATCTGCGCATCTTAGAGATACTGGCGCAGACCGCGCAGAAGACGGAGGACTGGGCGCGCGCGCTCACGCTCTCGCAGCGCATCCTCCGCGAAGACCCCTTCCGCGAGGACGTGCACTGCCACCTCATGCGCGCGCACGCCGCGCAGGGGAACCGCGTCGCCGTCCGCGAGCAGTTCGAGACGCTGCGCAAGCTTCTGCGCAAGGAGCTGGGCGTCGAGCCCGCGGCCGAGACGCAGAGGGTCTACCGTGAGCTGCTCAAGTGATTAGCTGTTGGCTGTTAGCCAACCCGAAAGCTAAAAGCCAACAGCTAACAGCTTTCTGGCAGTAACGAAGGAAAGAGTAAATCACAAGAAAACCGTAACAATTGACTTAAGAAGACAATGTACAAAATTAAGGCCAGTTTTTGGCGCGCAAACCTCGCTGGAAGAACCTGCCCCCGACGCGGGCTCCGCCCGGAGTCGCGGGCCGGAAACGGTCAAAGCCCCAAAGCCCCAAAGATGCTACAAACCCCGACCCGGAAGAGCCCCCGCCAGGCCGTAGCCCTGGCCCTCGTCGTCGCCCTGTGCTCGCTCCCCGCGAGCGCCGGGATCATCATTCACGGCACGCAGGGCCTCTCGATGACGGGCGCCGACGGCATCTACTACGACAACGTCTCCGGCCTGTCGATGACGGGCGCCGACGCTCTCACCTACAAGGTCAACGGCATCTACAACACCTCCTGGACTTCCGGCCTGTCGATGACGGGCGCGGACGGCAACGGGGTGGCGACCGTGGACGGCGTCAGCTACACGGGCGCGAACAGCTACACGGCGACGCGCGCCGACGGCCTCTCGATGACCGGCGCCGACGGCCTGAGCATGACGGGCGCCGACGGCACGACCTGGCAGGTCACTTCGGTCACGCTTCGACAGCCGCAGGGCTTGAGCATGACGGGCGCCGACGGCCTGTCGATGACGGGCGCCGACAACCTGAGCAGGGCGGGCGTGGACGGGCTGTCGATGACCGGCGCCGACGGCATGACGATATACGGCGCGCAGGCGGTGCGCGTAAATTCGGCGGCGAAGGTCATCGCCACGCGGACGGACGGGACGGTCTTCGAAGCGCCGGTCAACGGCCTGTCGATGACCGGGGCGGACGGGCTGTCGATGACCGGCGCGGACAACGTACAGATGTGGGGCGTGTCGGGTCTGTCGATGACCGGGGCGGACGCGCTCGCCGCGCTCGGCGCGCAGAGCCCGGTCGGCGACGTCGGGCTGATGAGCTTCGACCCGGAGCTGGCGAAGAAGCTCGACCGGCTGACCGACGACAGCAACGTCAACGCGGCCGTCGTCTACCACCACCCCGTCGAGGACTCCGACATCGCCACCCTCAAGGCGCTCGGCGTCCGCGGGGGCACGCGCTTCGCCGCGCTCCCCGTCGTCGTCATCACGGCGTCGAAGGAGAAGGTCGTCGAGATCAGCAAGCTCCCCAGCGTGCGCCACGTCACCGACGACCGCACGCTCCAGTGGAACGCCGACGACAGCCGCGCGCAGACGGGCCTGCTGCGCATGCGCCAGGACAGCGACCTCCAGCGCTTCCGCGGCACGGGCACGCTCCAGGGCAACGGCGTCGTCGTCGCCGTCCTCGACACGGGGCTGGATTCGACGCACCCGGACATCTCGAAGAACGTCCTGCGCAACGTCAAGCTCGCGGACTTCCAGGGCGCGAACCTCGTGGACTTCCTGCCGCCCGCCAACGTCGAGCAGCTGCCCGACACCGACCAGTTGAGCGGCCACGGCACCTTCGTCGGCGGCATCATCGCGGGCAGCGGCGCCAGCTCCGGCGGCAAGTACGTGGGCTACGCGCCGAAGGCGAAGCTGGTCGGGCTCTCGGCCGGCGACCACTCGCTCTTCAACGTGCTCGCGGGCTTCGACTACATCCTCTCGCACCCCGACTTGGGCGTCCGCGTCGTCAACTGTAGCTTCTCGGCCAACACCACCTACAACGAGCACGACCCCGTCAACGTCGCCACGCGGATGCTCTACGACCGCGGCGTCAACGTCGTCTTCTCGGCCGGGAACGCCGGGCCGGGCATGCACACGCTCAACCCTTACGCGGCCGCGCCGTGGGTCATCTCGGTCGGCGCCCTGGACGAGCGCGGGCGCCTCGCCGAGTACTCCGCGCGCGGCGACTTCGGCAGCCGCACCTTCCGCCCGACCCTGTCCGCGCCGGGGACGAGCATCGTCTCTCTGCGCGCCTCGGGGACGAACCTGACGGGGACGACGGGGCTGCCGGCCGACGCGAAGGGGCTGACCGCGACCGAGCTTCCGTACTACACGACGGCCTCGGGCACTTCGTTCAGCGCGCCCGCGGTGGCGGGCACCGTCGCGCTGCTGCTCGACGCCGACCCGACGCTCAGCCCGGCGCGCGTCCGCGACATCCTACAGCGCACGGCGACGCCGCTCCCGCCCTACTACCAGCACGAGGTGGGCGCGGGCGCCCTGAACACGCACGCGGCCGCCTTGCAGTCGGCCTTCCCCGGGCGGCAGATCGGGATGTTCCGCGCCGTCATCAACCGCCGGCAGGTGAGCTTCGTGAGGGAGCCGGTGCAGACCTTCTCCGGGACGGTCAACCCCGGCGGCGCGGTCGAAGTCCTCTTGAACGTGCCGGCCGACGCCGTCTTCGCTTCGACCGACGTGGCGTGGGGGCCTCTGATTACGACGAACGACCTCGGGCTCATCACGCTCGACCCGTGGGGGCAGATCGCGGGGCAGTCGAACTTCCTGAACCTGCCCGGGCTGACCGGCAAGCACGAGCGGACGCTGGTCTCGGTGCCGACCAAAGGCACCTGGCGCGCGCGCGTGGCGCACACGCTGGCGGCCGCGGCGACGCCGCAGGAGTTCTCGGGGACGTTCGAGACGGCGCGCGCCGTGTACTCCCCGATGGCCGACCTCGCGGGGCTCGACGCCTTCACGGTCGATAACATCCGGCGCGCGGTCGCGGCGCTGGCGATGTGGCCGTACGCCGACGGGCTCTTCCGCCCCGCGGCCACCGTCTCGCGCGCCGAGCTGGCCGAGGCGATGATCGCGGGCGCGCGCATCCCGCAGTACGTCCCGGACACGCCCTCCTTCGTGGACGTGCGGGACACGACGACGATGAACTTCGCGGAGGGGGCGCAGGCGCTCTTCCCCGACGCCGCGCGCGGCGGCGCGTTCCGGCCCGACGACCGCGCGACGCGGCTCGTGGCGGCCGTCGTGCTCGTGCGCGCCGCGGGGCTGAAGGCGGAGGCCGAGTCGAAGGCGGGCGTGTTCCTGCCTTACACGGACGCGGCGTCGATACCCTACGAGCTGCGCGGCTACGTGCAGGTGGCGGTGACGAACGGGCTCATCAGCTCTGCGCCGCAGTTCAACCCTGCGGGCGCGCTCACCCGCGCCGAACTCGCGCGCGGCGTCTCGTCCATCCTCCAGATGAACATGGTTCAGTAAGCCGCGGGGCGACCTTCGAGCGCGAGGCGCGGCAGGCTCCGACCGAGCCTGCCGCGCCTCCTTTTTGGCGCACAGCCAATCAGGTCAGAACCGCCCGCGGTAGCGGGTGGGCCTTTATCAACCGGCAGCCTCGGGTCGCAAAGGCCCACCCGCTACCGCGGGTGGTTCTGACCGTTTTAGAATCGGGGCAAATTCATATGAAGAGGTGAGGGCAATCATGGACTGGCGAGTTTTTATGACGACGTTCGCGACCATCTTCCTGGCGGAGATGGGCGACAAGACGCAGTTGGCGGCGATGACGCTGGCCGCCGAGACGAAGAGGCCGCTGACGGTCTTCGTCTCGGCGTCGCTGGCGCTGGTCTGCGTCTCGGCGCTCGGCGTCGCCGTCGGCGGGGCGCTCGGCCACTACCTGCCGCTCGAATGGATCAGGCGCGTCGCCGCCCTCGGCTTCATCGCCATCGGCGTGCTGATTCTGCTCGACAAGTTCTGAAGGGGTGTCGGGTGTCAGGTGTCGGGTGTCGGCGAAGAACAGGATTTTACCCGACACCTGACACCCGGCACCCGACACCTAAAAGGCGGCACGGGCTTGCCCCGGAGAGGCGGCGAAGGGTAATCTCTCCGCGAGCGATGCTGAAGGATTTCAAAGGCGTGTCGGCGAGGCTGCTGCTGGCGGCCGCGCTCGTCTGCGCGTCGGCGGCCGTCGGGTTGGCCGCGCCGCGCGGGGTGCGCTCCAAAGCGTGCCCGTTGATGAGCCGCGCGCACGCCTGCTGTAAGAGGGCACGGAAGGGCGCGGAAGCGCCGCGCCTCGCGCCGGTGCCTCTCTGCTGCGTCACCAACACGCCGCAGCCCGCGCCGGCCGGCACGAGTTACAACGCACCGCCCGCTCCCGGCGCGGCGACCGACCCGCGCCCGTCCGCGACGGCGGCGGCGCCCGCGCCCGCTCGACTTCACGCGCGCGCACACGCGCCCGCCTTCAGCCCCACGCACTCGCCGCCCGCGTACATACGCCACGCCTCATTCCTGATCTAGACAACCCGCAAGGCCGCAGTGTGTCCGCACGCGACCCGCGACGAGCACGCAGAGCGTCTGCGTGAGCTTGAGCCGCGCCCCCGTGCGTGACGGCGCGCGGCCTCTCCACGTTCCACGAAAACAGACGGAGACGCGAAGGCACGGCCGCCGGCCTGCGTGCGCGGGCCGAGACGCTTCCGTCCCGCTTCAAAGACGAGAGCAGACCCGGAGGAGTTATGAGTAAGGATTTGAACGCCCCCGAATCAATCCGCGAGGGCAAGCGCGCGCAGTTCGCGCAGGAGTCGGAAGGACGTTCCAACAAAAACACTGTCAAGATTCTCGCGCTGGTCGCGCTGGCGCTCGTCGCCGCCGTCGCCTACGTCGTCGCGGGCGCGGGCGGCGACCGCGCGGCGGCGGTCAAGGGCGCCGATGGCGGGCTCAAGGTCGCGGGCGGCGAGGTCTCCCTGCCCGTCTCGGAGCTGAGCGGCAAGGCGCGCTTCTACGAGTACAAGGCGGCGTCGGGCAAGACCGTGCGCTTCTTCGCCATGAAGAGTTCGGACGGCGCCTACCGCGCCGCGCTCGACGCGTGCGACGTCTGCTTCGCGGCGAAGAAGGGCTACCGGCAGGAGGGCGACGACATGGTCTGCAACAACTGCGGGAACCACTTCCACTCCGCGCAGGTCAACGAGGTGCACGGCGGCTGCAACCCCGTCGGCCTCGGGCGCAAGGTCGTCGGCGACCGGCTCAGCCTCAGCGCCGAAGAGCTTGAGGCGGGCGCGAGCTACTTCTAAATCAATTTCAAATTTGAAATTTCAAATTTGAAATTGGGGAAATGTCTTATGCGCATCAGCACCATCGCGTGGGCCAACCTCCGGCGGCGTAAGGGCCGCGCGGCGCTGCTCGTCGCCGGCGTTGCGATAGGCATTGCGACCGCCGTCGCGCTGCTCACGCTCAGCCGCTCCATCGGCGAGGAGATAGGGCTCCAGCTCGACCAGTACGGCGCCAACATCGTCGTCGTGCCGAAGTCCGACCAGTTGGCGCTCGACTACGGCGGCGTCCCGGTCGCGGCCGCGGCCTTCGACGTGGGCGAACTGACCGACGAGGACGCGCGCCGCATACGCGAGATTCCTTACGCCAACCGCCTGGCCGCCGTCGCGCCGAAGCTCCTCGGCGCGGGCGAAGCGGCGGGCCGCAAGGTCGTCGTGGCGGGCGTCGATTTCGAGAGCGAGTACGCCTTGCAGCGATGGTGGCGCGTCGTCGGCGAGAAGCCCGCGGGCGCGGGCGAGCTGCTCGTCGGCCACGACGCGGCGCGGGCGCTCGGCCTCGTCGAGCCCGCGGCCGAAGACGCCTCGCGTCCGGTCGTGCCGACTTCCGCGAACACCGTCGAGGCGTCGCAGCACGCGACGATGTCGGCCGCGGAGCACGCCGCGATGATGCAGGCGGCGGGGCACTTCCGCCTCACGCGCGACCGGCTGACTTTGAGCGGGCGCGAGTTCCGCGTGGCGGGCGTGCTCACGCCGACGGGCGGGCGCGAGGACGCGCTGGTCTTCGGGAGGCTGGCCGAGGTGCAGGCGCTCCTGAACCGCCCGGGGCGCCTGAGCCTCGTCGAAGTGAGCGCGCTCTGCAAGGACTGTCCCGTCGAAGAGATCGTCGGCCAGATCGCGCAGAAGCTGCCGGCGGCGAAGGTCTCGGCGCTCCAGCAGGCCGTGCGCGCGCGCGCGGAGGCGGTCGGGCGCCTGACGCGCTTCGGCGCGGCCGTCTCCGGCGTCGTGCTGCTCATCGCGGCGCTGCTGATCTTCACGACGACCACCGGCGCCGTCGTCGAGCGGACGAAGGAGATCGGCGTCATGCGCGCCGTCGGCTTCCGCCGCGCGCACATCGTCAAGGAGATGATGCTGGAGGTGCTGGCCGTCAGCTTCCTGGGCGGCGCGCTCGGCTGGGCCGCGGGCGCCCTCGCGTCCTGGGCGCTCACGCCCTACTTCAGCCAGACGGGGCGGGGCTTCGAGGTCGACCCCGGCCTGGCCGCGCTCGCGCTGCTCGCGTCGCTCGCCGTCGGGGCCTTGAGCAGCCTCTACCCGACGCTGCGCGCGTCGAGGCTCGACCCGTCCGAAGCAGTCCGGCACGTGTGAGGAGTCCGAAGGGCATGTCTTTCATCGTCGTCGAAAACGTGGGCAAGGTCTACCGCGAGTCCGCGGGCGGGCCGGAGACGCGCGTGCTCGAAGGCGTGAGCTTCCGCGTCGAGGAGGGCGAGTTCGTCGCGCTGATGGGGCCTTCGGGGTCGGGCAAGACGACGCTCCTGACGGTCGTCGGCGCGATGAACCGCCCGACCGAAGGGGGCGTCACCGTGGACGGCATCGACGTGTACGCGCTCTCCGAGGAGCGGCGCGCGGACTTCCGCCGCGAGTATCTCGGCTTCGTCTTCCAGCAGCACCACCTGATGCCGTACCTCTCGGCCGTCGAGAACGTGATGCTGCCGCTGGCGACCGTCCCCGCGCCCGCGCGCGAGAAGAGGGCGCGGGCGCTGGCGGCGCTTGAGAAGGTGGGCCTCGGGTCGAAGGCGGCGCGTCTGCCGAACCAGCTTTCCGGCGGCGAGCAGGGGCGGCTCGCCATCGCGCGCGCGGTCGTCAACGAGCCGCCGCTGCTGCTCGCGGACGAGCCGACGGGCGCGCTCGACACGCGGGCGGGCGCGGAGGTGTTGAACGTCCTCCTGGGCCTCAACGCGCGCGGCCAGACCGTCCTGCTCGTCACGCACAACCCCGACAACGCCGCGCGCGCCGGCCGCGTGCTGCACCTGCGCGACGGGCGCTCGCTCAGCGAGTCGGCCGGACTCTTCGCCCGGACGACGACACCCGAAGGCTCTAACCAAGCTCTGACAACGGAGGAACGATAAAGTGAAAAAGAGACTGGCGGCAATCGGCGCGCTCGCGCTGCTCACTTTGGCCGCGGCCTGCGGCGCGGGCGGCGGGGCGGGCGACAAGGAGATTAAGAGCGGCAAGGTCGGGGCGATGACGGTCACGCTCTCCAACTCGGACGGCGTGCTCCGCCACGGAGACCAGGAGTTGACCGTCGCCTTCAAGGACGCGTCGGGCAAAGCGCTGGACGTGGGCTCGGCCTCGCTCAACTTCTACATGCCGGCGATGGGCACGATGCCGGCGATGAACGACCCGGCCACGCTCACCACCACCCCGACGCCCGGCGTCTACCGCGGCAAGGTGAAGCTGGAGATGGCCGGCGAGTGGCAGGCGCAAATCGCCTACGAAGGCCCCGCCGGCACGGGCAAGGGCTCGTTCCCGGTGACGGCGCAGTGAGGGAAGTGGTCAGTAGACAGTAGACAGTAGTCAGTAGCGCCCCGCGCCGCGGCCGTCGGTGTCGACACCCTGACGAACCAACTGACGGTCCTTTTCTACTGACTACTGACTACTGTCTACTCGTTCTTATGATTTCCCGGCTCATCGAACTCTCCCTGCGGCACCGCGCGCTGACCGTCGCCGTCTATCTGGCGCTGGCGGCGTGGGGTTACTGGGCGCTTCTGGCGACGCCGATTGACGCGATACCCGACCTGTCGGACAACCAGGTCATCGTGTTCACGGACTGGCCGGGGCGCTCGCCGCAGGAGGTCGAGGATCAGGTCACGTACCCGCTCGTCACCAACCTGCAAGGGCTGGCGGGCGTGCGGGTGGTGCGCGCGTCGTCGGCCTTCAGCTTCTCGATGGTCAACGTCATCTTCGAGGACGACGTGGAGCTGTACTGGGCGCGCACGCGCGTGCTCGAACGCCTCAACCTCGTGGCGGCGCAGTTGCCCGAGGGCGTCACGCCCACGCTCGGGCCGGACGCGACCGGCGTCGGGCAGGTCTTCTGGTACACGCTGGAGAGCGAGCGGATGTCGGCGCGCGACCTGCGGACTTTGCAGGACTGGTTCGTGCGCTACCAGCTCAACTCGGTGCCGGGCGTGGCCGAGGTCGCTTCGGTCGGCGGCTACGTGCAGCAGTACCAGGTGGACGTGGACCCGAACCGCCTGCGCGCCTACGGCCTCCCGCTCTCGGCCGTGGTCGAGGCGGTCGAGCGCTCGAACACGAACGTCGGCGGGAACGTCGTCGAGCAGGCGGGGCGGTGGTCGGTCGTCCGCGGCATCGGCCTGATCGAATCGACGGCGGACGTCGAGAACATCGTGCTCGGCGCGCGGAACGGCACGCCCGTCTACGTGAAGAACGTCGCCGAGGTGAAGCTGGGGGACGCCTTCCGCACGGGCGCGCTCGACCGTGACGGGGCGGAGGCCGTGGGCGGCGTGGTCGTCGCGCGCTACGGCGTCAACGTGCTCGAAGTCATCGAGGCGGTGAAGCGCAAGGTTGAAGAGTTGCGGCCGGGGCTGCCCGAGGGCGTGCGCGTCGTGCCCTTCTACGACCGCACGCAGCTCATCAACCGCGCCACGGACACGCTCAAGTGGGCGCTCGTCGAAGAGCTGGTACTCGTCACGCTGGCGAACCTCCTCTTCCTCGCGCACTTCCGCTCGGTCTTCATCGTCACCGTGCCGCTGCCGCTCGCGGTGCTGTTCTCGTTCCTCTTCATGAAGTACTTCGGCATCACGTCGAACATCATGTCGCTCGCGGGGATCGCCATCGCCATCTCAGACCTGGTGGACGCCGGCATCGTCGTGACGGAGAACGCGTACCGGGCGATTGAGAAGGAGGGCATCGACACGAAAGACAGGGCGAAGGTCTGGCGGGCGGTGCTCGACGCGACGAAGACGGTCGGGCTGCCCATCTTCGCCTCGATGGCGATTATTGTTTTGGCCTTCATGCCGGTCTTCGCGCTGACGGGGCAGGAGGGGAAGCTCTTCCGCCCGCTGGCCTTCACCAAGACGTTCGCGATGTTCGGCGCGGCCTTCATGGCGGTGACGCTCGTCCCCGTGCTCTGCACCTACTTCCTCGGCGGCAGGCTGCACCCGGAGGAGTGGAACCCGATCATGCGGTTCCTGCGCGCCGTCTACCGGCCGCTGCTCCTGACGGCCGTGCGCCACCGCGCCGCGACGGTCTCGCTCGCGGCGCTGCTCTTCGCGGGCGCCGCCTACGTCTCCACGCGCATCGGGGGCGAGTTCATGCCGCCCCTGAACGAGGGCGACCTGATGTACATGCCGGTCACCGACCCGGCCATCTCCATCGACGAGGCGGCGCGCGTGCTCGCCCTCCAGGACGGGATACTGAAGGGCTTCCCCGAAGTCGAGTGGGCCGTCGGCAAGGCCGGGCGCGCGGAGACTTCGACCGACCCTTCGCCCGTCAACATGAACGAGACGATTGTCCACCTGAAGCCCGAAGGCCGCTGGCGCGAAGGGATGACGCGCGAGCGCCTGGTGGCCGAGATGGACGCGGCCTTACGGATGCCCGGCGTGACGAACATCTGGACGCAGCCCATCATCAACCGCATCGAGATGCTGGCGACGGGGATGCGCTCGCAGGTCGGCGTCAAGGTCTTCGGCAACGACCTGAAGACGCTGGAAGAGACCTCGCGGCAGATAGCCGACGCGTTAAGAACCGTGCCGGGCGCGGCCGACGTCTACCCCGAACAGATCGGCGGCACGCCCTACGTGGACATCCGCGTCAACCGCACGGCCGCCGCGCGCTACCAGATCGACACGGGGGCGATCTCCGACGCCGTCGAGCGCGGCATCGGCGAGACGAACCTTTCGGTCGCCATCGAGGGGCGCAGGCGTTTCCCCATCCGCGTCCGCTACGCGCCCGAGTTCCGCAGCTCGCCCGAGGCCATCGGGCGGATTCCCGTCACCTCGCCCGCGGGCGTGCCCATCCCGCTCGCGCAGGTCGCGGACATCCGCACCGTCGAGGGGCCTTCGATGATCCAGAGCGAGAACGGCCTGCTGCGCGGCACGGTGCTTCTCAACGTCCGCGGGCGCGACATCGGCGGCTTCGTCGAGGAGGCGAAGGAGGTCATCGCGCGGCGCGTGCGGATGCCGGCCGGGTACTACTTCCAGTGGAGCGGCCAGTACGAGAACCAGGAGCGCGCGCGCAAGCGGCTGCTCGTCGTCATCCCCGTCGTCATCCTCGTCATCTTCGCGACGCTCTACCTGACGTACAACTCGGCGCTCGAAGCGGCGCACGTCCTCCTCGCCGTGCCGTTCGCGCTGACGGGCGGGTTCTACCTGCTCTGGCTGCTGCAATACAACTTCTCGGTCGCCGTCTGGGTCGGCTTCATCGCGCTCTTCGGCGCGGCCGTGCAGACCGGCATCGTGATGGTGGTCTACCTGGAGGAGGCGGTCGAGCGGAAGACGAAAGAGCTCGGGCGGCTGAACCGGGAGACGCTGCTCGAAGCGGTGACGGAGGGGGCTCTGCTGCGCCTGCGGCCGAAGGTGATGACGGTCTCGACCATCGTCGTCGGCCTGCTCCCGATCATGTGGTCGACGAGCGCCGGCTCGGAGGTGATGAAGCCTCTGGCGACGCCGGTGCTGGGCGGGATGCTGTCGAGCCTGCTCCACGTGCTCGTCGTCACGCCGGTCATCTTCTTCTGGATGCGCGACTACAAATTGAAGAGGGAGGCGCGGTCAGAACCGCCCGCGGTGGCGGGTGGGCCTGTGCGACACGGCGCCGCCGGGTAACAAAGGCCCGCCCGCCACCGCGGGCGGTTCTGACCTGGCTTGCCGGGGAAGTGGTGAACGTGATGAGAGTTTGGCAGAAGATTTACGCGGGGGCGGCGCTCACACTCGTCCTGTCCTGTTCTGCCTTCGTCGCGGCGCAGACGGCGACGGACGTGCCGGCCGACGAACGCCGCCCGCGCGCCGACGGGGCGACGGTCGGGCTCTACTTCGACCCGGCGGGCGGCGTGACGGCCGACGAGGCGGTCGCGCGCGCGCTCGCGTCGAACGGCGAGCTGCTGGCGCTGCGCAGGGAGGTCGAGGCCGCGCGCGCGCTCGCCAGGCAGGCCGGCTTCCGCGCCAACCCGCGCCTGGACGTGTCGGGCTCGAAGGCCGTGACGACGCCCGACCACCAGCTCATGGTCGAGGGCATGCTGCCGCTGGAGCTGGGCGGGCGCCGCGCCGCGCGCGTGCGCGTGGCCGAGCGCGAGGTCGGGGTGCGCGGGGCGTTGCTCGCAGACCGCGAGCGGGTGCTGGCCGCGGAGGTGCGCGCGAAGTTCGGCGAGGCGCTGGCCTCCATCCTGAAGCTCGGCGTGACGGAAGACCTCCTCAACAACAGCCAGCGCGGCTACCGCCTCGTCGTCGCGCGCGTGCTCGAAGGCCGCACCGCGCCGCTCGAACAGAACCAGGTGCTCGTCGAGGTCAACCGCCTCCGCTCCGTGCGCGAGGCCGAGCGCGGCAGGACGGAGGTCGCGCTGCTTGAGCTGCGCAACCTCATGGGCGCCGAGCCTTCGGAAGCCCTGAAGCTGCGCGGCGACTTCGACGGCCTCATCGACCCCCTGCCCGCGCCGGCCGAGGCGACCGCGCGCGCCCTCGACTCGCGCCCGGACTTGATCGCCGCGCGCGCCGCCGAAGCCCTGGCCGAGTCGCGCATCGAAGAGGCGCGCGCCGCCGGCCGCGCGGACGCGGAGGTGCGCGCCGGCTACCAGCGCATGCGCTCGGGCTACATGCTGAACGGCGTAGACGAGGCGGGGCGTCTGGCCCCGATTGACGACACGTTCCACTCCGTCACCTTCGGCGTCTCGGTCACGCTCCCCGTGCGCGACAAGAACGCGGGCGCGATAGAAGCCGCGTCGGCCGAGCTGGAGGCGGCGAAGAGGCGCCGGGAGTTCCTTGAGCTGACCGTGCGGCGCGAGGTGGCGGCCGCCTACGCCGCTTACGAGTCGGCGGCGCGCGCCTCGGAAATCTACCGCGTCGGCGTGCGCGGGCAGGCCGGTCAGAACTTGACGGTCATCCGCCAGACCTACGAGCTGGGCGCGAAGACGCTCCTCGACTACATCGGCGAGCAGCGCCGCTTCATCGAGCTTGAGAACGACTACGTCGATTCCATCCTCGAAGCCTACCTCGCGCGCGTCCGCGTGGCGAGCGTCGCGGCCTCGCCGGGACTTTTGAACCGATGACGGGAGCGGACAGGGAAGATGGAAGAGACGCCCGAGAAGTCAGAGCGCACGGAGGAGACGGTCGTCGAGAAGACGGCCGAGGCGACGCCCGACGCCGTCGTCAGGCGGGTCGAGAGTACGCGCGTGACGACGCCGCGACGTTCGAGGACGCGCGTCGTCATCGTCGTCGCCCTCTTCGCGGCGGCCTGCGCGGCGCTCCTTCTGTGGTGGCTCAACCGCCCGGGCGGCGGCGCGGGTCGCGTGGTCACGGCGCCGCGCACGGTCACCTTCGACCAGCCAAGCGCGGGCGCACCCGCGGGCGGCACGGCCGAGCCCGCGCCCGGCGAGGCGACGCTCACGGTGGCGCCCGAAGTGGCGGCGCGCGCAGGCGTGAAGGTCGAGGCCGTGGGCGAGCAGCTCGCGCCCGAGGCTTTGCAGCAGTCGGCGACGGGCGTCGTGCAGGCCAACGCCTACCGCTCGACGCCGTTGGTCTCTCTGGTCGGCGGGCGGCTCGTGAGCGTCTCGGCCGAGGCGGGGCAGGAGGTGCGTCGCGGCCAACAGCTCGCCGTCGTCTTGAGCGACGAGCTGGCGATGGCGCAGTCGCGCTACCTCTCGGCCCGGGCCGAGCTGGAAGAGCACCACCAGCACCACGCGCGCACCATCCGGCTCCTGGAGATCGGCGCGGCCAGCCGCGAGGAGTTCGAGCAGGCGACCTCCGTCCTGAAGAAGGCGGAGGCCGAGGCCGCCGCGCAGCGCCAGAGGCTACTGCTGCTGGGACTGACGCCGCAGCGCGTCGCGGCGCTGAGCGGCCCGGCGCAGGTCAGCTCCGAGATACCGCTCGCGGCGCCCGTCGCCGGCACGGTCGTCAGCCGCGCGGCCAACCCGGGCGAGGTCGTCGAGGCCAACAAGGAGATTCTGCGCGTCGCCGACCTCTCGAACGTCTGGGTCGTGGGCCAGGTCTTCGAGCGCGACCTCGCGCGCGTGCGCGTGGGGAGCGGCGCGAGCGTTTCGAGCGAGGCGTACCCGGGCCGGATTTGGCGCGGGCGCGTCACGTACGTAGACCCGCAGCTCGACCCCGCGACGCGCACGGCGCAGGTGCGCGTCGAAGTGTCGAACCCCGGGCAGGCGCTCAAGCTCGGCATGTTCGTCAACGTCGGCTTCGGCGCGCTGGGGACGGCCGAGGCGACGGCGCCGACGGTGCCCGCGTCGGCCGTGCAGACCATCGGCGGCCGCACGGTCGTCTTCCTCGCCACCACAGACCCGGGCGCCTACGTCATGCGCCCCGTCCGCGTCGGCGCCGAGGCCGCCGGCCGCTACCCCGTCCTCGAAGGCTTGCACGTCGGCGACCGCGTCGTCACCGAGGGCAGCTTCATGCTGAGGGCCGAGTGGCTCAAGCTCCACCCGGAAGGGCAGTAGGCCGTAAAGAGGGTGCCGGGTGTTTGGTGTTAGGTGTTGGGGAAGACAGGCTGCTCTTCCCCAACACCCAGCACCTAACACCCAACACCTTCTTACTGCCTACCGCCTACTGCGTGTTGCCCTCGGGACGGGTTTGGGGTAGGCTTTCCGCCACATAATTGCTTCCCCGGACGGCCGTCACGCACGTGCCGACCGCCCGCCGTAAGACGACTCCTGCCGAAGACCGAGGAAGGAAATTTTCCGTGTCACAGAATCAAGCGCACAAGTGGGTCTACCTCTTCGAAGAGGGCGACGGCGGCGCGCGCTCGCTGCTCGGCGGCAAGGGCGCGGGGCTCGCCGACATGACGCGGGCGGGGCTGCCCGTCCCCCCCGGCTTCATCGTCACGACCGAGGCGTGCAACGCCTACTACACATCGGGCAAGAACTTCCCCGAGGGCATGTGGGAGCAGGTCATCGACGGCCTGCGCGCCGTCGAGGCCAAGACGGGGAAGAAGTTCGGCGACCCGGAGAACCCCCTGCTCGTCTCCGTGCGGTCGGGCGCGCCCTTCTCGATGCCGGGCATGATGGACACCGTCCTCAACCTCGGCCTGAACGAGCAGACCGTGCAGGGGCTCGCCACGCAGACCGGCGACCTGCGCTTCTCGCTCGACGCCTACCGGCGCTTCGCCACGCTCTTCGCGGAGATCGTGATGGGCGTCGCGCACGAGAAGTTCGAGCGCGTGATGGAGCGCTACAAGGCGCAGACCGAGGGCGGCCGCGACACGGACTTGAGCCCCGAACAGTTGCGCGACATCATCGCCGCGCAGAAGCAGATCATCTTCTCCGACCAGAGCGGCCTCGCCATCCCCGAAGACCCGTATGAACAGTTGCGCGTCGCCATCGCCGCCGTCTTCAACTCGTGGATGGGTCGGCGCGCGTGCGACTACCGCCGCGTCAACCGCATCCCCGACGACCTCGGCACGGCCGTCAACGTCCAGGCGATGGTCTTCGGCAACATGGGCGCCGAGTCGGGGACGGGCGTCGCGTTCACGCGCAACCCCTCGACGGGCGAGAAGAAGCTCTACGGCGAGTACCTCTTGAACGCGCAGGGCGAGGACGTGGTCGCCGGCATCCGCACGCCGAACCCCATCAGCCAGCTACAGGAGGAGCTGCCCGCCGTCTACGAGCAGTTCGAGGAGATCACCGGCCTGCTCGAACGCCACTACCAGGACATGCAGGACGTGGAGTTCACCATCGAGCGCGGAAGGCTCTGGATGCTCCAGACGCGCACGGGCAAGCGCACGGGCGCGGCGGCCGTCCGCGTCGCCGTGGACATGGTGCACGAAGGTCTCATCGACAAGGCCACGGCCGTCCGCCGCGTCACGCCCGAACAGCTCGACCAGTTGTTGCACCCGGCCGTAGACCCGAACGCCGACGCCAGGGTCGTCGCGAAAGGTCTCCCCGCCAGCCCCGGCGCCGCGCAGGGCAAAGTCGTCTTCGACCCCGACGAGGCCGAAGAGATGGCGCGCGAGGGCGAGAAGGTCGTCTTAGTCCGACAGGAGACCAGCCCCGACGACTTCCACGGCATGGTCGCCGCGCAGGCGATTGTGACGGCGCGCGGCGGGATGACATCGCACGCGGCCGTGGTCGCGCGCGGCATGGGCAAGTCGTGCGTGTGCGGCGCGTCGGTGCTCAACATCGACTACGGGCAGCAGCAGTTCAACGTGAACGGGACGGTGGTGCCGAAGGGCGAGTGGATTACGGTTGACGGCTCGACGGGCCGCGTCTTCTTAGGCCGCGTGCCGACCGTGCAGCCGACGCTCGGCGAGGACTTCCGCGAGTTGATGTCGTGGGCCGACGAGTTCAGGAGGCTGCGCGTGCGCGCCAACGCCGACACGCCGCACGACGCGCGGGTGGCGCGCGAGTTCGGGGCGGAGGGCATCGGCCTGTGCCGCACGGAGCACATGTTCTTCGGCGACGAGCGGCTGGCCGCGATGCGCGAGATGATCCTGGCCGACGGCGTGGGCGCGCGCGAGAAGGCGCTCGAACGTCTGCTGCCGCTCCAGAAGAACGACTTCGTCGGCATCTTCCGCGCGATGCAGGGCCTGCCCGTCACCATCCGCCTGCTCGACCCGCCGCTCCACGAGTTCCTGCCGAACATGGAGGAGCTGTTGGGCGAACTCTCGGAGCTGAAGATGTCTTTGCAGCGCGCGGCGAGCATACGCGAGATGGACAGGACGCTCGACTCCATCGACAGCAAGCGCAAACTCCTCCAGCAGGTCGAGCGACTGCGCGAGGCCAACCCGATGCTCGGCCACCGCGGCTGCCGCCTCGGCCTCATCTACCCGGAGGTGACGCGCATGCAGGCGCGCGCCGTCTTCGAGGCCGCCTGCCAGGTCGCGGGCGAGGGCGTGGAGGTCAAGCCCGAGCTGATGGTGCCGCTCGTCTCGACCGCCGAGGAGCTGCGCGACCAGGCGGGGCTCATCAACGAGGTCGCGCGCGAGGTCCTGGGCGCGCACGGCATGAACATCGACTACACGGTCGGCACGATGATCGAGCTGCCGCGCGCGGCCCTGACCGCCGACAAGATCGCCGAGCACGCAGACTTCTTCTCCTTCGGCACGAACGACCTGACGCAGACGACGTTCGGGCTCTCGCGCGACGACTCGGGGCGGTTCCTGTCGAAGTACGTCGAGGTGAAGATTCTGCCCGACGACCCGTTCCAGGTCTTAGACCGCGAGGGCGTCGGCCAGCTCGTCAGGATGGGGACGGAGCGCGGGCGCTCGGTCAAGCCCGACCTCAAGGTCGGCATCTGCGGCGAGCACGGGGGCGAGCCGCGCTCCATCGCCTTCTGCCACCTGACGGGGCTCGACTACGTCTCCTGCTCGCCCTTCCGCGTCCCCGTCGCGCGCCTCGCCTCCGCGCAGGCCGCGCTGGAGATGCAGGACGGCGCGGTCGCGGCGGATAAGTAGGGGTGTTGGGTGTTGGGTGTTAGGTGTCGGGTGTTAAGGTGGAGGGGAAGTCTTTCACTAACACCCGGCACCTAACACCCAACACCTTTTTCTATGAGAGAGCACGCGATTGCCGAGTTCCACGAGCTGCTGGCGTCGGACGAGAGTCTGGGCGCGGGGCTGTTCGCGCGCATGCGGGAAGGGATGCGCGCGCGGCGGCTGCTCTACGGCGACCGCGAGATAGGCGTGTCGTTGAGGCCGCACCTGCTCGACGCGTCGCAGTGGGCGCGGCTCGCGCACGCGTCGGAGACTTTGGCCGCCGCGTTCGAGAAGGTGTCCGCGGCGATGGCGGAAGAGCCGTCGCTGATGGAGGGCGTCGGGATGAGCGAGGCCGAGACGCGGCTCGCGCTCGTCGAGCCCGGCTACCGCTGTCCCTCGGTGACGGGGCGGCTCGACGCCTTCGTCAACGGCGAGGAGGTCAAGTTCGTCGAGTACAACGCCGAGAACCCTTCGAGCCTCGTAGACCAGGCTGGCCTCAACGAGGTCGGCTTCGAGGTCGCGGCGATGCGGACGTTCGCCGCGCGCTACCGCCTGCGGCAGTTCGACCCGGCCGCGGCACTCCTCGCCTCGCTCGTCGAGACGTTCCGCGAGTGGGGCGGCGGGGCGACGCCCCCGAACGTCGCCGTCGTGGACTGGGACGGGCTGCCGACCGCGCACGAGTTCTTCCTGCTGAGGAACTACTTCGCCTCGCGCGGCGTGCCGACCATCGTCTGCCCGCCCGGCGAGCTTGAGTACGACGGGCGTTCGCTCAGACGCGGCGGCTTCCGAATTGATTTGGTCTACAAGCGCGTCATCATCCACGAGCTGCTCGGGCGCTGCGGCGAGTCGCACCCGCTTCTGCGCGCGTACGCGGAGGGGCGCGTCTGCTTCGTCAACTCGCCGCGCTGCAAGCCCCTGCACAAGAAGGCCGCGTTCGAGCTTTTGACCGACGAAGGGCGCGCGGGCTGGTTCACGCCCGCGGAGAGGGAAGTCATCGCGTCGTGCGTGCCGTGGACGCGGCGCGTGGCGGGTCGGAAGACGACGCACGGGGGCCGGCGGGTTGACCTGGTCGAGCACGTGCGCCGACACCGCGGGCGGTTCGTGCTCAAGCCGAACGACGACTACGGCGGGCGCGGGCTGACCCTCGGCACGAAGGCGAGCGCGTCCGAGTGGGACGACGCGCTGGCACACGCGCTCGAAGAGGACTACGTCGTGCAGGAGGCCGTCGAGCTTCACACGGAAGTCTTCCCCGTCTTCACCGATGCGGCGTGGGGCTTCCGGCCGCTGTACGCGGACACGAACCCCTTCCTCTTCCGCGGCCGCGTGGAGGGCGCGATGGTGCGCCTCTCCGGCTCGCCCGTCGTCAACGTCACCTCCGGCGGCGGCGAGGCCGGCCTCTTCGTCCTCGAAGAACGGCTCGGCGGCTGAACCTTCCTCAACATCTTCTACACAACTTGGGGACGGCGCGGGTGTTATATTGGGCGGCACGCGCTTATTTTTTATGACCCTACTTCTGTTCCCGAAGCTCACGACCATTCTCTTCATCGCCGCCACGGGGACGGCCGTCGGCGTGATCGTCGTCTACCTCTTCTGGTGGGCCAAGTCGCGCTACAAGATTTTGACGGCGAAAGAGCGCC
>DASVQJ010000065.1:0-3207 GCA_036389235.1 Pyrinomonadaceae bacterium | reverse complement strand
CGTACCCGTACTCGTGCGTCAGCCGCGCGAACGAGTAGTAGGCGCCGCCGCCGCGCATCGAGAGCTTACCCTCCCACTTCTCGCGCGGCAGGAGGCGGATGAGCCCCGTGTCGGGGCGCTCCAGAAACTCCGCGTAGGCTTTGCGGTCATCCTCCGAAGGCGCGAGCAGCACCGACTCCCGCGCCCTGATCTGCTCGCGCAGCGACTCGATCTCGGCCGCGGCGCGCGCGCGGTCTCCGGTCTGAGCTTCGGCCGCCCCCGCCGAGAGCAGCAGGCAGGCTAAGAGGAGCGCGGCGGCAAAAAGTCTCACTGAAGGCATGCGTGTCACCTCCGTCCTGTAGGCCGACAATGAAAGTTTGAGGGAGAGACGTTCGCCTCGCCGAGAGTTATACGCCCGCGCCGCGCGGCTGTAAAGGAAACAGCAGGCAGTAGTCAGTAGTCAGTAGTCAGTAGGAATACGAAGGCGGCGCACTCGGTTGATAGCCTGAGTGTGCCGCCTCTTTTCTACTGACTACTGACTACTGACTACTTCTTTTCAGTAGTGCTCGCTCGTCTTCTTCCCCTCGGAGCGTCCGCCCTTGCGTTCGGGCTTGCCCCTGCCGCGGCGCCCGCGCTTCAGCTCGTCCACGCCCTTGAGCGAGGCGAGCGGCCACAGGCTGTGCTCGATCTCGGCGAGGCCCGCGCCGACGACCGCGGCGACGACCTCCTCCGAAGGCTTGTAGCACGGCGCCGCCTCGTCCAGGGGCACGCGGCCGTCGGCGTTGACGACGACGCCGGCCTCCCTGTACTCGTCGTCCATCTGGCGCTGCGAGAGCGTGCGGTTGGCCTCGCCGCGCGAGATGCGCCGGCCCGCGCCGTGGTTGACCGAGAAGCCGCTGCGCTCCGCCCCGGCGAGCGGGCGCAGGATGTAGCTCCAGTCCTTGTTGCTGCCCGGGATGAGCACGGGGTGCCCCTTCCCCTCCCAGACGGTGCCCTTCAGGAACGGGTGGCCGGCGGGGAAGGCGCGCGTCGCGCCCTTGCGGTGCACCCACACGTCGCCGAACTCCGGGTGCCACTCCTTCTGCACGAGGTTGTGGCTGATCTCGTAGACCAGCTCCAACTCCTCGCCGAAGACCTCGCGGAAGGCTTCCGAGACCTGCTCGAAGATGACGAGCCGGTTCAGGATGGCGTAGTTGCCGCCCGCCGCGACCGCGTTCAGGTAGTCGCGGTAGTGCTTGGAGTCCGGCGTGAAGTACCCGAGGTCGATGTCCTTCAGAAGCTCCGGGTGCTCCTCCCGCGCCAGCTCGAAGTAGTTCGTCGCCAGCCCGTGCCCGAACCCGCGGCTCCCCGTGTGCACCTGCACGAAGAGCGTCCCCGTCTGGCTGCTCCGCTGCAACTCGATAAAGTGGTTGCCCCCGCCGAGGCTCCCCAACTGGTCGCGCCCGCGCTCGGGCCGGCCCTTGCCGCCGTAAGGAATCCGCCAGTCGTCGTCCACCGGGATGCGGTGGCGCTCGGCGTGGCTGCGGTCGAACGTCGCCCCGTACTTCTCGACGTAATACTCCGCGCCCCCGCGCACGAGGTTCTGGAACTCGCCGTCGGAGAGGCGCCCGAGCTTCATGCTCTTCCCCCCGAACCCCATGTTCACCCGCCCCATCACCGCCCGGTTGAACTCCAGCCTCCGCTCCGGCGTCGCCGCCCCCGCCCCTACACCAGACCGCGCCGACATCATCCCGCAGCCGATGTCGTAGCCGACCGGCCCCATGGCGACGGCGCCTTCCCGCGCGTCGGTGATGAGGACGCAGCCGACGGGGACGCCGTAGCCGTAGTGCGCGTCGGGCGTAATCACCACCATGCGCACGCCGGGGAAGCGCGTGGCGTTGACGATCTGCCGGTAGAGAATCTCCTCGGTCGCTTCGAGCAGTTGCGGCGTGAAGAAGAGGCGGACGCGGACTTGTCCTGTGTCCTCGGTCTGAAGCTCGTAGAACCCCTCGCCGTTCCAACGCGCGAGGTGCTTCCAGTTGTGCGCGTTCGCCAGCTTCTCCGCCGGCCTCAGCGCCTTCGCATCACTGTTTCGGTCAGACATCAAATCTCCCTGTTTCGCTCTAAATGAATCAACTCAAATGCGCGAAAAGCCGCCACCAGGTACGCGCCAAACTGTTTTCGTCCGCGGCATTTTAACCCGCGGGAGGCTTTTCGAGGGTATGGACGTGAAACCTTCTGCTAGAATGGCGTTACCTAAGCCAAACACTTGTTTCGAGGGAGGGAAGCTTCTATGAAGAGACTCACTTGCGCGGCGTTACTCGCCTTCGCCTTCGTCGTCCCCGTCTCCGCCCAGGACTCCGGCGCGGCTAAAGCCCAGAAGGAGGGCGTGCAGACTGAGAAGGCGGCGAAGCAGAAGTCGAAGGACGGTCAGGACTGCGACACCAACCGGGCGGGCGTGAGGTGTAGTAGACCTAAACCCAAAAAGGTCTGGTTCTGGGGCAAAGCTTAACGGCACGGCCGGCACGAACTATTCGTAAAGGTGACGGGGCGGCATCTTGAGATTGCCGCCCCGTCTATCATCCCTTCGTCAGTCCCCCGCAGACGCTTTTAACCCCGGGTGACGAGCGACGCGGCGATCTCGGCCGCGACCTCTTCGACGCCGCGCCGCGGCGTGACGCGCACGCGGAGGTCTGCCTGGCTGTAGGCGGCGAGGCGTTCATCGTAGAGCCTTCGTGCGCGTTCGGCGTCGCGTGCGAAGGGGCGCGAGTGGCGTGCGCCTTCGTTTTCGATGCGCCGGAGACACAGGTCAAAGGGCGCGTCGAGCCAGACCGAGAGGCAGCCGTGCGCGGCGGCGAGCGCCCGGTTGCGCGCGAGCGTCCAGGCGCCGCCGCCCGTGGCGACGACGCCCGCCGCGCCCTCTTCGAGCACGCGCCGCAGGGCGCGCGTCTCCGACTCGCGGAAGTAGTCTTCGCCCTCCTCGTCGATCAGCTCGCGCGGGCCGCGGCCCTCAAGCTCCCTCACCGCGTCGTCGAGGTCTACGAACGGCGCGTCGAGCAGGCGCGCGAGCGCGCGGCCGACGGTCGTCTTGCCCGCGCCCATGAAGCCGGTGATGACGACGGGGCGGCGGCTCATCTCTCCGTCAAAGATTCGAGCAGCGGGAAGAACTCCGGGAAGGAGATCGCCACGCACTCCCCGGCCCCCTCGATCTCCGTCTCGCCTTCGGCGGCGAGCGCCGCGACGGCGAAG
>DASVQJ010000064.1:0-59750 GCA_036389235.1 Pyrinomonadaceae bacterium | reverse complement strand
TGTTTAGACCAAGCGAAAATGTCAGTTAACGCCCAAGCGAAAATGTCAGTGGTCATACTCGGGCCGTGAGCTGGCTCTTTGCTCGACTCCGTCTCTTCGCCAACGCCTTCAACTGCTCGCGGCTGAAGCGCGCCACCGGCTCCCCGCCGTGATGCACCTCGATGCTCTGGTCGCGCAGTTGTAAGACATCGACCCGCCGCCCGGCAAGCGAAAAGAACTTGCGCGAGCGAGGCACCTGCAACTCAAGCCCGGCGAAGCTGACGACGTGGTCGCGCCCCACCACCCTCTGCTCCTTGGGGCAGAGGATGCGGTCGAGGCGGCGCGCGTCGGGCGCCTGACGCCAGACCGCGGCCTGCTCGCGCGGCGCCACCTCGAAGCGCCGGTTGTGGCCGGGGAGATACCGGTCGAGCAGGCGGTTGGCCTCCGTCAGCGTCGAGGCCCCGGCCAGCCGCAACTCGACGACGAGCCGGTCTTGGAGCACGCCCCACAGCCGCTCGATGCGCCCCTTGGCCTGCGGCGAGTAGGCTTTACTGATGTGGATGCCTAACTCCTCCATCGCCCGCCCGAACTGCGTCAGCGGCGGCCGGTTCGCCAACTGCTCGCTGATGGTCGGCTCGCGCCGCGCGTGGAAGATGTCATGGCGGTCGCTGTAAAGCGCCAGCGGGAGCCCCTGAGATAACGCCACCTCGCGCATCAGCAGGAGGTAGGCCCACGTCGTCTCAGCCTCGGCGAAGCGCACCCACGCGCGGCCCGTCGCGTCGTCGATGGCGCCGACCAGCGTCAAGTAGGGGCCGCGCCCTTCGAGCCAGTCGTGGGGGCTGGCGTCGATCTGTAAGAGCATGCCCGAGGCGGCCCGCCGCTCACGCCGGGCGCGGTACTTGCGCGGGCGGCGCGAGCGCTTGGGCGCGATGCCTGCGGCGCGCAGGTGCTTGCGCAGACTCTCGCGGCAGACCACGAGCCCGTGCTCTCGCGCGAGCAGCTCTTGCAGGTGACGGTCGTTGACGCCCCGGTACTTCTCGTCCACCAGCTTGAGCACCCGCTGCCAGAGCCGGTCGTCAGACTTGTTGACCGGCTCGCGCCCGCGGCCGGCGTGGACGAGACCCGCGAGGCCATCCTCTCTGGCGCGCGCCAACAGCCGCCAGACTTGTCGCTCACTGCGGCCTAAGACCTGGGCCGCCTCGGCGACCGTCAGCCTGGCGTCCATCAGTGCTTGAATCGCCTCGATACGTTGCTGGTCTCTCATCGTCAGTAGCATCCGTGCCTCCCGCCTTGCGGCGGAGGCACTCTACTGACATTTTCGCTTGGGCATTAGCACTGACACTTTCGCGTGGGCAACACACGAAATTTAGAACGTTGAGGACGACCTGGCAGACTCTTACATCTTCCGAGTTTGCGGAGATGCGGAGTCCGATAACCTAGATCAAGGAAAGCGTTGGCCTTATCGGACGCCGGGCGGCGCGGCGAAGTTGGAGGGAGCACGGGCGCGCTTCATGAGCAGCATCGTGGACAGGCGAAGCCGCTCCTTCATGAGTTGGGAGCGGCTTGCCCTTGCGTGCACATACATGTGCCTTGTGACCCTATGATGTCAGCTCACGCGGGGATGACCCACCAGCGGACTCTGTAGTTTCGCGCGTCCGGGTTGAAGATGATTTCCCCGGGTTCGGGAGGAGGGATCGCCCCGGTCGGGGCGATGAATCCGGACGGGTCTATCGTGTCGGACAGGTCGGTCTCTTCCCTCGTGGCCGCCGTTTCGGTCGGGGCCGACCTGAACTCACTTTCGGCCGCCAGCTTCCCGGCCGACTCGAACGGCTGGCGCTGCCTGCGGTCTCTGAGGCTGATGCGGAGCGTCTTCTGTCCGTAATCCGCCTCGGCCATCAGGGAGGGCGCTTCGGCGAAGAAGGCGGCGGTGTCGCCGAACCTCGCGACGTTTTTCACGGGGTCTACGTTGAGCGCGAACACGACGCGAGGGCTCACCGCCATCTCCTCCGCGAGGATGACTGCGACCGTCTCCGAGTCCAGCCCGTGCGTTATCAAATCTGACGTTCGCACGTCCTGCGGCAGGACGTTCTCGAAGGTGAAGACGCCCGTCGCGACCGCGGCCCGGCCCCCGCCCTCGGCGCTGATGACCAGCTCGTTCTCGGCCTCGCCCTTATCAATCCTGACGTTGGCGCCGGGGGTGAGGCGGAAATCCCCGCTCTCGTTCGGGGAGCGTTCGTTGATGCGCAGGTCGTGCGCGTGATCCTCGCGGGCGTACCTCTCCGACCTCCCTAACCGCTTCTTCCCCGTGACGCTGCTCAACAGTCGGAGGTCGTCGCCCGGGGCCACCTCCGCGCTCACACTGATCGTCCGGGCCGCGGCGTCGGACTCGACCTTGATGATGCCGCCGCCCCGGACGAGGTTGGCGTACACGTCCTCGGCGAGGTGCTCCCGCCCGACGACGCCTTCGGACAGGTCGTGCGCGTGGTCTTCGGGCGCGTAGCTGCCCGAAGCGCCGACCACCGGAGCCCGGCCGACGCTCGTGACCGACTTCGCGGGGGTCGTGTGGAGCGTGATGGTCTTCGCGCCGACGTTCGACTCGACGGTGACGGTCTGGCTGGACAGGAGGAGGTGGTTGATTACGTCCTCGTTGAGGTGCGACAACCTGACGGCGTTCGCGCCGAGGACGAGTTCGATCTTCTTTGCGTTCTTGTCCGGTGTGATGCCTATCGTGTTGTCGCCCGAACGCAAATCTATGTTGGCGACGAAAGACCGGGTGGGGCTGTTCCCCACGCCGTTGACGCTTTGCAGCGCCCGCACCTGCTCGGCCGACGTGCGGTGCGGGTTGTTGTAGTCCGTGACGTGGCCGCACAGCAACCCGTGCAGCATCGAGTTGTTGAAGACGACCGAGCGATACCTGGCCGTCTCCTCCTCGTCCACCTCGCCCTTCTCCGGGTCGAGCACGGCCAGGAAGACCAGGGGGTCGTCGCAGCCGGAACAGGTTTTTAAGTTCTCCTGGTAATACTTTTCGGTGAGGCCGCGGCAGACCGTCTCCGCGTCGGGGGCGGGGCCGGCGTCCTTCGCCGCGGGCTTGGAAGGTGCCGCCGCGGCCGGGGCGGCCTCGCCGCCGCCGGGCGCGGTCGTCGTCGCCACGATCTCGAAGGTCTCCTGGATGCGGTTGTAGCAGCAGACCTCTTCGCAGCTCGAACCGTTGGCGGCCAGCAGGACGGGATGCTTCGAGCACTCGGCGTACTTGATGAAGAGGTAGTTGACGGCCTCGGGGTTGAAGTCGCCTTTGATCTTGACCGTGCTGCTGCGGCTGACGATGATGAGGTTGCCGCAGCAGTCGAGCGCGGCGCCTTCCGCGACCTCGACCGTGGGGCGCTCGGCGTCGAAGCCGGCGGGGGTCGTGACCTGCAAGCCGCAGAGGACGCCCGCGCCGTGCACCAGGCGGTTGATGTAGCGGTGTTTGCCGACCAGGTAGCGCTGCTCCGCCTCGAAGTCCGAGACGGTCATCGGCTTGCCGTAGAAGTAGCGGTTTCGCTCGAAGGTCTGGAGCGAGCAGAGCGTCTCTTCGACTTTCGTTTCTTGTGCCATCGCAAAGCGTCCTTTTCCTGCGGCCGCGGCGCGGGCCGCCCCTGAACCCGGCGCGCCCGCGCGCGTACGAACGGCGGGGCGCCGACGCCCTCCCTAACGCTCGAACGCCGTCCCGTTCGCCGAAGGCTGCGGGGGCGTGTAGTCGATCACGCCGAGGTCTCTGCCGGGCCTGTAGGCCCACCAGCGGACGCGGAAGGTCTCGGGGAGAATCCCGACCCTGTCGCTGGCCTGCGCCCATATCTGGAACGTGGTGGTGCTCAACCCGCGCCTGAGGCCGGGCGGCTGGATGGCCGCCCCCAGAAGTATCGAAGGGAAGCGCCGGAAGCCGCCGCCTTCGAGCATGGCGTCCTCGAAGTGGTCGACCTCGCCCACGAAGGTGCCTTCGCCCGACACCTCTGATTCGAGCCCGACGACGACGGCGATATCCCCCGCCCCGAGGCCCGGGTCGATGGGGAGGCTGCTGATGTGAACCTGCTTGCCGGCCAGCCTCATGTTGAAGGCGACGACCCCTGTGGCCACGTTCGTGCCCCACACGTCGGGCATGGCGTGGACGTGGTCGCCGCGCGCGACGGTGTTCGAGCTGCCGGGGCTCGAAAACTGACCGACGGGCTCCGCCGACTTGTCCTCGAAGTTGACGTGCACCTCGTCCGGGTTGACGACGAGCCCGGGGCCTGCGACGACCGAGAGGCCGTTCACGTTGTTGACGAGGCCGTCGCCCGCCGCGACCGTGCCGCCGCCCTTCGAGTCCACGTACTCCTTCGTGGCGAGGTGGCGCGGGTCGGTCGGCGGCTGCCCCGCGACGGGGTGCTGGAAGTCGATGCCCGTACCGCCGACGGGTCCGTCGATCTTCAGGCCGGTGATGATGTCGGCCCTGTCCGCGTCCCCGGGTATGCGGCCGCTGTAGACCAGCCCGCCGTTCGGAGTGAGCGGCAGCGCGTGCGTGTGGTCGCTGCGCGCGGAGGTCGGCATGACGCCGGCAAACGAATTCTGCCCGACGGGCAGCGGCGAGAGGTTGCCGAAGCGTACCGAGACGGCGTCGGGGGTGACGACCACGCCCTCGCCCTGCCCCACGGCGAGGTCTGTCCCCTGCTGGACGAGGCCGTTGCCCGCGCCGACCGAGGCGGGCGGGGCGAGGAACTGCACCCACTTGCCGTCGGCGTAGAGGTACGCGAGGTTCTCGTCGGCCACGAAGGCGGCCATGCCTTCGGTCGGCGCCGTAAAGTCCCACCTCCTGCCGGCCCAGGTGGCGATGCTGTCCTGGTTCCCCTCCCACGGCGTGTCGCCGGCCGGCTTATTGAAGAGCAGGTAGCGGTCGCCCTTCCTCGGCTCCGCGGGCGGCTTCGTCTCGTCTTTGTCGAGCACGGTGCTCTGCCAGGTCAGCCCGGCCGTCACCCCGTCCACGTACTGCTTCGTGGCGAGGTGGCGCGGCTCTGAGGGGTCCTGGCCCGACACAGGGTTGAGGAAGTCGATGGCGTCGCCGTTGATGCGCCCGTTGACGCGCAGGCGCATGGCGACGGTCGTCTCCTCCCTCTCGTCCCCAGGGAGGATGGACTCTTCCTTACCGTCTTCCGCCTTCACCGGGACGAACTCCAGCCCGCCGTTCGGCGTGAGCGGCAGTTCGTGCGTGTGGTCGCCGCGCGCGAGCGCAGGCGAAGCGCCGTTGAAAGTCACGGGGCCGACCGGCGTGGGGTTGGTCGGGTGGTAGACGACCTCCACGTCGTTCTCGTTGACGCGCAGCCCGCTCCCCTGCCCGACGGAGAGCCGCGCGCCGTCGGCGTAGAGCCCCAGGCCCGCCGCGACCGAAGGCATCGCCATGAAGGGCGTCCACCTGCCGTCCACGAAGAGGTAGGCCGTGTTCTCGTCCTCGACGAAGACGGCCGTGCCCTCGTTCGGCGAGACGAATGTCCAGTCGCGGCCGTCCCACGTCGCGATGTCGTTCTCGTGTCCCGTCCAGGCGTTTACAGGGATGGGCTCCGGCTCGGGTATCGGGGCGGGGATCGGGTCGGGCTCCGGTAAGGGCTTCGGTAAGGGGTCGGGCTCGGGCGAGGGCTCGCGTAAGCTCTCACGGCTGGCGGCCGGTCCCTCCGCGGCCGTCCCCTCTTTGAGCGATTCGGTCGGCTCACCGCCGCGGGGCTCCTTGATGATGATGCCGCCGGCGCCGACGATTAGGTAGCGCGCGCCCTCCGCGGGGGAGATCGGGGGCGCGGCGAGGTCTTTGTCGAGCACGGAGTTCTGCCAGTCGAGCCCGGCGGCGACGCCGTCCACGTACTGCTTCGTGGCGAGGTGGCGCGGCTCCAATGGGGCCTGCCCCCAGACGGGGTGCATGAAGTCGATGTTGGCGCCCCCGACGAGGCCGTTGATGTGCAGCCCGCCGCGGAGGTCGAGCTTCTCCTCGCCCTCCCCGAGCGGCCCCGGCAAGGTCAGGCGGCCGAAGGCCAGCCCGCCGTTGCGCGAGAGCGGCAGCTCGTGCGTGTGGTCGCCGCGCGAAGCCGTCGCGGAGGCGCCCGCGGCCGGCGTCGGCCCGACGGGCGGCGGCAGCGCCGCCTCGTAGACCACTTCCACGTCGTTGTCGTTCACCTTGAGCCCAGGCCCCTGCCCGACGGAGATGACCGCGCCGTCGGCGCGCAGGCCCTTGCCCGCCGCCACCTCGGGCGTGGCGAGGAAGGGTATCCACTTCCCTTCGACGAAGAGGTAGGCGATGTTCTCGTCATCGACGAAGACGGCCGTGCCCTCGTCCGGGTTGGTGAACTCCCACTCCCTCCCGTTCCACGTCGCGATCTCGCCGGGGTGGCCGCCCCAGAGGTTCTTAAGGGAGGCTTTGCTCTTGTCGCCGGGGTTGCCCGGTATGAGGTAGCGGTCGCCCTTCGTCAGATAGCGCTCGCCCTCCTTCGCCTCCTCCGGCGGCGGGGGCGGGGGCGGCGGGGCCGCGAGCCTCCGCGACATCACGGACTCCTGCCAGTCGAGTCCCGCGATGCTCGAATCGACGTAGTGCTTGGTCGTCAGGTGTTGCGGCTCGGTCGGCTCCTGCCCCGAGACGGTGTTGAGGAAGTTGATGGCCTTGCCGCCCACGTCGCCTTCGATGCGGAGCTTGTTGCCCTGGAACTGGAGGCCGCTGTTGTTGTAGAGGAGCAGGGCGTGGACGTGGTCGCCGCGCGTGACCGTGTAAGTCTTGCCGTGCTCGGCGGCCGGGCCGATGGGTTGGAGGTCGGTCTGCTCCAGGTCTTTGAAGGTGATGAAGAGGTGGCCGGGGCGCGGCGACTCGGCCTCGGCTTGCAGGCTCACGCGGACGCAGTCCAACAGCTCGGCGACGCGCGCGAGGCTGTAGCGGAAGCGCTGCCGGTCGTAGCCGTCGAGCACCTTGACGCCTTCGAGCTTGCCCCCGTTGAAGGACGCCTTGACTCTGGCGACGGGGACGGGCGGGGCCTGCGTCGGGTCGACGGGGCAGGGGCCGAGGCGCATCTCCGCCTCGCGCGTCTTCGCCTGCGCCTCGTCCAACACCTGCACCTTGACCGGCGGCGTGGGGACGCCCGCGCCGCCCGCGAGCTGAACCTCCCCGGCCGTCGCGGGCGCCTGCACCTGGTAGACGTAGATGAAGAACTCTCCCCTGCGCAGGCTCACGGGCGTCGTCGGGAACTGCGGCGGCGTCTGCGGGTTCGGCTCGATGAGGGTGCCGTTGGCCACCGTCTCGTTCAGCACCACGTCCTTCACGTCCTTGCGCGCCGTCACCTTCAAGGCGACCTCGAAGACTTCGCCCGGCCGCACCCAGACGGGCGCGACGCGTTCGACGTCGAAGTCGCCGGGGTCGGTCGGCCTGGACGGGCGCGGCACGGTCTGGCGGTTGAGCCAGTTCTCGCAGGGCGTGGGCGGCTTCGCCTCGGCCGGCGCCGCGAGCAGCGAGACCGTGAAAGTCTCGCCGACGCGGTTCGACTCGCAAGCCTCCGCGCAGGGCGAGCCGCCGAGCGAGGGCACGGGCTCCTTCGGGCACTCCTGGTAGTTGAGGCAGACGAGCAGGTCCGCGTCGCCCGTGCCGCCGGGCGCGAGGCCCGCGGCGTCGAGCTTGGCGAGGTCAACCCGCGTGCGCTCCGACACGGTGATCTCGCGCCCCTTCAGGTCGAAGGCGACGCCCGGCGCTATCTCGACGACGGCCGCGTCGGCCGGGCCGCCGCCGACGTTCGACACCTCCAGCCCGCAGACGATGCCGCTGCCGAAGAGGAGGCGGTTGATGAGCCACCTCTTGCTGTTGAAATACTCCTGCTCCCGTAAAAAATCCCGCACCGTCATCAGCTTGCCGTAGAAGTAGCGGTTACGGTCTACGGAACGGGTCAGATAGTCCACCGCGGTCAGTTCAGTCGCCATGATGTGCCTCCGTATTAACGCCGCTTAAGTGAGAGTGATGTCCAGGTTCAGTCGCGATCTCCGCTCCAACTGCCCCGCCTCTTCGAGCCCGTCCAGGACGGTGTCGCGCGGGATGGCCGCGTTCAGGTCGAGCCGCGCGGACGGCCGCGAGAGGTAGGTGTTCACGCCGAGGTACGTGTGCATGTCGAGGTGTATCCAGGGCTGGAGCGCGAGCAGGCCGGCGCAGGTGTGCGCGGGCTTCTCCGCGTCCACGATGCGGCGGACGGCCTTCCGCTCCTCCTCGCTCAGGCGGCGGACGACCTTCCGCCCGCCCTTCTCCTCCGTCCGGTAGGGTTTCAAGAGCACGCAGAAGCAGTAAGGGTCTGTGCCGTAGAGGCTCCGCAGAATCTCTTCGAGGCTCTGGACTCTCTGCCCGCCTTCCGCCGCGCGCGTCTCCGCGGCCGACCGCGCGCAGCCTTCGGTCTGGAAGTGCTCGACGACGAGCGGTCGCTCGCCCGTGAAAATTTCGATCATCGCTTCGAGGCCGTCGCGCGTGCCGCGCTTCCTGTACAGCTCGGGCGCGCGGCGGACGAGTTCACGAAGCTGCCCCTCGCTCCAGCTCTTGTCCTCGGAGATGGAGAGCCACGTGGCGAGCCAGCGCAGGAAGTCGCCCGAAGCCTGTGACGAGTCCACGTCGAAGTAGCGCGCGAGGTGGCTGATGGCCCCTTCGGTGCCCGAGAAGAAGGTCTCGAAGAGCGAGAGGAAGCGTTCGAGGAAGTCGCGGCTCTGCTCGTCCTCCTGGTAGACGGCCGGCAGGTAGCGCAGGTACGTGTCGCGCGGGAAGTCCAGCCGCAGGCTCCCGATGGACGGCGCCTTCTCCTCGCCGCCGATGAGGTCGATGCGCAGCCAGAGGTAGCGTCCGACGCCGTCGAGGATGAGCGCGTCGCCGGCGTTGACCGCCGGCTTCGACCATCCGAGTGCGTCCGCGTCGAGGGCCTCCGCGTCGGCCGCGCGCCCCGCCTCGTCGCGCCCCGCGGCCTCCTCGATGTACGTGTCGAGGTTGGTCGTCTTCCCGTCGATGGTGACCAGCTTGTCGTCGGCCGCGCGGTAGGAGACGAGCACCTGCGTGTTGCCGGGGATGTCCGCGTCGAGGACGAACTTGTGCCACTCCGTCCCCTCCTCCGCGCTGTCGAGCGAGCGCGAGAAGTAGCGACCCTTGACGAGCGACTGGCCGGCGAGGCGCGTGTACCTGAGCGTCGGCGTGAGGACGGACATCTTCCGCTCGTCCTCCTCCTCGCCGTAGACGTAAATCCAGTCCTCGGTGTCGAGCGCCAGCGTCAGCGCCGAGCCGCGGAACTCGCCCGCCTCGCCGAGGTAGTTCCCGTCCTCGTCGAACCTTCGGATGAAGCGGTCGTCCTCCTCCGTCGAAGTCACCGAGCGGCGCTCGCCGACGTAGAGGACGCCGCGCGAGTCCACGGCGAAGCCGGAGGGCCGGAACTTTTCGGGGAGCTTCTGCGCGGCGGACAGCTCGTCGAACTTGACGAGGTCGTCGTTGACGAGCGCGCCGTTCAGACCGGTGTCGAACTTCCAGACGCGCCTCGCCGCCGGGTCGAGCACGTAGAGGTAGCCCTCGGGCGAGAGCGCGAGGCTGCGCGGCTCCGCCCCGGCCAGCTCCGCCCGGCCGAAGACTCCCGCGTGCCGGCCGGCCACGTCGAACTTCAAGACCGCCCTGTTCTCGCCGTCGAGCGCGTACAGGTCGCCCTCCGCGCTCACGGCGAGGTCTACGGGCGTGAACGTCTTGTCCGTCCCCAGCCCTTGCGTCGAAGGCGCCCCCGCGGCGTCCACCGCCCACCTGATCTGCCAGTTGACTTCGGCGAGCGCGATGACGCGCTGCCGGGCGGCGGCGTCGGCGATGTAGAGCGTGCCGGGCGCGTAGGTGATGCTGGTCGGCTTGGAGAGGAGCGCGCCCGTGCAGGCCAGCGGCTCGACGGTCTTCTGGTAAGAGTCGTAGACCCAGATGCCGGGCACCTCCACCTCGTCGCGCACCTCGACGCCGAGGATGTAGAGGATGTGGCAGGGGCCGACGGCGAAGTCCGTGACCGTGACGCCGCCGAACAACTCCTCAAGCGTCATCTCGCTTTCGAGCGTGTACTCGAAACCCTGCCGCACCGCGAGCCGGTCATTGCCCGGGTCGAGGTTGACTTGCAGGCCGCGCCCCCACGCCGAACTTTTGTTCAGCGTCAGGAAGCTCCCCGCCTGGACTTTACAGGATGTCACGATGTCACCTGGGGCTCCTGCACTCGGATTGTGGCGCGACGATCTCGATGCTGTGCGCGCCCGGGTAGACGAGGCTCTGCGGCGGTATCAGGATGTTGCCCTCGGCGCTGCGCGCGACGCCGACGCCCGTCGCCGCCAGCGTCACCTTCTCCACGCAATCGACGCCCTCGACCGACTCGATCAGCTGGTAAATCTCCGAACGGAAGACCGTGCGCCCGAAGGGCCAGCCCTCGCCTTCGGGGTCGTCGTCCGGCGGCAGCGGCCGGAGGAAGTCGTCCAGACTCTTCTGCACGCGCGCGAGCGTCTCGGTCTGGCCGAACTCGGCGAAGAGCTTGACGGTCGCGCGCACGCTCACGCCGACGTACTCGGGGCCGATGACGTAGACGCGCGTCGTCAGCAGGCGGTGGCGGTCGAGGTGCCGGCAGACGGTGCGCAAGAACCCCTCGCTCGGGAAGGGGCGGAGCGAAGGGCTGTAGGGCACGACGACGACCGAGACGGACGCGGCCGCCTGCGCCTGCGGGTAACCCTTCAGCCCCGGCGCGTAGAGCGGGATGGCGCGCGCGCGCGCCACGCGCAGGCCCGGCGTGTGGAGCGCGAGGAATTCGACGTCCGCATCCGTCACCGCGCGGAACTGCGTCTTGAGGTCGCGGCGGGCGCGCGCCTCCGCGTCTTCGAGCGCCTCCTCGTCCAGCCCGCCCGCGGCCGCCGCGCGCTGCTCTATCTGAAGGTCGAAGAGCCGCTCGTCTAACTCGACGTGGAAGGGTCTGGCGAAGCTGTCGAGGGAGGGGGCCGTCACGTTACCCGCCGCCCCGCCGCCCGTCTGGAACGAGACGACGCGGACGTTCTCCTCCGTCTCGGACGCGGGCGCGGGGGGGATGTCGCCGTTGACGCCGTCGCCGAAGCGTATCTGGCCCGCCGAGGGGTCGAGCACGAAGTGCGTGTCCTCCGGGCCGGAGGCGTCGAAGTCGTCCACGCGCGTCCAGTCGCGCCAGCGCGCCTGCTCGCGCTTCGGCTCGTACTCGACGACCGTGGGGGGCGACTCCTCGATGACCGTGGGGCAGGCCGCGGCCAGCGAGATGACGACCTCGCCGTGGATGTTCCCGCCGCCCTCGCCGACCTCGACGTAGTATTCGCACTCGACCGTCTCGCCGGCCCTCATCCGCTCGAAGGAGAAGACGGCCGCGTCCTCGCCGAAGACGACCTCGCAGCGCGAGCCCTGGTCGGGGCGGAACTTGAGCGCGCCGCGCAGGCGCTCGCGCACCTCGACGTTGCACAGCTCCTGCCTCGCTTCGAGCGTGAGCTTGATCTCGCACAAGTTCGGCCCGGCCTTCGACCAGACGGCGAACTCGCGCGCGCGCGTGAAGCGCAGCAGGCACGCGACCTCTTTCGTGTCGGCGGAGACGCGCTCGGGGCGCGCGCGCTCCGCGACCTGGACGATGAGCGTGTCGGGCACGACCGGCGCCTGCCTGAGAGTGAAGGTCTGACCCGGGAGCCCGTTGCTGCGGCCGAGCACGCGCGGCTCCTCGAAGGAGGGCAGGTACGAGACGAGCCGGATAACGTCCGCGCCCTCCGGCGGAATCCGGCCGTGCTCGCCGTCGCCGAAAGCGAGCAGGGTCACGCCGGCCTCGCGGTCTTTCACGACCGCGTACTTCTCTTCGTTCGGCCCGAGGTCGCCGAAGTCGCCGGGGCTCTCGACCTCCGCCCAGTCCTTCCAGCGCCCGTCGTGCTCGCGCACCTGCACGAAGTTGACGGCGCCGAGCGCGAGGTAGCTGTCGGTCTTGAAGACCTGCCGCGGGCTGCCGTCGCTCGTGAACGAGATGACCTCGCTCGCCGTGTCGCGCTGCGCCGCGGGGACGGTGTTCAGGCGGACGGTCTCGATGCGCGGCGGCAACTCGTACGCGCCGTCGAGGATGGTGGCGCGCAGCCAGTAGAGGTCGTCCTCGAACGGGTGGACGAGGCGCTTCGCCATGTCGGGCGGCGCGGTGAAGCGCAGGCGCCCGCTCTGCGAGAGCATCAGCGTCTCGTCGCCTTTGAGGAGCAGGAAGGGCGTGTCGTAGAGCGCGCGGCGCAGGTCGAGCGGGGTGCCCGCGGCTTCGGCCGCCGCGTCGAAGAAGTCGCGCGCCTCGGCCGTCATGTGCCGGTAGGGGAAGGAGGCGCGGACGAGGTCGAGGAAGTCGCCCCTCAGCTTGAAGCAGTCCGCGGCGGCCGAAGACTCTTCGCCCACCGTCAGGCCCAGCGCGCGCTCCACCTCCGCGACGATCTCCAGCGGGCGCCAGTCGTCGCCGTCGTAAAACTCCCAGCCGACGAGCGCCGACGGCACGACCGACGCCGGCTCGTCGCCGTGGCTGCCGCGCGCGACCCTGTAGCCGTCGTAGAGCTTGACGGAGAGGAAGACCTCCTCGCGGGCGGGCAGCGCGCGGTCGAGCCCGACGTAGAGGCGGCGGCCCGCCGACGCGTCCTCGCCGAACGCGTAGAAGGAGAGGCCGACGATGCCGTTCGACTCGGTGTTGTCCTTGAGCGTGCTCTTCGAAGAGCTGAGCACCTTCGTCAGACGGGCGGCGACGACGCGCAGCCCCTCCTCGGTCTCGAACGTCACGCCCTCTTCGGTCGTGAGCTTCGCGCCGCGCGGGACGACCAGCGTGTCGTCGGCCGCGCCCGAGAAGGTCACGTCGGCGCGCGCCTGCGTCGCCCCGCGCACGCCGGTGCCGAGCAGCTTGAGGAACTTGAGGTGGCTCTCGGTGCCGACGCGGTTGAGGTAGAACTGCTGCATCTCCGCGAGCCACGAGAAGAGCTCGACGAAGGTGATGCCGGGGTCGTGCCGGTTGTGGTCGGTCCACTCCGGCGCGTGCCGCGGGATGAGCTTCGTCGCCTCCGCGACGAGGGCGGCGAAAGTCTTGTCGTCGAGATTCGGCTGCGGCAGTGTCATCGCTCAAACTCGGGGCTCAAACTCAGGCCAAAGCTTTCACGTCGAACTTGTGCTCGCCGCTGTAGACGAGCGTGTAGACGGGGACGACCACGTCGAGCGGGCGGTCTTCCGACACGACCCGGGCCGCGGCCGCCTTCACGCCGCCGGGCGTGACCGGGCTTAAGGTCATGCTCAAATTCTCGATGTGATCCATCCCGGCGACGGCTTCGAGCAGCCCGTAGAAGTCGGACAGGCACGGGAGCCTCCCGAACTCCCAGCCCGACTGCGTGTAGCCGCCGGTGAGCGGGTGCAGGAAGGCTTCGAGCGCGGCGACGGCGTCGGCCTCGACCTGCGGCGCGAGGTCGATGGACTCGGCGTAGATGTCCGCGTTGACCGTCACCTCGACGTAGGCGGGGCCGCTGACCTTCACCTGCTTCGGGAAGGCGACGCCGGAGGCGGCGCGCTCGCGGAGGTACTGCTCGACGCGGTAGCGGAGCTGCGGCGAGGGCGTCGGCCGCGCGTCGGCGCTGCCCGGCACGATGATGACCGTGACCCAGTTGGTCTCGTACTCGCCGCGGTCGTTGAAGAGCGGCAGCGCCTTGACGCGCGCGACCGCCTGCGAGGCTTCGAGCGCCAACTGCTCGAAGTCCTCGGCCGTGACGGCTCGCCCGCGGTGCTTGATCGAGCGCGGCCCGCGCACGATGGCCGACTCGACCAGCTCGGTGTCCGAGCCGCCGCCGGCCGCCGCGGGGTTCAGGACGCTGTCGACGAAAGGGATCGTGGTGCGCAGCGTCGTGATGAGCCCCGCCGCGACGTTGCCGCGCGAGCCGCCGCCCGCGCGGTAGGTGGCGACGAGGTTGTCCTTGCCGATGGGAGGCACCGCGCCGTGCTCGCCGTCGCCGAACTGCACCTGCCCGAAGGTGCGGTCGATGGCGTAGACGCGGTCGGTGGCGGACGCCTCGGCGAGGTCTTCCGCAGGGCTCCAACGGATGTAGAAGCGCGTCAGGTTGCCCGCGTCGTCAACCACCTCGCGCACGTCTTCGGGCGTCCGCTCGGCCAGGGTCTTGCGCTCGCTCTCGGTGAGGGTCGCCAGCTCGTCCACCCAGACCTCTTCGGCGACGACAGGGAACTTGGTGAGCGTGTACTGCTGGTCGGCTATCCCGGCGCTCGAACCCACGATCTCGTCGCGGATGGTCTCGGACTGCACGCCCCAGGCCGTGTTGAGGTAGAGGCCGTTGAAGACGGGCGCGGGCGCGGTGCCCGCCAGCACGTTGCCGCTGACGAAGGGCAGGTCGAGCGTCTCAAGCGACTCGGAACAGGGCTCGGCTTTGCAGGAGCAGGGGTCTTCGGGCGTGGGCGTGGGCGGCACGGTGTCGTCCGTCGCCGGCTGCGGGCGCACCGTCTGCACGTCCGCGGCGGGCGCCGGTTTGAGCGACGCGAGCGAGAGCTTGCCGCGGTCGCGCAGCAGCGCGCTCAAGGCCAGGCGCAGTCCCGCCTCTCTTCTCTTAGCCGTCGCCACGTCGGGCTGCGCCGCGGCCGAACCGGCGAGCGCCAGCGAGTTAGCGGCCGCGTCTTCGAGCGGCGTGAACTTGTCCTCCACGTCCACGGCGCGAATCCAGTAGAGCGTCTGCCCGAAGAGCCTTTCCGAAGTGAAGTCGGACGGGCCGATGAACTCGACCACGCCGCTCTCGGTCAGGTTCTTCGTCCCGTCGGTGACGAGCAGGCGCGTCCACTCGCCCTCCACCTCGCCCGCCGCCAGCCTGAAGTACTCCCACTCGACGCGCGGCCGGTTCTCGTCCGAATACTCCTGCTCCTTCAGCGCGAAGAAGAGGCTGATGGGGCCTTTGAGCGGCGCCTGGTCGAAGCCGAGGTAGAGCGTCTGGTGGTCGTCTTCGAGCGCCGCGAAGGGTCGGAGGGTCGCGCCGAGGCGGCCCCGCTCCGCGTCAATCGGCACCGAGTCGTACTGGAGGTTGTTGAGCGTCAGGACGTAGTCCGGCGCCATGCCCGGCGTGCGGTACGAGACCTTCAGAGAGGTGAGGCGCGGCGGCTTGATGCCCGACGTGTCGAAGACCACCTTCGGGTTCGTCTCCGGGTTCTCGACCGTGAACACCTCCTGCCCGTAGTCGCCGAAGGCGATGCGCGCGCGTATCCAGTAGTTCTCCTGGCCGATGACTTTGGTGAGCGCCATGTCTTCGGGGCAGGTGAAGACGAGCGCGCCGGGCGTGGTCAGCGCCGCCGTCCCGTCCAGCATGTCTTCGAGCGCGAGCCAGCCGCCGCCGTTCCAGTACTCCCAGGAGAGTTCGGGGACGGGGCGGTCGGGGTCGGGCTCGACCGTGGGGCCGACGGTGACCACGCGGTCGAAGTACTCCTTCGCGGCGGCCTCGCGCACGTCCTTCGTCCAGGCCAGAGAGGTGCCGCGGTCTTGGATGATGCGCGCGGTCTCTTCGAC
Organism: Pyrinomonadaceae bacterium; assembly: GCA_036389235.1. Classification (GTDB taxonomy): domain Bacteria; phylum Acidobacteriota; class Blastocatellia; order Pyrinomonadales; family Pyrinomonadaceae; genus QHXN01. The sequence goes on along the minus strand of DASVQJ010000064.1, from coordinate 44,211 downwards.
CGAGAGCTTGAGCAGGTCGGCCGTCGTGTTGACGCCGGCCGCCTTGAGGCGTGCCGCGCGGACGGGGCCGATGCCCTGCACGCGCTCCACGTCGCGCTCGACGGCGCCCTCGGGCGGCGCGTTGATTTGCAGCGTGACCGTCGCGCCGCGCTTCGAGAAAGCCTCCTGGCTGGCGAGGTAGAAGGTGTCGCCGGGGCGCGGCCGTGCGCCGGGGACGTTCGCCCGCGGCGGCGGCCCGAAGGGGTAGAGCGGCTTCTCCTCCGACGCGGGAACCTTCAAGGGCAGGTCGTTGTAGAAGGCCGCGTCGGGGTCGAGGCCGGAGGGCGCGGGCTGCGCGGGGGGCAGCGCGACGACGGCGCCGGACGCACCCTTCGCGGGTTTCGCGGCGGCGGCGGCCTGCTCCGCGGGAAGCGGCGAAGACTTGACGCACACGTCGCCGACGGTGAGCGCCGCGAGCGAGTCCGTCTTGAGCAGGGCGCCCCTGACCACGCACCTGATCCAGCGGCTCTTGGTCTCGTTGACCTTGACCTTGTCCAGCTCGTCGTCGTTTCGCTTGACGAGAACCACCTGCAACTCGTCGTCATTCTCGTCGGGGGTATCCGCGCCCTGGACCGTCCCGCTCACCTCGTCGAAGGGGCGCCAGTCGAGCGACTTCAAGGGCACGCCGTCTACAATCTCCTCCTTCTCGCCCGCGCAGAACTCCCACGAGACGAGGGTCTTCTGCGAGAGCAGCGGGGACAGGGTCGGGAAGCTCAGTTCGATGCGGACGGCGCCCTTGATGTTGAAAAGCTCTTCGTGCCCGAGGTAGAGCTCGTGCGCCTGTAGGTTCCGGTCGCCGTCGGCGAACAGCTCGGTCGGCGTCCCCGCGCCGAGCGCGGCGAGGTGCTCGAAGACGTGATCCAGCTTCGGCACGACGCTGTGGACGGAGAGCAGTCTGGCGGGCGTGGCGAGGATGGCGCGCTCGGTCTCGAAGACGATGGGGTCGCCGCCGTCTACGGCCGCGGCCGCCGCCTGCGAGCGCGCCGGGACGGTGACGGCGTCCTTCGTCCCCTTGCTCAAGAGGAAGGTGAGCGGCGCGCGCGCGGCCACGGCCGGCAGCAGCTTGACGCCGATCATCTCCAGGAAGGCGACGTAGTGCTTGAGCGGCGCGTCGTTCAGGCGACGGATGACGCCTTCGAGCAGGCGCGCGAAAATCTTGAGGAGCGCCGCCCCGCCGCCCGACTCGTCGTCGGCCTTCCATTCCGGCGTGTAGAAGGGCGCAAGCCCGCGCGCCTCCCGCAGGATGGCGTCGCTGTCGCGGCCGTCGATTTTGGGCGCCGTCACCGCCACTTCAGCTCTGCTCCTTGAGGTAGAACGGGAAGACGAGGTTGAACCGCGTGTTCGTCGCGCGCACGCGGTAGTCGATGTTGATGAGGAGCTTCCCCAGCTCGGCCTGGTCGGGCTCGACCTTCACGGCCGTGACCTGCACGCGCGGCTCCCACTTGACGAGCGCGTCCTCGACGGCGCGCTGGACGCGCCCGAGGTTCGTCGAGTTCATCGAGGCGAAGACGAAGTCGTAGAGGCCGGCGCCGAAGTCGGGCTGCATCACGCGCTCGCCCTTCGAGGTCATCAGGATGATGCGGATGGCCTCGCGCACGTCGTCCTCGTACTCCGAGAGCGCGATGCGCCCGGCCGCGTCCACCGCGACGGGAAACTTCCAACCCCTGCCGAGAAAGTCTTTCATGGCCCCTCAGTCCCGCGTCTTCAGCCGATCATCACGGTCGGGTCGCCCATCGCGATGGAGTTGGGCGGGCCGGTCTCGACGATCATGTCGCCCTGCCGGGCGGCCGGCATGTTCTCGATGAGCACGGTGGCGCTGCCCACCGCGACGACGCCGCCGACGTGCGGCACCACGCCCGTCACGAGCGGGCAGGCGTGGAAGTCTGTGACGCGCCACGCCGGCATGCCCCCGATGAGAACGGTCGGGGCGCCCGGCCCCGGCGCGAGCGGAGTCCCGTGGCTGGTCGTGTCACCCAGGCGTGCTGCGGGCGGCATGTGCTTCCTCCTTCAGTCCCTAGTTGATTTTGACGAGCGAGCCCTTGAGCGTGAGCATCGCGCTCGACTTGACGGTCGTGCCGGCGTCGCCTGAAATCTCGACCTGCTGCCCCTTCAACGTCAAAGTGGTGTCGGCCGTGATCTCGATCTGCTGCGCCTTGATGCTCAGCTTCATGTCGCCGGTCACGGCGACGGAGCCCGCCGCCGAGTCCAGCTCGATCTTGTTGCTGCCCGACTTGTCCGTCAGCGTGATCTTCTCCGACCCCGAGGCGTCGTCGAGCAGGATTTGGTGGCCGGCCTTCGTCTTGATCTCCACCTTCTCCTTCCCGTCCTCGTCGCCGAAGATGAGCTCGTGGCCGGAGCGCGACTTGATGACGCGCTCGCTGTTCTTGCCGTCGGCGTTGTCGCGCGGCGGCGTGTCCACGCCGTTCCAGAGCGAGCCGATGACGTAGGGGAACTGCACGTCGCCGTGCTCGAAGGCGACGAGCACCTCGTCGCCCACCTCGGGCAGGAACCAGGTGCCGCGGTCTTTGCCCGCCATCATCGTCGCCACGCGCGCCCAGTTGCTCTCGTCCGTCTGGTTGAGCCACGGGAACTGAAGCTTGACGCGCCCCATCTTCTCCGGGTCCTGGTTGTTGGTGACGACGCCGACGACGACGCCGTAAACCCTCCCGGCGCGCGACTCCGACCCGGTCTCGGGCAGCAGCAGGTCGAGGATGTTCATGTCGTCGTGTTCCTCCCCACGGTGAACCGCGTCCGGTAGCCTTTCGGCCCGACCTCGTGCGTCGAGGAGGTGACGTAGTAGAGCCCGCTGAAGCGCTTCCCCAAGCCCTTAAGCTCGATGACTTCGCCGGCGCGGATGTCCGTGTGGCCGATGGCCGTGCCCTCGCCGGTGATGAAGTCGACGGCCATCTCGTTGAACTTGCCCCTGGCGATCTGCGCCGCCTCGCCCTCGGTGAAGACCGGCCGGTTGACGACGAAGGCGGTCGCCTTGAAGAACGCCTCTTTGCTGATGGAGGCGCCGAGCTTCGACCCGCCCATCTTGCTGTTCTCGTCGCCCGGCTGCGCCTTGCCCGAGATGGCCTCTTTCGTCTTCGGGTTCCAGCCCTGCACCACCACGTCGCTCACCTGGCTGAGCGTGTTCAGGCGCGGGAAGAAGGAGGTGAGCGTCAGCCCGAAGTCTAAGGAGACGAGCTTGTCCTTGTTGTTCGACCTCTTTTTGAAGTTGAGCGTCTTGTCCTTGACCGTCACCTCGAAGCCGATGGGGCGCGCGCGCCCGAGGAGGAAGTCGATGTCCGTCAGGTTGTTCTGTAGGACGTACTCGTGCGTGATCTCCGAGTCGTCGACCTGCGAGCGCAGGCCCAGCTCGCCCGCGAGCTGGCTCGCGATGTCGCTGTCCTTCATGTTGGCGAACGACCTCGTGTTGCGCCCGCGCCGGAAGCGGTGCAACTGGTCGTAGCCGTGAATCTTCAGGGTCGGCGCCGCGCCCGCCGCGTACTCGGGTTCGAGCGCCGTCACCTCGCCCTTCATCATGCTCTTCTGGTCGTCCACGAACCCGATCTTGACCTCGACCTCGGCGCCCTCGGCGAGCAGGTCGCCGTCCACGTACTTGAACTCCTGCGTCTGCGAGTTCCAGTTGTTGAAGGTGACGGTGAAGGAGCCGGCGCCCTCGACGTAGTCGCTCATCCGCACTTCGAGGATGTCGAGCGCGGCCTCGTCGGGCAGCTCGCTCCCTCCGACGAGCACCTTGAAACTCGGCGCGTCGCGCTCCTTCTCCAATGCCGGTTCGGGCATCCTGCGCTCCCCTCCGCTCTACTCGATGGCCGGGACGATCAAAGCCTGCCCGGGCTGCAACTCGCGCGGGTTCGAGATGTCGTTGACCTCGGCGAGCTTGCGCCACTTCGACGGGTCGTTCCAGACGGCGGCCGCGACCCCGCTCAGCGTGTCGCCCTCGCGCACGGTGTAGGTCTGCGCGGGGTAGGAGCTGCGCCGCGGCTCCTTCTGCTGCTCCTCCTTCGGCTGCTCGTACTCCTTGAAGGCGACGCTGACCTTCGCGCGCACGGGCATGCCGTCGGAGGTGAAGAGCGTGAACTGCTGCTTCAGACTCTCCAGCACGCACTTGAAGGGGAAGCCGACGTTCGACTGCGCCTGCCCCCAGCTCAGCTCGACGACGGGCGGGCGCTTGCCGTTGTTCCCGCCGTCGGTCGTGACGACGAGGAGCTGCTGGAGCTTGCCCGTGTAGAGGCGCACGTCCTCCTTCGCCTCGTAGGTGTCGTAGAACAGCTCCATCGAGAGCCGCTTGCGCTCGCCGCCCGTGTACTGGAGTTCGGGGCGCCGCCGGTTGCCCTCCTGCTCCTGCCACTTGCTGCTGTCCTCGAAGGTGTACTCGGTCGGGTTGAAGAGCACATTGAACTCTTCCCCGTTGTCGAGGTTCTTGATCGACAGTTTGTTGAGCGAGTTGTCAGCCATGCCCTTAACCTAAAAGCGCCCGAGCCTCTCCTTCTCCACCAACAGCCGCCGCACCAGCGTCGAGTAGACTTCGTCGGCCAGGCCGGCGAGGTCTGCGCGCGCGGGCGCGGGGCCGGCGGGCGCGGCGGCGGCGAGCGAGCGCACCTCCTTGCGCACCACCTCGACGATCTCCTCGCGGCTCGCCTTCGTGATGACCTGCCGCTCTTCGAGCTGCGCGCGCGCCGGCTGCGTGAAGACGTAGCCGGGCCTCGGCAACTGCAAGACCTCCTCGCGCCGGTGCCGAATCAGTTCGAGCGCCATGCCTTCGGGCCTCGCCGCGCGCGTCTCCCTCACCGCGCGCTCCGTCTCTGCCGCCGCCGCCGGGCGCAACGCAGTCGCCGCCGTCGGCGACAGCACGCCCGGCGCCGAGCCCCTCTCCGACCTTCGGAGCAGCGTCTTCGAGAAGAGGAACGTCCGCGCGCCCTGTGTCGGGAAGACGCCCGGCGTCTGGGCAGGTTGAGTCCGTGTGCTCGTGTCGCGCGTGCGCTCGGCGGCGGGCGCGCGGCGGATAAACTCGACCGGACGACCGAGAAGTTTGTGCGGCGTGGCGTGACCCGGAGCCGACTCGCTCGCGGCGGCGCGTCGTCGGGCCGTCACCTGCTCGAAGCCGGCCCGCGTGAAGAACGCCGAGCCGCCGCCGCGCGTGACGGCCGCGACGTTCGTGTGGACGCGTTCCACGAACGTGTGGAGGGACGAGAGTACGTCCGGCGTAAGCGTCGGTTGAGGTTGTGGCGTACGGCCCGGGGGGCGCGGCGCGTCAACGGCCGCGGCACTTTCGCGCGTGCCCGACGGCGCCGTGTGCGTGCGTAGATGTTGGAGCAACAACTCGGGCGCGCGTCCGCTCAGTCGGTCAGTGTTGTGCACGGCGCCGCCGGCCCCTCCCGCAAGCGCCGTCAGCGAAGTCTCCGACAGACTCAACAGAAGAGACGCGGGCGGCAGCACTTGTAGCAACGTGTGCCGCCGGGCAGGCTCCGCATACGTCCACGCCGCAGGCCGCCGCCGCTGCGCGAAGGGCGCGGGCGCGAAGCGCCACTCCGTCGCCCCCCGGGCCGTAGCCGCACCCGCGGGCGCACCCGACAACTCTCGGGTCGTCCTCACGTTCGAGACTTCGCGCGACACGAGGGTGGGCAGGTACGTGTCGAGCAGAACGTTGACGAACTCCTGCCCCGTCGCGTGTGTGACGAAATGTCGGAGGTCGAGGCTCGTGAGACGCAGGCTCGCGGGCGCGGGCGTCGCTGTCGGCCGGGCGGTCCCGGCGCCGGTGCCCGTCAACGACTCGCCGCGCACCATGCGCTCGACGCGCACCGCGGGCCGCGCCGTCTCAGGCCCCTGCGGCGGCTGCGCGTGCCGGCCGCGGACGGTGACGTAACCGAAGGCGGGTGGAACTCTCCCGACACCCGACGGCCAGACGTTCCACGTTTGAACTGTCAAAGAAGGGGCGTTGACGCTGCTGTTCGTGACGTGCCGCGCGTCACGTCGTTGCTCGCGGCCACTCACGCCGGGGTGTGAGAGCAGTGGCGTCGTGGTCGCCGCCGACTCTTTGAACGCCTGCGAGCCTTGACGAGCGCCCGCGACGTTCAGGACGTTCAGCAGGCGCAGGTCGAACCTCGGATGCACGCTCACACTCAGCCGCGTCTCGGAGACGAAGAGGCCGCCGCCGGCCGTCCTGTAAACCTTGTCGAGCGGGAACGCGCCGCCTTCGACCGACGCGAACCTCCCGCCGTACAGGGACTCGATAAAGCCGAGCGTGTCCGCCGCGGCCAAGCGGCGGCCCCGGCCCCGCGACAACCCGCGCGCGAACGAGAGCCAGCGCGAGCCGGCGAGCACGAGCGGCGAGCGTGAGACCGCGGACAGGCGCCGCGGGTCGGGCATCATGCCCGACAGCCTGTCGTCCCACTCGCTTTTAGTCTCGCGCCTCTTCAACTCAGCCTCCCGGCCTTTCGCCCCGACCGCGACTCACGACACCGAAGCCATCTCACGCCGCGCGCGCTCGGCGCGCGCACTGCCCGGCGGCTCAAGCTCTATCACCTCGCGCAGCTCCGCCTCCGCCTTCTCGCTCATGCCCTTCCCCTGATAGGCCAGCGCGAGGTTGAACCTGAGCGTCGGCTGCGAAGGCTCCGCGGCGACGAGCCGCTCGAAGATTTCGACGGCCTCGTCGTAGCGCCCCAGCGTCGTGTAGAGCACGCCGAGGTTGCTCGCGGCTTGCACGCTGTCGGGCGCGAGCGCCAGCACGCGCTCGAACTCCTGGACCGCCGCCCGGTGCTCGCCCCGCGCGGCGAGCGCCAGCCCGAGGTTGTAGCGCGCGAGCGCGAACCCTTCGTCGGCTTCGACCGCGCGCAGGTAGAGCTCCGCCGCCTCCTCGACCTCCCCGCGCGAGAAGCGCGTGAGGCCGAGGTTGTTGAGCGCCTTCGCGTGGCGCGGGTCGTCGGCCAGAGCCGACTCGTACTCCCCGATTGCCTCGCCCACGTTCCCCAACTCTTCGAGCAACACGCCCATGTTGAAATGCGCGTCCGCGTCCTTCGTCCCTTCCGGCGCGAGGCGTAAGTAGTGGCGATACTCCTCAATCGCCTGCTCGACGTGGCCGCTCATGTGGTGCGCCAGGGCGAGGTTGCGGTGCGGCATCGCGTAGCCGGGGTCGAGCCTGATGGCCTCGGCGTACTCCGCAATCGCCTCCTCGACCTCGCCGCGCCGGAGGCGCGCGTTGCCGAGGTTGTTGTGCGGGAGGGCGTACGTCGGGTCGAGTCTCACGACCCGTTTGAAGCAGGCTATCGCCTCGTCCGCGCTGCCGTGCTGGAGCAGCAGGTAGCCCATGTTGGTCAGGACGTAGACGTTGTCGGGCTCAAGCTGCAAAGCCTTCTCGTATTCCGCCCAGGCTTCGACGAACCTCCCCTCCAGGTGCAGGTGCAGGGCGTGCCGGTTGTGCGCGTCGGAGGGCGAGACCTTCCCGTCCAGCAACTCGCGGAAGAGGCGCACGCCGGGGCCGCCGGTCGTCAACTTCTGCACCCGCAAGACCGGGTTGCCCTCGAAGTCGTCGGCGTCGTTCGAGTAGCGTTCGTGGAACTGCACGAGCATGCGCGCGCCGGGTATCTCGAACGTGTCGCCGACCGCGACGGACAGGTCGCGCTCGATTAACTCGGCGGCGATTCTGTTCAGCAGCGCCCCGGCCTCCGGGCACGTCTCGGCGGGCGACCAGTACCATTCGAGGTCGGGGCGGCCGAACTTCGCCATCCCGTGCGTGTGTACCCAGGCCGTGTTCGGCGCGAAGTCGGCCACGGCGTGGACTGTGATCTGCTCTGCTACCTGCGCGCTCATGATTTGCTCCGGCTGTCTGTGTCGTCCCTTTACTTAGACCGCGCGGGCGGGTCGAAGACGTGCTCAAGGCTCTGCCTGTGCCCGTACTTGTAGACCGCGCCGCGCTCGTACCCGCCCGCGTTCTCGCGGAGCCACGCGCGCGCGCGCTCCGCAACCTCTTTCTGCTCCCCGGCCGGCCTGAAACGGTCTAGCCCGAAGTCCTCGCCGGTGATGAGGTGCAGCTCGGCCAACAGGCGCCCGCGGTCGTTCGGGTCGTCCGTCGCGAGGAGCTCGACGAAGTCGGCCAGGTCGAGCGGCCTGCCCAGCCTGTGACAGACGTTCGGCTTGAACCGCGCCCCGTGCCGCTCCCACCACCCGCGCAGCTCCGCGGGCTTGACGTTCCACTTGAAAGTCTCGCCGGTCAGGTCGCGCAGCCTGCGGACGGCGGCGTCAATCAGTTCGGGCGCGCTTTCGTCGCCGCCCTCCACGTAAGAGACCAGCTCTTCCAACGATTCGCGCAGGCCGAGGTGGAAGATGGCCGCCAGGGCCTCCTGCCGCGCGTCGGTTGACCTGCGCCTGCGCGTCTGCTGTAGCACTGGGAAGAGTCCGCGGCCGACGACGTGTTTGAGCGCCTTCGCCCCCTCCTCCCTGACGCCGTTGTCGCGGTGGCGCGCGAGCGCGAGGGCCGTCTCCGCCCCCTCCTGGTTGCCGAGCATGGCGAGGGCGACGATTATCTGGCCGATGAATGACGCGCCCTCCCTATCCTTCCTGCCGCGCGCGGCCTTCTTCAGGGCGGCGAGCAGCTCGGGCACGGACTCTTCCGCGCGCAGCCGCGCAAGGCCGAGCGCCGCCTCACCGCGGGCCGCCGGGAACGCGTCCTCGTCCCTGAACAGTTCGAGCAGCGGCCCGACGGCGCGCGCGTCGCGCGAAGTTGCGAGGGCCTCCGCCGCGACCAGCGTGAGCATCGAGTCGGACTCTTTGAGCAGCCCGGACAAAGCGTCCACGGTCTCGGGGCGGCCCATGCGCCGGACGGCGTTACGCAGACCTTGCGCGTAGGGCGGGGACTGCTTCAGCGCCTCGACGACCGGCCCGAGCGCGGGCAGGCCGATTTCGGCCAGCCGCGCCGACGCCGCGGACGCCTCCTCCCGCGTGCCGAGCGTGGCCGCCTCGATCAACCCGGGGATGTGCTGACGTTCTTCGCTCATGTCGTCGGGGTTGCTCCCGGTGCCGCCGGCACGGGGGCTACCGGGATTGACTCAAGTGCTTCGAGGCTCTGCTGCAACAGCCGCTTGCGCGCCTGCCACCAGTTGGTGATGGGCGTGTGCTCCGTGCGCCTGATGAAGATGAGATTGCCGAAATCGTTACCCCCGCCCCAGTCGAGGGGCCAGACGTGGTGATTGTCCCATCCGTCCAGGTTCAAGTCCTGGAAGGGCATGTCGTACTGCCTTCCGAGTAACTCCATCGCGATCTGGTCGAGCAGCATGGCGAGGCTGGTGCCGGCGTCCGCGACCTTCCCCGCCCAGTTGGCGTCGCCCGCCAACCCCGCGAGCGCCACGACGATGGACTTCTTCCTCTGCTCGTCCGCGTTCTTGTTCTCCACCTTGTTCAGCTCGGCGCTCAGCGCGGAGCTGAGTTCGTTCTTCTTGTCCCGCCGCTCCCCGTTCAGAATCTTGTGCCACTCGGCGCCCCCGGTCTCGCGCTCAATCGCATCGCCGATAGTGTACCTGCCTGTTTTGGGCGGCCCGATGGCGGGGCCTGTCTGCATCTTCAACTTGACGTTGGCCGGGTGGTAGGGCGGCTGCGTCTGGAAGCCGTAGTCGCCGAAGTCGAAATCCGAGAACTCGCCTGTGACCTTGCCGCCCACCAGCTTGGCCTTGTACCTGTCGATAACTTTGGCGGCCGCGTCGCGCTTGGCCTTGTCCGCCTCGGCCTTGGCGGCGGCTTTGGCGTCGGCCTTCGCCTTCGCCTTATCCTCCTTCTCCTTCGCCTTCGCGTCGGCCTTCGCCTTGGCGGCCGCATCCTTCTCTTCCTTGGTCGCCCCCTTCTTGTGCTTGCCGGGGCTGGCGACGTAGTCGTAGTCCCACGACTTGTCGCCGTCCACGACCGTCAGCGACTTGAAGATGGGGTGGTCGCGCTTCACCTTCGCCGCGACCATCTCGGCCTCCTCCTTCAGGATTTGGCCGTTCGAGAGGTAGCGCGCCTGCTCGCGGTCGATGGCTTCGAGGCCGGCCTGCACCTTCGCCGTGTGGTCGGGTCCTTCGCCGCCCGCGGCGCCCGGGCCGCCGGCCCCGCCGGCTCCGGCCGCGCCGGGGCTCCCCTGCTGCGTCTTGGCGGGGGGCGCGGCGGGGGTGGGCGGGGCGGGGGCTTCGCCGGCGGGGGCGCCGGCCTGCTGCCCCTGCGCGCCCTCGGCCGTGAGCGTGCCCTTGTCGGGGACGGGCGGCTTGGGCGGCGCGGGGACGGGCGAGCCGGACTCGGGCATCACGTCCTTGATGAGCTTCTCGGGGTCGACCGACCCGGTCTCGAAGCTGATGTCGGGCACGAAGTCGTCGCCGAGCGTGTAGCTCATGTTGGCGCGCAGGGCGATGTTGAGCCCCGTGTTCCAGACCCACTCGGCCAGCGTCCAGTCCTTGCGCCAGACCGTCCCCTTGAAGAGCCAGACGCCCACGTCGATCTTGGCGAAGGCGTTGATGCCGAACTTCAACTGCGCGACGCCGGCGATCTCGGCCATGCCGCTGACGGTGTACTTGCCGCCGGAGTACTTGAAGTTCGGCCGCACGGTCAGCGCCGAGTAGAGGCCGGCGACGCCGACGGCCTCGACGCCGCCCGTGATGTCCGCGACCGCGAGCCCGAGCCCGATGCCGCCGCCCACGTTGGCGACGACCTCGGCCCCGGCCGGCAGGAAGAACTCGCCGCCGAGCCCGAACTCCGTCGCCGCCTCGGGGTCGGTGCCGAACTCGCCCGTCAGCGCGATGTCGCGCAGCACGCCCGGCCCGAACTTCGCGCGGAAGCCGGCGCCCGCGTGAATCTCGGCGAAGATGCCGACGTTCACGTCGATGACGGGGATGGTGATGCCCCAGATGGGGAACTTCTTCTCGAAGGAGAAGAAGCTCTTCTCGTACTTCTTCTCGGGGAACAGTTCGACCTGGCCGGGCACGGAGAGCTTGCCCTTGACGCCGATGTTCTTCTTCTCGTCGACGGCGACCTCGACCTCGCCCCGCAGGCCCTTGAACAGCTCCATCTCCAGCATGCCGGTGCCGCTGATGAGCCCGGCCTCGGACATGATGATTTCGATGCCGCCCTTGAGCTTCGCGCCCTCGTAGTTGGCCTTGCCCTTGCCGGAGTGCTTCTGGTTCTCGTACTTGTACTTCAGGTTGCCGGTGACTTTGGGCAGCTCGAAGTCTACGCTCGCGTCGAAGGAGAAGTCCTTGCTCGTGACCGCCACGTCCAGCTCGGTCTGCTTGAGCCCCGGAATCTTGCTGCTGTTGAAGACGACGTGCGCCGTCCCGGTCGCCTTGCCCGACTTGTCCACGGTGACCGTGCCCGTCCCTTCGAGCGGCGGCTTGGAGACGGCGAGGCTGACACTCGCGCCGGTCGGCATCTTCTTCTCGTCGAGGTCGAGGCTCGCCTCCGTCAGCTTGAAGAAAGGGATGGGTGCTTTCAGGTACTTGGACGGCACCTTGAGCTTGTTGCCGACCCCGGCCACCTTGAGCAGGTCTTTGAACAGGACGGTCGTGCCCGCGATCTCGAAGGAGTAGTCCTTCGGGCCGGCGGCGGCGGCCGGCGCACCGCCCGCGGGTGCGGCGGGCGCGGGCGCGGCGGCCTGACGGTGGACGACGGGCGCCGTCGAAGAGGTGAGCGCCGGGAACATCTCGCCGCGCATGACGGCCTCGCTCGCCGCGTCGGCCTGTCGCTCCAAGGGGTCGGAGGGGTGGCTGACGCTGAAGCCTTGCGGGGCGGCGCCGGCCGCGCCCCGGTTCTGCTGCACGACGTGCGCCAGCTCGTGCGCGAGCAGCTTCTGCCCCGGCTGCGAAGCGGGGTTGTAGGCGCCCTGGCTGAAGTAGATGTCGCGCCCCGTCGTGAACGCGTCGGCGTTGAGAGACTTCGCCGCGCGGTGCGCCTCGCCGTCATCGTGGACGCGCACGCCTCCGAAGTCCTGCCCGAAGCGCGCGCCCATCGAGTCGCGCGTGTCCGCGTCGAGCGGGCGTCCCGGGCTCTGGCCGAGCAGCGGTGTTGAAGACTCCTGCCCCCCGGAAGAGCCTTGCGCCTCCTGCCGCTGCACGACCGTCGAGGCGTCCGAGTCGGCCGTCTCCTGCGCGCCTGAAGAGAGCACGCGCTGCACGTAGCGGTTGCCGTACTGCTGCTGCAAGGCGGTGAGGGCGCGCGCCTTCTGCGCGTCGTTGACGGGGTGTGCGTACTCGGACTTCCTGAAGATGGGCGTGAGCTTGTCGGGCGGCGGCTCCTGCCCGCCGCCCGCGGCCGTCAGCTCGCGCACGAGCGTGTAGGCCCCGCCGTGCGCGGCGCTGCTATGCGCGCCCTGCTTCGGCGCGGGCTCGGCCTGCGCTTTGGCGGCCGGCTCCTCCGCCTTCGGCGCGTTGCTCTTGTCCGTCTCAGGCATCTGAAGCTCGCCCCGGCCCGCGTCGCGCGCGAGCCCGGGCCTTCCCCGTCCGACTTACGCGCTCGCGTTCTGCGCGGGCGTCCTCGTCAACTGGTAGAGGGTCTGGCCGCCCTCTTCGGCCGCGCGCTGCGGGAAGAGTTTTTCGAGGTCGGGGCTGACGACCCTGTTCTCGAAGTCCTCCCAGATGCGTTTGTCCTTGCGGCAGTCGTAGCCGCGGCAGACGACGGGGCGGTTCTCGTAGACCCCGCAGCGCTTCGTCGTGCGCTCGACGTGGTGGCAGTAGCCGTCCTCGTCGTGGCGAATCATGTAGGGGCGGCCTAAGTCCCACTTGACGCGCCCTTCTTCCAGGTCCTGCACGGTGAGGGCGAAGCTCAGGCGGCAGCAGGCGCCGCGGCAGAAGGCGATGCGGTTCTCGCAGTCGATCTCGACGCCGCCCTCGTACGTGTACTTGTCCTGCTCGTCGCTGGTGAGCGCGACGCCCATCCCCTTCTCCATGAACTTCTCTGCGAGCCGCTGGCCGACCTGCTTCTTGCGCTCGTCCAGCTCTTCGACCGAGATGAGGCCGCGCTCCATCAGAAGCTCGATGAGCGCGTAGGAGAACGAGGCGACTTCGAGCACCTTGCTCGTGTTGGCGTTCTCGCGCCCGTGCGCGTACATGAGCCCCGCGGCCACGTCGTTGCGCAGCTTCTCGAACCGGGAGGCGTCCGGCGCCGCCTCCGGCCCGAAGCCCGTTTCGGAAAAGGATTGGGGCGGCGCGAAGTGGCTCGCCGCGTCGCCGAACTCTCTGACTTGACTACTCATCGCTCTGCTCCTTCTTTGATCTAGGCGGCTCCCTTTTGACGGATGAAGATGTAAGCCTGCCCGTTGACGGTGACGTTCAATTGGACGCCGCTGACGCTGATGACGACGGTGCGCGTCCGCCCGGGCGCCATCGTCCCGCGCGCCGAGTCGGTGACGATGTTCCCGCCGCTCGTGGGCGGCTGGACGCTCAGGTTCTGCGGGCCGGTGATGGTCAGACGTTGGGCAGAGGCGTCGTACGTGTAGGACGCCCCGCCGGCCAGCGAGCCGCTCGGCTGCCGTGTGAGGTCGAGCGCGCCGGGCGGTGCCTTCTGCTGCCCGCCCCCGCGCGGCTCCCGCTGGTAGGCCGGCGCGGCGCTCCGCTCCAGGATGGTCGCGCGCCCGCCGCTCAAGACCTCGCGCGCGGCGCGGTCGGCCTCCTGTTCGTGGCTGTCGCCGGGCCGGTTGACCGAGCCGGCCGCCCTGCTCGCCTCGCCGCTCTGCTGGACGACGTGCGCCAGCTCGTGCGCGAGCAGCCTGCGGCCTTCGGCCGTCGAGGGGTCGTACTCGCCGCGGTCGAAGTAGAGGTCGCGGCCGCGCGTCACGGCCCGCGCGCCCAGCTCCTCGTTCATCCGCTCGGCCTCGCCGCCGGTGTGGACGCGCACGTCGCCGAAGCTCTCGCCGAAGGCCGACTCCATCAGGCTCCGCGTCCCCGCGTCGAGCCCCTGCGCGACCGAAGGGCCGTGCGACTCCGCGGCGGGCGTCTGCTCCTGCGACTTCTCGCCGCCGGCCTCCGAGACGACGCGCTGCACGTAGGCGTTGCCGTGGCTGTGCTGCAACTGGCTCAGCAGCTCGGCCAGCGGCTCGGCGTTCGCCGGGTGCGCGATGCGCGCGTCGCCGAGGATGTCGGGGTGCGCCGACGGGTGGCCGTCGGCCTGTCTGCGCGCGGGGTCGTGCTCGCCGCCCGTCTTCGCCTTGAGCGGCGGCGTGCCCTGCGTGCCGTCCTTCTGCGCCTCGTGGTCGTGGTCTCTCATCGAATCGCCTCCGCGCTGCCGACGAGGTCGAAGTACTCGTCGAAGTCCGACCTGACGAGCAGCCGCCCCATCTTCTGGAATTCGCGCTTGGCGGCGCAGATGACGTGCCCCATCTGCACGCGCCCGCCGTTGCCCGCGGCGAGGAAGGCGGCGCCCAGCGCGATGTTGCGAATGTTGCCGCCGGTGAGCTTGAGCTTGTGCGAGAGGAATTCGAAGTCGATGTCCTCGCCGAGCGGCGTGTGCTCGGGGAAGACCTTCCCCCAGATGCGGCGGCGGTAGTCGTCGTCGGGGAACGGGAACTCGATGATGAAGCGGATGCGGCGCGTGAACGCCTCGTCGATGTTCCGCTGGTAGTTGCTGGCGAGGACGACGACGCCCTCGTACTCCTCCATCCGCTGCAAGAGGTAGTTGACCTCGATGTTGGCGTAGCGGTCGTGCGAGTCTTTAACCTCGCTGCGCTTGCCGAAGACCGAGTCGGCCTCGTCGAAGAAGAGGATGGCGTTTGACTGCTCGGCCTCCTCGAAGACGCGGCTCAGGTTCTTCTCCGTCTCGCCGATGTACTTGCTCACCAGGCACGACAGGTCGATCTTGAAGAGGTCGAGCCCGAGCTCCCCGGCGATGACCTCGGCCGCCATCGTCTTGCCCGTGCCCGAAGGGCCGACGAAGAGCGCGCTCAGCCCCTTGCCGAGCGAAATCTTCCCGCCGAAGCCCCAGTCGGCGAAGACTCTCTGGCGGTGCTTGACGTGCGCGCAGACCTCGCGCAGGTGCTCCAACTGGTCGGGCGGCAGGATGATGTCATTCCACGTGTAGAGCGGCGTGATCTTGCGCGCGAGCGCGAGGAGCTTCTTGCTCGACTGCGCGCGGCAGGCGTGGTAGAGGTCTGCGGTCGTAATCCTGAAGCCGGCGCCTTCGCGCAGCAGAGCGCGCTGCCGCGCCTCGGCGACGGCGTCACGTATGCGGCCCGCCGTGAAGCCGAACTTGTCGGCCAGCGCCTCCGTCTCGATCTCGCCTTCGGCCGCGGCGCCTTCGCGCGCGAGGAACCTCTGCCAGAGCTGGAGGCGCGCCGCGTAGTCGGGCGCGGGGAGCGTGACGTGGAAGAAGCGGCCCGCCGGCGCGCCTTCGGAAGGGTGCCAGGGCTCGCGGCTCCCGAGCAGCGCGACGCCCTCGAACTCTCCGAGCGCCGCGAGCAGCGCGCGGCGCGCGGACGCCTCCTGCTCGCCGTCGCCGAGCACAGTCTCCGCGCCGTCGAGGTAGACGGCCGCGCGCCGCAGGCGTGCCTCGCGGAAAAGTCTGGCGAGCAGCCGCGCCAGGCTCACGTTCGCCTTCGACATCCCGTGCACGTCCGCGACCAGCAGTCCGCAGCCCGCGTCGCGGCACAGGGCCTCCGCGGCGAACTCCTTCCCCGCCCCGGCCGGGCCGCTGAGGATGAACGCGAGCGCGCCCGCGCCCCCCTCGGCCGTGGCCGCGTGTGCGCCGCGGAAGAGTCGCGTTAGACCCTCGACCATGCCGTCCGGGAGCAGCAGCTCGCCCAAGTCGGCCGAAGGCTTCACGACCCTGACGAACGGCGCGAGGCGCGCGTCGGGCGCGTCCACGTCGAGCAGGTAGTTCAGGACGCGCTCGTCCACGACGAGGGCGCGCGTGAGCAGCGAGGCCGGGTCGTCGTGCTCCTCGCCCGCGTAGCGTATGAGCTGGTGTCTGACGAGCGGCGCGTCCGCGGTCAGGCGCGAGCGCGCGTCGAGCTTCTCGGAGAGCGTGCGGCAGAAGAGGTTCAGGATGAGGTCGGCCGTCGGCGCCTTGCGCGTCACGTCGTTCTGCAAGTAGGCGTAGAGCTTCCCGTACCTCACGTTCAGCTCGGGCGCGAGGCAGACCAGCAGCGCGTCCACGTCGAAGCCGGAGAGGCGGAAGAGCCGCGCCAGCCTTTCGAGCGCGAGACTCACGCCGCGCTCCGCGGCCGCGGCGACGAGCGCCGCGCTGCGCCGCCCGGCGCGCTCGACGGCCTCGTGCAACCTCAACGTCTCTTCGTCCTCCGGCGGCGCGTGCTCCGCCGGCCGGCCGCCCGCGCCCGCCAGCAGGTGGTCGATCTCGTCTTCGGAGATGAAGAGCCCGCGGAACTCGTTGAAGCCGGCGAGCGTCGGGTCGCGCCGCTGCCGCGCGACCGCCAGGTTGAGCACGAGGTCGAGGCGGCGCAGCTCTTCGAAGAGGTGTTCGCGGCTGTTGCGGTAGGCGGACATGCTTGTTCGTTTCCGCGGGCCGGCGGCCCGACCCTCGTTTCAGTCGTTGCGGGAGATGTCGAAGACCGGCTGCGAGACGCGGGTGGCCGCGCGCTCCGCGGCCGAGTCGATCAGCACCATCCGCACCTCGTAGCAGGCGGAGAGGCGGTAGGGCTGCGCCAGCGCGCTCCAGACCTGCGTCTGCTGCTCGAACGTCATGTGTAACAGGTCAACCTTCAGCTCCTCGGCCGTGTTCTCCAGACCGCCGCGGAGCGCCGCGGTCGGGACGATGGAGTTCTCGTAGAGCACGCGCAGCGCCTCGCCGAAGACGCGCATCTCGTCGAGCTTGTTCTCGGCGTAGGGCGTCAGCAGGTACGTGAGGTTGAGCGCGAGCGGCGGGTGGCGGAGCGTGTCGGGCGTGACCGGCTGCCAGTCCTGGTTCTTCGCGAACGGGTTCTCGCTCACGCGGAAGAGGAAGAGGTTGACCTTCGGCTTCATCGAGGGCGACACCTTCTCGTCGGCCGGCGACTTGAGCGACACGTCGAACGAGTTCTTCGGGAGCTGCCCGTCGCGCAGGAGCTCCTCAAGGGTCTGGGTCACGTCGCTGATGACAGACGAGCTGCTCATAAGGGGAAGACCTGCCGGCCGGAACCTTCCGAACCACCCTTAAATCTGAATGCCCTCGTGCGCGAGTTCGAGCGTCTCGATGGCGACCTCGCTGGCCGAAGCCTTGAGGTCGGGGCCGACCCACTTGACGGGGAAGGCGCGGATGAGGTTCCAGCGCCTCACGTCCTCGCCCTTCTCGTTCATGAGCACGATGGCGATGCCCGGGTTGTTGGCCCGGCTGTTCTTGCCGAAGGTGCCGGACACCACGTCGAGCTGCCACTCGATCAGCTCGTTGGAGTTGGTCACGCCGCGCTTGAGCGTGACGTTGCCGAAGGTGGAGGGCTCGGGGAACTTGAGGGTCGTCGCGTTGTTGCCGCCCTCCTTGTACTCCAACACCTTCGTCTCGATGTTGAGCCCCGTGCACTCGGCGAAGCCCGCGACCTCCACGTCGCCCAGCTCCAGCTTGAAGCGGAAGCTGCCGAACGGGTCCTGCTCTCTCCTCGGCATGCGGAGCCGCTAACTCCTTTCGCGCACCGAGACCGACTCGGTCGTGCGCTTGATGGTGACGTGGACGAACTCGGCGGGGCGGGCCGGGGCGAAGCCGACGAGCGTGACGGCCTGGCCCGCGCCCACCACGTCGGGCGTGTTGGTCTCGGCGTCGCACTTGACGAAGAAGGACTCCTCGGGGCGCGCGCCGGCCAGGGCGCCGCGCCGGAAGAGGTCGCGCATGTAGGTCGTGAGCGTGGCGACGATCTTGCGCCAGAGCGCCGCGTCGTTCGGCTCGAAGACCGTCCAGCGCAGGTTGACGAGAATCTGTTTGATGATGCTCAGGGAGAGGCGGCGGACGCTCACGTAGCGCCAGAGCGGGTCGGGGCTGAGCGTGCGCGCGCCCCACACGAGCAGGCCGCGGCCCGGGAAGCTGCGCAGGCAGTTGACGCCCTTCGGGTTGAGGATCGACTGCGCCGCGTCGTTCAGACAGAACTCGAACTCGACGACGCCGTCCAGAGGCTCGTTGGCGGGCGCGCGCCCGACGCCCTCGCGGTTCTCGACGCGCGCGTAGATGCCGGCGAGGTGGCCGCTCGGCGGCACGAACAGGTCGCGCCCCGAGAAGTCGGCCGCCTTCTCGCGCAGCCAGGGGTAGTAGAGCGCGCCGTACTTCGAGTAGGGCGCGAGGCGGAAGTGGTCGGGCCACTCCTCGATGCGGTTCGAGCCCTTCCCCGTCTCGGCGCCGCGCGGCGAGTCGAGGATGGCGAAGCGCTCGCCCATCTTCTGGCAGTGCGCGAGCAGGCCGCCCTGCCCCGCCTTCAGGTTCGGGAGCTTCGCGGGCGTCAGGCCCGCGACGGGGAGGCGGCTGAAGATGATGCCGCTCTCGGAGATTTGCGTCGGCGGGATGAGCCGGTAGAAGTCCGGGATGATGAGGTCGGGGATGGCGACCGAGCCGATCTCCTCCACGGCCTCGAAGGCTGCGAGCCCGAAGAGTTTTTCCGCGACCTCTTCCAGCTCTTTCGTCGTCGCGTTCGGCGGCGGCGGGCGGAAGTACGCTCCCGAGTCGTCGCCCGTGAAGTAGCGCGCGTCGAGGAGCGAAGGGTCGTCGCCGCCGCCCCCGCGCGGCTGCGCGCCCCCGTCGTTCTCCTCGACGCCGTCGAGCCGCGGGCCGGCGGCCCCCCTCTGCCGCGCGAGGTCTTCGACGCGCACGAGGATGGACTGACCCTGCCTGATCCTCTGCGCGTAGTCCGGCTCCTCGGGGTCGCCGTTGATGGCGGCGACGAAGTAGCGCTCGTGCTCCTCGCTCATGGAGAGGTTGTCGAACACCTCTTCGCGGACGAGCACCCCGTTCGGCCGGTAGCGGAAGACCAGCTTGATTCCGCGCCCGACGACGCCGCTGCCCGCGGGGAAGCCCGAGTCGCTGGCGACGGCCGAGTCGAACTTGACCTCGCCCGTCTGGTAGTCGACCGACCTGATGGTGAGCTTCTCGCGGACGGGGTCGCGCCTGTGGACGAGCGTCACCGTGTCGGCCTCGTCGCCGGGCCGCGAGCCCGCGCCCGAGAGGCCCGCCACCGACTTGAAGGTCGCGCCCTTGTCGCCCTTCTTCACGTCGGCCGCCAGCTCCGTCAGCACCAGCTCGCGGCTCGAACCCGCCCCGACCTCGACGGTGAGCGAGTTGCCCCACGCGCCCTCGTTGATGGCCGAGACCTTGACGGCCTCGACGCCGCGCCCCTTGAGCTTGGTCGAGGCGCGCGTCGAGCCCTCGTGCGCGACGCGCGCGACGTAGCAGCGCACGCCGCCGTTGCGGAAGAAGCCGAAGACGCCGTAGGCGAGGTAGCTGTAGCCGGTGAAGTCGCCGAAGATGTCGCGGAACTGCCCCCAGCTCGTCAGAGGCTGCGGGAAGTTCAGGGGGCCGCGCTCCGCCTGGCCGACGAAGCCGGCCACGTCCATCCGCACGGACGGCGGCGGCGCGACCTCGACCTCCCTGATGTAGACGCCCGGCGTTTGAAAGTTGAGCATGACCGTTGCAGGGGCCGGCGGCCCGCGAGTCACTCCGCGGCGGACTCGTTGATCTCCCGGTTGATGCGCGAAATCTCCTCGACCCAGCGGTGGCGTTCGAGGTGGGACATCCGCTCGATCTCTTCCTTCGGCCAGTGGAAGTGGTAGGCGATGTAGGCTACCTCCTGGGCCAGCCGGCCCAGGGGGTAGCGGGCTATCCCTCCGGGGGTTCGCCTCCCAGCAGGTCCGACTCTTCGACCTCGAACGCGCTTTCGCACTCCGGGCAGGTGAGCTTGACGCGCGAGTGGCCGTTCGCGTTGATGCGCCGGTAGAGGTCTTGCAGGTAGGCCAGGTCGGCGGAGAAGAGGTTCTCGACGACGCCGGGGTTCACGTCCGTCAGCTCGCCGAGCTTGGTGACGACGCGCGAGAGCAGGATGACGACGAGGTAAGCCTGGTTGCGCTGCACGCGCGGGTCTTGCAGGGGCGCGATCTCGTCCTTCGCGTTGGCGAGGCGCATGACGCCCTGCCGGTGCAGGTTGCCGTCCTTGTCGATGTAGCCCTTCGGCAGCGTGAACGCGTACTCTGTTTGCAGCATCAGGCCCTCTCCACGCCCTCATGGGTGAGCTCGATAGACTCGATGGCGACCTCGTTGGCGTTGGCCTTGAGGTCGGGGCCGACGTACTTGCTCGGCCACGCGTTGACGAGGTTCCAGCGCACCACCTCCTCGTGCTTCTCGTTGTGCAGCACGATGGAGGCGTTGCGCCGCTCGATGTCGCCGTCGGTGACGGTCTTGCGCCAGTTGTAGACCGAGAGGTCGGGGCTGACGCCGCGCTTGAGGGTGATGTTGCCGAACTTGTTCAGGCCGGGCAGCTTGCGCGGGGTGATGGGCTCCTGCCCCTCGCGGTAGTCGATGACGTTCGACTCCTGGTTGAGGCCGGTCACCTCCGAGAACCCGGCGACGGTGATGCCCTCGATCTCCAGCTTGAAGTTGAACGAAGCAAACGGGTCGGTCGCTCTCCTTGCCATACGCTTTTCTCCTCGTCTGTGGTGGCGGGCGCGGCGGCCGACGCCGCGGCCGTCGCGCCCGCCCCGAACGCTTTGCTAAAGCGGTCGCGCCCTACTCCTCGGCGGCCCCGCCGGCGCGGGTCTGCCGGATGCGGAAGATGACGAACTCGGCCGGCTTCGACGGCGCGACGCCGATGAGCGTGACGACCATCCCGGCGTCCACGACCTCGGGCGGGTTGGTCTCCTCGTCGCACTTGACGAAGTAAGCCTTCTCCGGTTTGTCGCCGACCAGCTTCCCTTCCATCCACTGGATTCTGAGGAACGCCCCCACGTCGCGGATGATGCGCTTCCAGAGGCTCCGGTCGTTCGGCTCGAAGACGAGCCCCTGCGTCCCCTTCAGGATCGACTCTTCGAGGAAGTTGAAGAGGCGGCGCACGTTGACGTAGCGCCACTCGGGGTCGTTCGACACGGTGCGCGCGCCCCAGATGACGACGCCCGCGTCGGGGAACTTGCGGATGACGTTGACGCCCTCGGGGTTGAGCGTGTCCTGCTCGCCCTTGGTGATGATGCGCTCGATGTCGGACGCCGCGTTGAGGTAGCCGTCCTCCGTCCCCGCCGGCGCCTTGTGGACGCCCACGCGCACGTCGGCCGCCGAGTAGGAGCCCGCGACGGCGCCCGACGGCGGCAGCAGCTTGCGCTTGCCGGTGAGCGGGTCGGTCGCGTAAATCCAGGGGTAGTAGAGCGCCGCGTACTTCGAGTTGAAGGCCGTGCCCGTCGGCATCGGCGCCACGCCGCGCTTCCAGGCCAGCGCGTTCTGCGGCGAGAGGCCGCTCGGCGTGTCGGCCACGAAGAAGCAGTCCTTGCGGTTCGTGACGTAGGTGATCGCCAGCAGCGTCGCGGCGCGCGCGTCGGCGGGGGTGAAGCCGGGGTTCATGAGGTCGGGGATGGCGACGATGTTGATGTCGTCCACGGCGTCGAAGGCGTTGAGGCCCGAGGCCGGGGCGGTCGCGGTCGAGACGGCGCCGATGAGGTCGGACGGCAGGAAGCCCGTCCCGAGCGCCGCGCCGTCCGAGCCGCCGGTGAGCGCGACGGCCGCCGCCGGGAAGAAGGGCGGCGTGATCTTCGCGCGGTCGTCGGTGGCGTCGATGACGGTGATGAACTTGGAGACGCCGTTGATTCTGACCTCGACGTGGTCGGGGTTGGGGAAGTCGGTGGCGCCGTCGAACTCGTTCATCGAGAGCTGGTCGAAGACCTCGACGGGGTTGGGGTCGCCGTCGAGGAAGACGCTCAGCTTGAAGCGCGGGTCGGACGCGCTGGCGTCGGGGCTGAACCCCGGCGCCGCGGCCAGCACCGTCAGGCGGTTGCCCCACGCGCCCTCGCTGCTGGCGAGCACGCTCAGGACGAGGTCGCCGGTGGTGCCCGTGCCGACGTGCAGCTCGACGCGCGCGACGTCGGGCGTCGGGTCGAGGGCGGTGGGCGCGGCGCTCTCCCTGAAGGCGCGCACGACGTAGCAGCGCGTGCCGCCCTCCGTGAAGAAGTGCTGCACGCCGTAGGCGAGGTACGCCTTCGGCATGAAGCTGCCGAAGACGTCGCCGAACTGGGTCAGGTTGGTGATGAGTTGGGGGCTGTTGATCGGCCCCCGCTCGGCGATGCCGACGAAGGCGCCGGTCGAGGTGCCGACGCCCTGGATCGGCTTCGGGCCGGCGAGCTCTTCGATGTAGACTCCTGGCGACAAGTATTCAGGCATGACCTACGACCTCCATATCGTCTCGGAAAAGGTTGCGCTCATTCGGTCGGTGTGGACGGGCCCGACCCTCCTCCTGTTTCGGTGCGGGAACGTCCCCTGCCCCGCTCGGTGCCTCCCCCCCTGTCGGACTGCGCCCCCGGAATGATTGCGATCCGCCTGTCCCGAAGGTGTCTCTGAATCTCGTCGGAGTCGAACTCCACTTCGGAGATGTCGGCCGTCTCGCGCGGCCCCAGCGTCAGCGGGTCCTTCTCGGCCCGCGCGACGCTGAGCGCCCCGTAGCTCATGTTCTTGATGGTTGGCATGCTTCACTCCTTAGCTTCAGCTTCTCTCCAGAAAGATGTCGGCCCGGCTGCGACCGCCCACGACGACGCTGACGTTCTGGTTCTTCGTCTTGTAGTTGAGCAGGCTGGCCGTGAGCGTCACGGCGGTGATGTCGCCCCGGTTGAAGTACAGGCAGTAGTCCCCCTTGCCGTTGGTCACGGCCTTCACGTCGCGGTCGGTGCCGAGGACGACCTGCTTCCCGGCGATCTCCACGGTGGCGACGCTCACGCCCGCGACGCCCGCCGTCTGCACGTCCACGCCGTTGACCTTCCTGATGCGGACTTGCGCGCCCGGCAGCGCACGCCCCGGCAGGTTCTTGTGCTCCACGCGCCCGACGAGCTGCGTCCACCCGGGCGGGGGCCGGAAGTAGGGGTCGAACTTCATGCGGATGGCGACCCCGCGCACGAGCCGCAGCACCGCGCCCACCGCGAGCCCCTGCACGCTCTCCAGCTTCGCGCCCGAGACCTTCCCCGGCTCAAGCGCCGCGGCGAGCTTCGAGGTGAAGCCGGCGGCGCGCGCCGCCGCGCCCGCGCGGACGGCCTTCCTGATGACGACGGGGTCGAAGGTGATCTTGCCGTCCGAGGCGCTGACCGTCCTGACGACGACGAAGAGTTCGTCGTCGCCGGCGCGGCCCAGCAGCGGGTCGGCGAGCGGCAGGGCGACGTCGAACTCCTGCGGCTGGAGGCGCTCGCCGGAGATGAGCACGCGGTACTGGCCGGGCGGGACTTCGTTGAAGGCGAAGAAGCCGCCCTCCTTGTACCAGGCCGGCCTGTCGAGGCCGACGATCTCGACCCGGAGGCGCTGCGGGTCAACCCCGGCGTAACTCAGGTCCTCAATCACCTGCCCCATCAGCGACGACTTTTTCGCGATCTGTTCGGCCATGCGTGCCTGAGGAAAGCGGCGTAACGAAAGCGGCGGAACGGCGGTTGCGCGCGGGCCTCAAGGGGCTGCGCCTCTATTCGTCGATGACGAGACGCGCCACCGGGACGATCAGGAACTGACGCATCTGCTCGACCTCGACGACGGCGAACGCGTCTTTCAGCTCGCCGCTGTCGGACAGGTCTACGACGCGCCCTTCGAGCAGGTCATTGCCGTGCAGCTCGTACAGCACGACGAGAGGGTGGGGCGTGTGGATGTCGGCGACTTTAAACCGGACTTGTTGATCTAATAAGTCCACAATTTTTTACACGGGCCCGGTCGCAGTTGCCGTTTATATCGCCAGCTCTCGCGGGCAGCACGCGGCAACCGACATGCCAGCCGCCGCGACACACGCCCCCTCATATTTTCACCGTTTACGAACGTGAAGACGCGCCCCACGCGGCGCGTGTTCGTGTCGTACCGGAATAACTTTTCCGGTGGCGGAACTACTTTTCCGAAGGTGTGCGGCGGGAGGGCGCCGTCAGTGCAGGTTGTGTTTGCGGACTTTGTTGTAGACGCTGCGGGCGGTGATGCCGAGCATCCTGGCGGTCTGAGTCTGGTTGCCGTCGGCGCGCCGGAGCGCGCACTCAAGCAGGAGCCGTTCGCAGTATTCCAGCGAGCGCGTGAGGTTCCAGCCGTTCTCGTCGAGCACGCGCGCGAGCTGCGCGCGCAGCTCTTCGGGCGAGTTCGGAGGTGCTTCGGCAGCTTCCGCCGCCGCGGGCGGCTCCTGCGCGGGCGACTCACCGACCGCCAGCTCGCGCCAGGCGTCGGCGGGCAGGTCGAGCAGGCCGAGCGGCTCGGCCGTCGCCCTGTCGCCGACGACGCGCGCGACGAGGTGCTCCAACTCGCGCGCGTTGCCGGGCAGCCTCATCAGCTTGAGCGCGTCGATGAACTCGGGGCCGGCCCCGAGCGCCTGCCCGGCCTGCCCCGGCCGGCGGTGCCTGTCGAGGAAGTGCTCGACCAGAGGCCCTATGTCGTCCGTCCTCTGCCGCAGCGGCGGGAGGTGGACGGAGAGCGTGTTGAGTCTGTGAAAGAGGTCTTCGCGGAAGCGGCCCTGCCGCACCAGCTCGCCCAAATCGCGGTTGGTCGCGGCGACGACGCGGACGCTCACCTCCACCTCGCGGTCGTCGCCCACGCCGAGCACGCGCCGCTCCTGTATGACGCGCAGCAGCTTCGCCTGAAGTTGCGGGTCGAGGTCGCCGACCTCGTCGAGGAAGAGGACGCCGCCCTCGGCCGAGCGTATCAGCCCTCTGCGCCCCGCCTCGGCACCCGTGAAGGCGCCGCGCCGGTGGCCGAACAGCTCGCTCTCGGCCAGGTTCGGGTTGATGGCGCTGCAATTGAGCGCGACGAAAGGGCCGCGGCAGCGCTTCTCGTCCAAACGGTACAGCGCGTTGACGAGCACCTCCTTGCCCGTCCCCGTCTCGCCCGTGACCAGCGCAGGCAGGTCGCTGAGCGCCGCGACCCGCACGACCCAGCGGAAGACGGCGAGCATCTCGCGGCTCTGCCCGACCACGCCCAGCCGCTTCATCACGCCCCTGACCTTCTCGTCCTCGACGCGCCTGTGCGCCTCTGCGCCCACGAGCCGCGTCAGCGTGCGCGCAAGCTCCTGCGGGAAGTCGGCCTGCCCGCTGTCGAGGGCGTCGATGGCTCCGGCCAGCAGGAGTTGACAACGCCGGCCGAGCGGCCACAGACGTACGCCGTCCCCGTAACAGACGACGACCAGCCCCGCGCGCCTGAGCGCGCCGACCCGTTCCGCGAGCCGGGCCGCCGCCTCGGGGCCTTCGTCCAAGGCGACCAAGACGATGCCGCCTGCGCGTGGTTTAGCCTCTTCGGCCGCCGCGAAACTACCCGCGTCGTACAGCCTCGCCCCGCACTCTTCGACCACGCGCGAAACCGTCTCCAGCCGCTCGGCCCGGCGCTCACACAACAGCCCGACCGACGCCGGGCCGTACTCCGGCATCACGCGTTCGCCAGACTCTTTGGGGGCTGCCAGTCCCGGGGAGAGCATACGACGTTCCTGTTGGCGCAGTCCCTCGCTTGAACCCGCCTCTCACCCACGACCGGCCCTGGCAAAATGGCTCGAACGGCGGCGTGGCGTGAGAACCGCGCGGCAGGCGCGGTTGTACGTTCCTGAAGTGCTTGTGCCGGTCTCCGTTGAGGGGAGGCCGGTTGGGAACTCTCGCGACCTGGGCGCGTGTCGCGAGAGTTGACGGGGCGGCTATGCTGCGCGTGCGAACGATCCGACGCGGCTAGTGGATTTTACTGTTGCAAACCTTGGGTACGTAAAGTGAGCGCGAAGGGCGCGTAGGCTGAAACACGGACGAGGGCGGATCTGTGAATCTCACCTTAGTGAAATGCGAATGATGAAAGCGTTCTCGAAGCCGCTTATATACTCGGAGATTCGTCGCTTGTCAACAACGCAGATGAGTCGCCGCGGGAAGCGCGCCGGGGAATGCGGCGGCGGACGCGGAGGCGAGGACTTAGTCGTACACAATCTCTCGAAAGAATTTCGACGTCATCCCGCCCGCGACGTGACGGCAGCGCCTTCAACGCGTCGGGTCGGACGGGGGTGTAAGTTTTTCGTGCCTGCACCTTGCGACGCCCTTGTCGAACCCTTCCGGGTAGTACATCCCCGCGCCGAAGCAGTCGGGACAGTCTTTGGAATCTACCTCGGGCGTGTCGCCGGGTATCGCCGGTTCCCCCGGGTTGGCCGCCAGTTGCTTCTTGTCGGTCTTCCACAGTCTGCGGCGGAGGTGTTCCGCTAAGAAGGCCGGGACGCTTGAGACGGTCGTGCGGCCCGCGGCGATCTTGAGTTCCGTAACCAAGACTTCCCAGACTTCGACCCACTTGTCCGCGGGCACATTTTTGCCCGTCAGTTCCCTCTCGGCGTCGGCGAGCGGGCGCGGCACGCGCTCATCATCATCAGTATTTATATAGTCTTTAATAAAAGTCTTAGAATTCCCGGAAGTTGTTGATTCTAAAGGCTTGGAACCCACGCCACGCACCCCACTTTCTACGGGGGGTACCGGGGGTAGTTCCACCCGTGCGTGGCGTGGGTGGGGTGGGGTGGGTGGCGTGGGTGGGGTACGTAGCCCCACTTCTTCGGGTGTGAACACCTCGTACGTGTTCCCCTCGTGGCGGCCGTCCGTGTAGGACACGCGCACCAGGCCGATGTTTTTCAGGTGGTTCAGATTCTTTAGCAGCGTCCTCTCCGAGCCGATGCCGCTCGCGTCCATCAGGTCGGGTTTGGAGATCGCGACCTTGCGCGTGGGCACGATGGCGCCGCGCGTCCTTTGATAAAGGCAGTCGTAGAGTTGTTTCGACTTACCGACGAAATGGCCGGCCGGCACCACGTCGCGCGAGACGGAGTTCGGCACCTTCGTAAAGTCCCGCTCGGGGGAGATGGGGTGCGTGGCGTCCGTGGGTGGCGTGGGTGGGGTGCGTGGCGTGGGTGGGGTAGGTTCCGCCTGCGCCGCCATCGCAGGCCCGACAAGGTTGAAGATCGGGTGGTCGTTCGGCGGCGGCGTGTGCGGCTGGACGAGCGGTTTCGCCGGCTCGCGGGTTTGTAACTTCGACTGCCGCGGCGTTGGTTTCGTGTCTTTCATCCGTTATGTACCACGCTCAGACGGGGCGCGTTGGCCGCCATGCCGATGCGCTCAAGTATCTCGTCCGTCAGCTCGGCGTACTGCTGTGCGCCGCGCGTGTTCGGGGCATAGACCTGTATGGGCTGGTGAACGAAAGGGGACTCTTCGAGCTTTGCCTGCGAGTGAATGACGGTGTTAAAGACCAGGTCTCCAGACTTCTCCTTCAGCTCCAGGAGGGAGGCGCCGGAGACGTTCATCCGCTTGTCGAACATCGTGCAGAGCGTGCCGAGTATGCGCAGGTTCTCGTTTAAGCTCCTCGCGCCGCTGATGGCGTCCATCAGGTCGTCGTAACCGAACAGGGCGAAAGGTGCCGCTTTTACTGGGATAATCACGTAATCCGTGGCCGTCAGCGTCGCCGTCAGGAGCAGCCCGAGGTTCGGCGGGGTGTCGATGATGGCGAAGTCGTAGCGACCTGACACGGACTTCAAAGCGCTCCGCAGCTTCGTGATCGCGAGCGGGCTTTCGCGCTCGAACTTCGCCAGGTTGATGGTCGAGGCCACCATGTCGAGCTTCGGGATGGCCGTCGTCAACCCCTTCTCGATTAAAGAAGCCGCGGGCTCCGAACCCCCGCCGATGAGCACGTCGGAGAGTGTGGACGTGACCTGCTCGGGTGAGAAGAAGATTTGCGTGGCGTTGCCCTGCGGGTCGGCGTCGATCAGAAGGGTCTCGTACTCCCGGATTGCCAGCTCGGTCGCGACCGTCGCCGCCGTCGTAGACTTTCCCACACCGCCCTTCTGGTTGGCGACTGCGATGGTAATCACTAGGCGGCCTCCTTCCTCGTCCGCATCTCGACCAGCTCGAAGGCCAGTTCGACCGTTTTCGGGATGGGATGCACGCCCCGCTCGTACCGCGAGACGGTGATCGAGTCGAGCCCGAGTTCGCGGGCGAGTTGCGCCTGCGTCAGCCCCAACGCCTCACGACGCCGCTTCATCTCTTCCGGTTTCATAAGCTTGGAGACTAGGCGAGACGCCTACTTTTTGTCAACGAAATTTTCCGTGGGAGGACGAAATTTAAGGTGGTCGTGGGCGGCGCCACGCCTCGGAACGGCAGGAGTGGAGGGGGTTTAGATTGTAATTTTTCTCGCCTGCTCCCTCTCCTTCCTCCGCGCTATCTTCTGTAGAGTCAGCGTGATCTGATCGACCGCGGGCATAATTTCCGAGAGGTCATCGTCCGTCAACTCCCCCGGCCCGATCTCCCTCAAGGCGCGCGAGATCATCCGTAGTTCCTCGAAGAAGAGGTGACTGGCGTCCAGCGGGTCCGCCTCCAGCAGCTCATCGGCCTTGCCCACGGCCAGCACCTCGGTCTCGGTCGGGTCGGGCTCCCGCATCTCGCCCAGCGCCTCCTTCACCCTCTGACGCAGCTGCGTCCCCGACCCTTGCGCCAGAAGGTGTGCCTCCAGCAGCCTCTTCCTGAGCGTGCGCGCCTCCGCGTCTGTGCCGCCGAGCTTCCTGGCCGTGAGTCTGGCGAGTTGATGAGCCTCGAAGAGGTTGATGTCGCCGCGTTCGAGCGCCTCGCGCACGTCTCGCGGGAAGTCGAGGATGGGCAGGTACTGCCCGACGAAGCTGCGCACGGAGAGCCGTGTTTCACGGCCGAGCAACTCCCGGAGCCTCGAATCGACGCGCAGTAACTCCTCCCGCGTGTACCGGGCCGGCCGGCCGCGTTTACTTTCCGACGGCTGCCGCATGTAGAGACCGCGCACCGAGTTGAGCAGAGATGATAAGTTCTTGTGCGACCCGGGGATGAGGTCGGGCAGGGAAGTGCGTAGGGAGGTGAGCAAGGCCTCGACGGCGGCGGCCGAGGCGAGCGGGTCGAGGCGCCTTGTGCGACGTCTGGTGGTTTTCAACGGTGGCCTCCTGGCTCGCGGGCGTTTGATAATCGCCCAGATTGTGAAACGTCAGAACACCAACTTATTTAACATAAGATGGGTAGAAAAACTACAAATCCATTCAATGACTCCACTACCGAAACAATACTGGAACCAGTCATACATGCGTGGTAGACTCGCGAAATGAGCAGTGAAGAGACACACAAGGAGCCGCGGGGCGAGGCGGCTGCCCCCTCCGAGGCGCTCGCCGCCCCCGACCCGGCAGCCGCACTCCGGAACGCCGCCGCGCTCTGGGCGGAACAGAACACGCGCCCCGAGACCTTAGCCCGCGCCGAGAAACTCAGGGACAAGGTCACGGCCGTCACCTCCTTCTTTGACTTCTCGGGCAGGCACCCGGGGGATGTCACGCCCGACGATGTCGCGCTCTGGCGCGCGGAGATGGAGCGGCGGGGCTTGAAGCCGGCGACCGTCTACGCAAGGGTCTCAAGAGTCTCTGCCTTCTTCCGCTGGCTGATGAGCGACCCGCAGCTCTCCCGTTTCATCCGCTCGAACCCGGCCGCGCAGGCCAGACCCCGTTACCCACGCCCCTACCAGTCTGAGTCGACGAAGGCGCTGACGGACGAGGAGATGAACTCGCTGCTCGGGGTCGTGAGGTGGCTGGCCGAGAGCGGGTCGGTCGTGGGGAAGCGTGACTACGCGCTCCTGCTCTTCTACTTCCTGACGGGATTAAGGCGGAGCGAGGTCATCGGACTCAGGGGCAGTGACCTTGAGTTCAAAGGGGGCACGCTCGTCATCATGTACCGGCGTAAGGGCGGGAAGTTCACCGCCAGAGAGGTCGCAGACCCGGCGGCGTACGAGGCGCTCGCGGACTACCTGGAGGCGTCGGGGAGGGGGAACGTCTTGGGGTCGGGGCGGCCGCTGTGGACGCGCCACGACCGGGCGGGTGTGCCCGGCGCGCCGCTCACGTCCCGCGCTTTCGTAGAGAATTTGAAGGCTTACGCGAAAGAGGCCGGCCTCGCGCACATCCACCTGCACCAGACTCGCCACACCTACGCCCGCATCGTCGCCGAGGAGACCGGCAGCTTCATCGAGGCACAAGAAGCCTTAGACCACGAGAACCAGGCGACCACACGCGTCTACGTCCAACGCATCACCGTGAAGAAGGACAGGCACGGCAGCAAGGTATCCTCTCGCATCAAGCAGGGAACGAACGAAGGGGATAAAGAGCCCTGACCATAAGCGACCCGAGGGCGACGGCGGGCGGCTCGCGAACTATTTAATAGGGACGTTGCGCGGGCGAGCAGAGGTCAAGGTTGAAGGTGACGCAGGCCGAGCCCGAATGGTGATGACGAAGCCGCCGGTAATGACTAACCGCACTTCGGTCTGTTTCAGGCGTCTGTGTCGTCGGACATTGGGACGAACGACGCGATCTCGTGCAGGGCGTCTCTGGTGCGCGCGGCCACCGTCGCGTCGTCCTCGCAGACGTTAGCGAAGAGGCGGAGCGCGGCCGGCCATTCCGGGCGCAGGTAGAAGCGCCGCATGGCGTCGGGGTCGAGGCCGCGCTCATCGGTGTACTGACAGACGAGGCCGCGCGCGACGAACGCGTGGAGGTCGGGAGGGCCGTGGTCGATGCCGGGCACGTACGCGGCCGGGCGGCCTGCCGTCACCGCCTCTGCCAGCACGCTTGAGTTGCCGGCGAGGACGACGTCGGAAGCAGAGATGTCCTCGAACACCGGGCCGCGCGGGCTCAGACTCAGCCGCGGCTCGCCGCGCGTCGCCACCCACTCGCCCAACCCGCGCCAGAGGTTCTTCGGGTGCGGGCGCACGAGGACGCGCGACACGCGCGGGTCTGCGAGCAGCCGTTCGACGAGTCCGCGCAGCCGCCCCTCGTTCACGTCCTTGCAGAGGAAGACCCCGACCGCGAGACGTTCCGGGAACGGCCCCGGAGCCATCGGGGCGTGATGCTGACGCCGGCCGTGGACGAGGACGCGGGTCATGCGGCAGCCCTCCTCCAGGTACGTCTGCCGCGCGGCCTCGCAGTGTACCAACGCGAGGTCGTAGGAGAGCGGGGCGACGGGGCGGATGGGCATCCCGTGCGTGACGAGCACGACGGGCACGCCGCACCTTTGCGCCGCCAGGTTGAAGGCGATGCCGTGCGGGTTGCTGTGGCTCGACATCACGGCGAGCCGGAAGCGCCCGCCGCGGAAGAGTGCGAGGTAGCGCGCGTAGTAGCCGAGAAGCTCTACCACGCGGAGCACCTTGAAGAACTCCTGGCGACGGTGCAATCTGCGCGCGAGCCGAAACGCGCGGCGCACCGACGCGGGCCGCAGCACCGCGAGCGCCCGGAGCGCCGCGGCCGCGGGGCGTCGGCGAAACTTCCATTCCGTCCAGTCCACTTCGGGGAGGAGTCGAGGCAGCGCTTCGACCGCGCGCCGCTCGTTGCTGAGGCGGGCCACCCACACGGCCCCCTCCCTGCTCACGCCCGAACGCACTTCGAGAAATCTCGTCAACCCGCCGAGCAGCGCCGTCGCGGCCGGGAGCGGAGTCGCGCGCGCCCTCTCCATCAAGGCCGAACCGACGCGCAGGCTCCTGTGCTGCGACATGACGTAGCGCGCGATGCCTTCGACCACCTCGGCCTGGTCGCAGCGTAGAAGTGCCCTGATGCCGCGGCCGAGCAGCCAGCCGCCTTTTTCGACGCGCCTGCTCATCCCGCCTCCCGGAGCGCCGCGAGGAGGTTGGCGACTGTGGACTCGTGGACGCGCGCCCGCGCGGCGCGGCCGCAGTTGGCGTTGTGGGGCGCGAGCAGGCAGTTGTCCAGCGCGCGGAGCGGGCTCGCTTCGGGCAGCGGCTCGACCTCGAACACGTCGAGCGCGGCGCCGGCCAGGCGGCCTTCGGCCAGAGCACGGGCGAGCGCCGCCTCGTCCAACACAGGCCCGCGCGCGGTGTTGACGAGGTAGGCCGTGGGTCGCATGAGCGCCAGCGCGGCGCGGTCGATGAGGTGAAAGGAACTCGGGTTAAGGTCGCAGTGCAGCGTGACGAAGTCTGCCTCCGCGAGCAGCGCGTCGAGCGGCAACAGGTTGAGCCCGGTCTCTTCGACGAACGCGTCGGGCACGGGCGCCGGGTCTGTGCCGAGCACCTTCATCCCGAAGGCACGCGCGCGGCGCACCACCGCCCGGCCGATGTTGCCGACCCCGACCACGCCGAGCACACACTCCCTCAGAGAGACCGCGTCCGGCTTCACCCATAGCCCCCGCCGCACGTCCCTGTCCATCCACGGGAGCCCGCGCGCGAAGCAGAGGACGTAGCCGAGCGTGGTATCGGCCACGGGGTCTGTGAAGGCGTCGGGCGTGTTGCAGACGCGTATCCCGAGTCGGGCCGCCGCGCGCGTGTCAATCGAGTCGATGCCGGTGCCCCACTTCGAGATCACCTTCAGACGCGGTGCGCCGCGAAGCACGCGCTCGGTGAACTGGTCGTCGCCGCAGATGGCGCCGTCTATCTCCGCGACGAGCGGCAGCAGCTCCTCCTCGCACAGACGTTCGCGCACGTCCGCCGCGAAGACCTCGACGCCTGCGCGTTCGAGGCGCGGGCGGAACTCTTCGAGCGCCGGCAGCATGTAGGGCGCACTGACCAGCACACGCCAGCTCATACGCGCCTCCGCACGCGGGCGCCCGCCTCTTCGTAGAGCCGGACGAGCGGGTCGTCCTTCATCAGCGACTCGACCAGGCGCAGGTCTTCGGGCGTGTCCACGGCGTGCGTCTCCTCCACGATCTCCACCAGCCGCACGGGTCGGCCGTGCTCGACGGCGCGCAGCATGTCGATGGACTCGGCGCGTTCAAGCGGCGTCTGCGGGAGGCGCGCGAACTCGCGCAGGAAGTCGCGCCGGAAGGGGATGACGCAGACCTGCTTGAAGACCGGCGGACTCACGCCTTCAGTGCCGCGCGCGAAGGCGCCGTCGGGGATGGGGGCGCGCGAGAAGTAGACGGCATCCCCGCGGACGTTCATCAACACCTTGATGGTGTTGCGGTCGAAGTAGTCCTCGCGCCTTGTGATGCGGCGCGCGAGGTTAACGCACGACACGGACGCGTCCTCGCAGAGCGGCGCGACGGCCGCCGCGATCATGCGCGGCGTGACCATCGGCTCGTCACCCTGAATCATCACGACGACCTCGGCCTCGGAGCGCTCGGCGGCCTCCGCGACGCGGTCGCTGGCGCGCTCGTGCGCGGGCGAAGTCATGACGGCCTCGCCGCCGAAGCGCTCGACCTCCGCCCGTATCTCTTCGTCGCACGTCGCCACGTAGACCGCTTCGAGCACGTCGCACATCGCGGCGCGGCGCACCACGTGCTCGATCATCGTCCGGCCGAGGAGCCGCGCCAAAGGCTTGCCCGGAAAGCGGGACGAGCCCATCCGCGCGGGGATTACCGCGACGACCCTCCGCACACCACTCTCGAACTCTTCCGGCAACACCCTCATCAGTCGCACCCTGTCCGCGCTCTCAGAGCGATGTCAGAAGCAACAGACGCGCCACGTCGAATCCGGGCGTCACTCCGGGTTTACGCCGGGTAAGAGGCGAGCCCGGGCGACAAACTCCCGACACCTGTAGCGACTCGATTGCACCGCCACACCTCACGCGCCATCGACGTGGCTCGTAGGAGAAGGGAAGAGAAAGGCCGCGGGGGTTTCTACAGCCCCCGCGGCCTTTCTCTTCCCTCCGAGTTTGTGGCTACTGCCCGAACCTCTTGCGGTACTCGTCGGAGGTGATGAAGGCTTTGACCATCTCGGCGGCGATGTAGTTGCCGTTGAACTCGTTGAGCTTGCCGAGCCAGAAGTTGTAGCCGTCGAAGCTCGTGTCCGGCAGCGCGTTCGGGGCGCGGCGTAGGTAGCCGAAGTACTGCATCAGGACGAACGCCTTGCTGAGCTGGCGGCGGCGGAACTCGGCGTTCTCCGCCACGGCGCGCAGCACCTGCGCGCGCGTCATGGAGCCCGCCTTCAGTTCGGCCACCAGGCCGTCGCGCTGCGCGCTATTGAGCGCGCCGCCCGCCGAAGGGTTGAGCGGGTCGCCGGTGTTGACGTTGAGCGCGTCGACGAACTGCTCCGGCGTCATGCTCTGCGGGTAGGCGGTGGTGAAGCCCGTGCGCGCGACGAAGGTGTCGGCGTACGCCTGCTTGTTCGACACGAGCTGCCGTTCCCACCCGTCGGTGCCGACGACCACGTCCCTCCCGACCTGCTGTGTGTCGAAAGTGAAGTTCGGCAACGTGAGCCGCTCGCCCGTGTTGAAGGCCGCCTTCCAAAGAAGGTAGACGTAGTACCCGGTCTCCTGGAACTCGATTGACAGGAAGAAGGCCGCGCTGACGTTGATGCGCTTGACCTCGCGGCACTGCGCGTCCGCGCCGCACCCTTCGATCTCGCCCGCCCAGAAGGCGAGGCCCGACTCGTCCGGGTCGCGGCCGAGGAAGTCGCGGTAGTGCTGGCGGACGAAGAAGGTCGTGTCGTCGATGGGGTTCGCCGACGGCGGAGTCCTGTCGTTGTCGATGATGCGGATGGTCGCGGTGGCGGGCGCGCCGACACTCGTCCCGCCCGTCGCCCCATTCAGCGACACCGTGAGAATCTCCTCCGGCTCGAAAAAGGCGTCGTCGGTGATGAAGACCTGGTAGGTCTTGCTCGTCTCACCCGCGGCGAAGCGGAGCGTCCCCGACGTGAAGGTGTAGTCGTTGCGGTCCCACGCGAACCCCGCCGCGGGCGTGCCGATCCAGAGAGAGGTCGAGTAGTTGACGTTCGCGGGGGCGGACGAGTCGCCCGAGCGCGTCACGGTCACCGTGACGGCGCCCGCGCCCTCCTGCGCCCTGAACTCGCGCGCGGAGTACTGCACGGTCGGCACGCCGGTGGTCGTGTCGTTGTCCTCGATGTCGCAGACGCCCGACGCGCGCCCGATGGTCGCGTTGACCGGGGAAGAGAGTTCGAGCGAGAAACTCTTCCTCCCCTCGATGATGGTGTCGCCGTAGACGCTCACGCTAACCTCGGTCGAGCTGGCGCCGGGGCTGATCTGCACCTGAACCGGGAAGGGCTGGCTGCCGAACTGGGCGTAGTCCTCGCCGGCCACGGCCGTCCCGTCCACCGTGCGGACGTTGAAGGTCACGATGCGGTCGATCAGGCCGTCGCGCGTGACGGTGAAGGACGCCTGCCTGGTGCCGGAGTCGGCCTCGACGATGGTGGTGTCGCCGACGGAGATGGTCGGCAGCGGGTCGTCGTTGAGGATGGTGACGACGGTGGT
Source organism: Pyrinomonadaceae bacterium (assembly GCA_036389235.1). Lineage (GTDB taxonomy): Bacteria > Acidobacteriota > Blastocatellia > Pyrinomonadales > Pyrinomonadaceae > QHXN01. The sequence goes on along the minus strand of DASVQJ010000064.1, from coordinate 8,924 downwards.
GCGGCGGCCGACGGTCCCGCCGGTGACGCTCCCCACCTGGACCGAGAAGGTCTCGTCGCGCTCGTTGACGGCGTCGTCGTTGACGTCGATGGTGATGTTCCTGGTCGTCTCGCCGGGCGCGAAGGTGAGCGTGGCCGGCGTGTGTGTGAAGTCGGAGGAGTTCGTCGTGCCGTTGACGACGGAGTAGGTGAGCGTGGACTGGCCGGCCGTATAGCCGACGCGCTCCACGGGGATGCTGATCGAGCCGCCGTTCTCGCCCACGCTGTAGGCGGCGGCCGCGAACCCGAGCTGCGGGTCGTCGTCCAGAATGGTGAGCGTGGCGTCCGCCACGCCGCCGGTCGTGGCGCCGCCGGTCAGCGCCTCAACCTTGAGGTTGACGGTCTCGTTCTCCTCGTGGGCGCTGTCCTGGAAGAGGGGCAGCTTGACGGTCTTGTCGGCCGCGTCGCCCGCGCCCCACGTCACGAACAGGTCGCCCTCCATGCGCGAGAGGTAGCTGTAGGAGTTGGCGTTGAAGTCTTTGGAGAACTGCCCGCCGACGAGAATCTTGCCGTCGGCCTGCACCTCGATGTCCTCCACGCCGCTGTTCATGAACGAGCGGAGGGCGGGGTTGAAGGAGGTGTCGTCGCTCCCGTTCGGGTTGCGTCGGTCGAGCCAGTGGAAGACCGTAAAGTTCGAGGGGCTCTGCCAGAAGGTGCCCCCGATGAGAATCTTGCCGTCGGCCTGCAAGGTGATGGCCTTCGTGAAGTAAAGTTTGCCGTAGCCCGGGTCGTTGAAGGAGGCGTCGAGGCTCCCGTCGGCGTTGAGCCGCACGAGGGCGGTCGGGTTACCCGCGACCGACGCGTTGGTGTAGAAGCCGCCGCCGACGAGCACCTTGCCGTCCGGCTGCAACCCGATGGCGTAGACGTTGAAGGCGTCGATGACGGAGCCCGGGTTGAAGGTCGCGTCGTAGCCGCCGTCCGCGTTCATGCGCGCGACGCCGTTCCTGCTCCGGCCGGCGAACGTCGTGAACCAGCCGCCCGCCAGAATCTTGCCGTCCGGCTGCACCAGCAGCTCCCTCACCGCGGCGCCGTTGGGGCCTGTGCCCGCGTTGAACGAAGTGTCGAGGGTGCCGTCCGGGTTGAGGCGTGCGACCTGCGGCACGGCCGCGCCGTTGTACGAAGGGAAGTTGCCGCCGATGAGAATCTTGCCGTCGGGCTGTAGGGCAATCGTCTCGACGCCGTAAGCGCCTACGGCCGTGCCGGGGACGAAGGCCGTGTCCGGGGTGCCGTCGGAGTTGAGGCGGGCGATGCCGGTGCGCTGGCTTCCGTTGTGGTAGACGACGCCGCCGATGAGAATCTTGCCATCGGGCTGGAGCGCGATGCAGGAAACGTCCTGCCTCAAGTCGTGCGAGACGAAGGAGGCGTCGAGGCTCCCGTCGGCGTTGAGGCGGGCGATGCCGTTCCTCGTGAAGCTGTTGTAAGACCAGAAGAGACCGCCGACGAGAATCTTGCCGTCCGGCTGTTCGACCACGTCTCTGATGATGCTGTTCGACCCCGTCCCGGTGTTGAAGGCGGTGTCGAACGCGCCGGGGTTGGGTGACCTGTAGTCGATCCCGGCGGTGGCCGTCCCGCCCGCCAGCGTGACCTTCGCCGTCACGCGGCCGTCGGCGCCGCCGTCGCGTCTCAGGGTGAGCTGCGCGTTCCCCGCGCCCTCCTCGGCTTCGAAGGCGGCGCCGGTGAAGGAGATTTCACCCGGCGCGCCGGCCGCCGCGGCTATGACCACGAGGGAGAGTGCGAGAAACGAGGCGGTGGCGGTCGCCGCCGTGCGGCGTAAGGAGGTGCGGGGCATTTTCTGTTCCTTTCGAAACACAGGGTCGGACGGGCCTTCGGGGTTGACGAATGGTGACGGACGAACCGTGGCGCAGGAGTCGGCCGTGGAGAGACTTGCCGGCCCTCGCCCGAATCTGCTCTGCACAGGTTAAGCGCGGCGGCGGATCACGTCTGTGATAGGTGTCACCGGTCGCACCGGGGAGGGTTGACTGTGGTTAACCTGCCGTGAGTACTTCCGGCCTGAACGGCGAGGGATTATACGTGGGAGCGGTGAGAAGTGGAAGCATTATTAACGGCCGTGGTCTTTTTTTTCGCCGTCAGGCGCTCCGTAGATTAGAAAGGCAAACGGGGGCAGGGAACGCTCGTCGAGGCGCGCCGATGTATCTATGTCGCGCATGAGGGTAGACTAAGGGCGGATGGCTACTACCGGGCGAAAAGATGTCGCGGCGCCCGCCGGGACGCGGCGGGGGCGCGTGGCGAGTTTCCTCGGGCTGGAGCGCAACGTCGTCATCGTCTCGGCGGTGGTCTTCCTGCTCGGGTTCGGCGAGGAGCTTTGGAAGCGCTACCTGCCCAAGTACCTTGAGGCCCTCGGCGCGGGCGTCGGGACGATAGGGCTCTTCGGCACGGCCAAAGACTTCTTCGACGCCGTCTACCAGTACCCGGGCGGCTGGGTCGCCGACCGCGTGGGCAGGCGGCGGGCCTTCCTCACCTTCATCGCGCTGGCGTCGGTCGGGTACTTCGTCTACCTCGTCAGCCCTTCCTGGCATTACGTCTTCCTCGGCCTCGCGCTCTCGATGAGCTGGCACAGCATGGCGAGCCCCGCGGTCTTCGCCGTCATCGGCGACGCGCTCCCGAAGGGGCGGCGCGCGATGGGCTTCACCGTCCAGTCGATGTTGAAGCGCGTGCCGATGGCCGTCGCGCCGCTGGCGGGCGGGGCGCTGATCGCGTGGGCCGGGGTCGTCTCGGGCGTGCGGGTGGGGCTCCTCATTATGCTGGCGCTCGCCGGCGCGGGCGCGGCCCTGACGCTCGCCATCAACCTCCCCGTGACGGTCGGCGCGCCCGCCAACGTCCGGGGCGTGTGGCGCTCGTTCCACGCGGCGCTCAAGCGGCTCCTCGTCTCCGACATCATCATCAGGACGTGCGAGGGCATGGCGGAGATTTTCGTCGTCCTCTACGTGACGAACGTGACCGGCCACAGCCTCCCGCAGTACGGGGCGCTCGTCGCCGTCCAGATGACCACGGCGATTCTGGTCTACATCCCGGCGGCGAAGGTCGCCGACCGCGTCGGGAGAAAGCCCTTCGTCATCGCCACCTTCTTCTGCTTCGCGCTCTTCCCCGTGGCGGTCGTGCTGTCGCGCAGCTTCCCCGCGCTCGTCTTCGCTTTCGTCATCGGCGGTTTGCGAGAGATCGGCGAGCCTTCGCGCAAGGCGATGATCGTGGACTTCGCCGAGCCGCACCTGCGGGCCAGAACCGTGGGCCTGTACTACCTCGTGCGCAGCCTGACGATCACGCCCGCGGCCGCCCTCGGCGGGCTGCTGTGGAAGGTCGAGCCGTGGGCGCCTTTCGTTACCGCCGGCTTGATCGGCGTCGTCGGGACGCTGGTCTTCGCCGCGACCGTCGAGGAGCGGTACGCAAGTTAAAGGGAAAATATAACGCGCCTCCGCATCATTCAGTTGTTGACAAAGGCGTAACCCGACGTTAAAGTCCCGACTATTCCGACGCACAACTTGCCCGTGCAGCGGAGGAGCCCCCGCTCCCTCCGCCTCCCCCGACGAATACAGAGTTGTCAGTCCGCGCGCCCGTGTGGGCGCGCGGGCGAAGAGTCTCCGCCGTACACGTTTGACGTTGTAAACCGCGACCGCCGACACTTGCGCTTGCCCCGCACGCCGACAGGTGGTCTCACGTAAAGACGGACATCCTAAATTGTCTTCGGCCCGGCCAGCCCGCACCTCCGCGGGGACAACGCCGGGCCAGTAGAAAGGGGAAGCCATGAGCCACCAAAGGTTCATTCGCGGTTCGCTGTTCTGCCTCATCCTGCTCCTGCTCCTGACGCCGGCCCTCTTCGTCTCTTCGGCGAAGAGGCGGGCGACGCCCGACAAGCTGCCGGAGGAGCTGGACGTGCGCGTCCCCGGCGGCGTCCTGAGCCGCGACGGTCGGCCGGTCTCGCCCGCCGCCGACGCGAAGAGGGTCAGCCGGGCCGCGTCGCGTCTACCCGACGCGGCGCAGGCGAAGGCCCTCGGCTCGCTCCGGCTCGAAGCGGGCTCGCCCGTCAGCGCCGAGTACAACCCGCTGACGGGCACCCCGCGCCACATGTTCGCCACCGGGGGTTACCTGTCTAAGCCGAGCGCGGACGCGCCGGAGAAGGTCGCGCTCGACTTCGTCAGACGTTGGCAGGGCGTCTTCCGCTTCGCCGAAGCGGACGTGGAGGGCTTGAGGCTGAAGAGCCGCGCGGCGCTGCCGGATTTGGGGGCGACGACGCTCCTCTACGAGCAGCAGGTCGGGGGCGTGCCCGTCTACAAGGGCGAGGTGCTCGTCAACGTCAACCGCGAGGGGCAGATCATCAACATCGGCGGCGACAGCTACCCGCAGTTGAAGGTCACGAACTCGTTCGCGCTCAGCCCCGCCGATGCCGTCTCGGCCGCGGCCGAGGCGCTCGGCTTCGAGGGGTTCACCCCGCAGCAGGCGGGGACGAAGGCCGTCCCGCGCAGCTTCGGCAACCTCGACCCGGAACCTTTCGAGGCGCCGCGCTTCACGGGCGGCAAAGTCTTCAGCGGCGACATCGTCGTCACGCGCGTCGTCTTCCCGCTCGGCGGCGAAGGCCGGTACGCGTACAACTTCGTCCTCACCACCCCGGCTTACCGGGGCATCATGTGGAACCATATCGTGGACGCGGAGACGGGCGAGGTGCTGCGGCGCACGAGCCTCACGGCCTTCTTCGGAGAGCCGGGCGGCGGGCCGGTCAACAGCCGCCGCGCCACCTTCCGCCCGGACGTGCAAGACCTCGTCGAGTCGCACAACCCGGCCGGCAGCGCGCAGGGCAAAGTCTTCGACGGGATGCCCGTGGCGCTCTCGGGGCGCAGGACTTGCACCGGCAACGTCCCCGGGCGTCCGTGCAACGGCGCCGCCGTCACGGGCGGGACGGTCGGCGCGGGCTACGGCCGCTCGCCCGCGCCGGGCACGCCGCCGACCTACCAGCCGAACGAGGACGAGTTCAACCGCGACAACGGCCGCGGCTTCAAGAAGAGTCTGGTGAGGGCGCGCGTCGAAGACCCGTTCGCGGACGTGGGCGGGGCGCTCTTCCCCTCGCTCTTCAACACGCCCTTCGGGCAGGTGACGCGCGGCTTCCCCGACGCGCTGCACCCCTCGCCCAACTCGCAGTTCGGCTGGTTCTACCTGCCGACGGGGACGGGCGGGACGGAGATCGCCGAGTCTGACACCAACCGCGCCTCGACGCGCGCCTACAAGTACGAGATGACCGACGAGGCGCGCAACCGCAACCTCGCGGCCAACTCGCCCGCCGCCGACAAGAGCCAGCCCTTCGCGGCCGACCTGACGCCGCTCGCTTCGAGCGTGACGCTGCGCGACGGCCGCGTGCTCTCCTCCGTCTTCCAGTCGCGCTACACCGAGGGCAACAACGTCATCGTGGCCGACGACCGCGCCGACGACGACGAGACGACGAGCGGCGTCAAGGGCTACAGCTCAAACCGGCAGTTCACGGCCTCCCACTTCACCTTCACGAACAGCTACGAGTACGGCGGCGTGGACGCCGTCGAGTTCATCCCGGGCACGATCACGCCCGCCACCCCGCAGGGGCAGCCGTGCCAGATCGGCACGCCCTGCAACGTCATCTACCCGGCCAGCTCCGACGCCGACGTCTACCCCGACACGGTCTCGCTCTTCTACTACACGAACCTGATGCACGACTACCTCTACAGCATCGGGTTCACCGAGACGACCTGGAACTTCCAGCAGGACAACTTCGGCCTCGGCGGCGCGGGGCAGGACGCCCTGAGCGCCAACGTGCAGGACGGCTCCGGCACCGACAACGCCAACATGGGGACGCCGAACGACGGCTCGCCGCCGCGCATGCAGATGTACCTCTTCACCGAAGAGGGCCTCCGCCGCTCGGACGGCGACCTCGACTTCGACGTCGTCGCGCACGAGTTCTACCACGGCGTCTCGAACCGCTCGGCCGGCAAGGGCGCGGCCGACTGCCTGGGCACGCCGCTCGTGGGCGAGTCGGGCGGTCAGGGCGAGGGCTGGAGCGACTTCATCGCCGGCTCGATGTCGGACGACGACGCCATCGTCGAGTACGCCACGGGCGAGTTCGACATCGGCATCCGCCGGCTGCCCTACACGAACTTCCGCTGGTCTTACGCCTCGCTCAACGGCAACGGCCTCAACCGCCGCGACCAGGGACCGCCCGACCCCGACCCCGGCGCGCTCCCGTTCGAGGTGCACGACGTGGGCGAGGTCTTCGCCGCCATGCTCTGGGACGTGCGCGAGCTTCTGATTATGAAGGACGCGAACGGCGTCTTCTTCGACGGCACGCGCCGGCTGTGCACGGGCGGCCCCTGCGCGCTCACCGGCACGGAGTTCTACATCGGGCCGCGCAAAGTCCGCTCGATAGACACGAGGCACCCGATAGACTACCGCGCCTCCTTCAACACGACGATGACCGGCGAGACCTTCCAGGGCGGCCCCCAACCTCCGGGACCCGGCATCGTCCCGCCGGCCAGCGTCGGGACGCAGGTGCCGACCATCAGGGCCGACGAGCACATCGTCCGCCCGCGGCTGGTGCAGTCGGAGATACAGGCCCGCGGCGACCGCGTCGGCCCGCTCTCAACGGCCGTCGCCCGCGGCGCGCGACTCGCCGACACGCTCGTCCTGCGCGGCCTGCAACTCTCGCCCTGCAACCCTTCCATCGTGGACACGCGCAACTCGATTCTGCTCGCCGACAAGGAGATGAACGGCGGCGAGAACCGCTCGATCATCTGGCGCGCCTTCGCCAGCCACGGCGTCGGGCAGAACGCGCAGTCGGGGAACGCCGCCGGCAGCACCAACCCCGTCGTCGAGGACTTCACCGTCCCGGCCTCGGTCGCGGTCTGCGAGAACCTCGGGCCGCTCGCGGCGCCCGCCTTCTCGCTCGCCAACACCGGCCCGAACAAGGTCACCGTGACCATCAACGGCGGCGTGCCCGTCGCGGGCGCGGCCCTCTACGTCATCACGCGTTCGTTCAAGGCCGGCGGCCCCTTCACGAAGGTCGCCGAGCTTCCCGCGACGCAGACCACCTTCGAAGACAACAACCTTTCGGGCGGGCAGACATACTTCTACCAGGTGCGCGCCAGCCGCGACGGCGCGGCCGACTGCTCTTCGACCTCGAACACGCAGAGCGTCCTCGTCTCGAACGGGGCCGTCATCACGCCGCCGCCGACCTTCTTCGGCCTCGACCAGGTCGTTGACCCGAAGACGGGCAACAGCCTTACGATCAAGTGGAACCCGGCGATTAAACCCAACCCCGCGGGCGACGTGTTCGCGGTCTGCACCGAGTGCGTCTACGACGTCTACCGCACCACGCACGTCGAGCCCGGCAACGGCACCCAGGAGCCGACCTTCGCCCCTTCGGAGGCGAACCGCGTCGCGCAAGGCGTTTCGGGCACGCAGTTCACCGACACCAACCTACAGCTCGGGCAGATTTACTACTACATCGTCCAGGCGCGCGACGCGCTGGGCAAGCGAGACACGGACGACGTGGGCAACCGCCGCGTGCGCTGGAACATACCCTCGATCAACTCCTTCAAGCCGCAGGAGCCGTTCCCGCAGGAGACCTACGAGTCGCCCACCGCGGACGCGCGCTTCCAGCCGCCTTTGCAGGAGTCGGGCGACGACCCGCGCGAGGACCAGCCCACCTGGCAGCGTGTGACGAACGTCCCGCAGCCCGACGGCTCGAAGACCTCGACGATGTACGCGCCCGACTTCGACCCGGGCGCCGGCTACGGCAACAGCGACATCTCGGCCGTCATCGGCCCGCTGACGCTCAGCGCGACCTCGGTCATGGACTTCGACCATTTCTTCTCGACCGAGGCGACCTTCGACGGCGGCGTGCTCGAACTGGCGAAGGGCGGCCCGAACTTCAACTCGACGCCCTACCCGGACAACACGACGACCTACGACCTCGGCAACTACATCGTCGAGGGTCTCTACAACAACCGGCTCGACGGAACCATCGAGGGGGCCGCCATCCTCTCGGCGCTCCAGGGCCGCCGCGCCTACACGGGCATCAAGGGGCTGCACCACGTACGCGTCGCGCTGGGCGAGTTCGCGCCCGGCGGCGACAACAACCCCGAAGGCTTGCCCGTCTTCATACGCTTCCGCATGACCTCGGACGTCGGCACCAACGCCGGCGAGGACTCGGGCTGGTACGTCGATAACCTCGTCGTACACGACCTCGGCACGGGGACGGCGACTCCGACTCCGACGCCCACGGCGACGCCCACGCCGACGGCCACGCCAACCCCGACGACGACTCCGACGCCGACGGCTACGCCGACGCCGACCGACACGCCGACGCCGACGCCCACCCCGGGCACGACGCCGACGCCCGTGCCGACCTCGTTCCTACAGTTCGGCTCGGCCGCCTACGCGGCGCAGGAGGACTGTGCGCAAGTCCTGGCGCAGGTCATACGGACGGGGACGACCAGCGGGCGCGCGACGGTTGACATCACGAGCAGCGACGGCACCGCCAAGCAGAAGGGGGACTACGAGTACGTCGTCGGCCGCGTGGTCTTCGAGGCGGGCGAGACGCAGAAGAACGTGCCGCTGCTCATCAACGAGGACGCATACGCGGAGGGGCCGGAGTCGTTCACGCTCGCACTCTCCAACCCTTCGGCAGGCTCGACGCTCGGCGCGACCTCGACGGCCACCGTGCAGATCGTGGACGACTCGCCGGAGACTGCGGGCAACCCCATCGACGACTCGCGCAACTTCGTCTGCCAGCACTACCACGACTTCCTCTACCGGCAGTCCGACCCGCCGGGCGAGGACTTCTGGACGCAGAACATCGAGTCGTGCGGGGGCAACGCGCAGTGCCGCGTCGAGCACAGGCAGGACGTCTCG
>DASVQJ010000063.1:0-49464 GCA_036389235.1 Pyrinomonadaceae bacterium | reverse complement strand
GCCGGGCGCGACGCGCCTGCCCTGCTCGACGGCGCGCTTCAAGACCGCCGCGTACATGTCCATGTCGGCCATCTTGCCGCCCGTGCACGACCCGCCGTAGGCGATGTCGATCCTGACGGGCTCGCTCAAGTCCGAGATGGGCAGGCCGTTGCGCGGGTCGCCGGGCGTCGCCACCATCGGGCGGACTTCGCCCAAGTCGATCTCGAAGCTCGCGGCGTACTCCGCGTCCGGGTCGCTACTGAGGAAGCCCGCGCGAATCTCCTCCTCGGAGAGCCCGCGCATCTTCTTCAAGTATTCGAGCGTCACCTCGTCGGGCTCGATGATGCCGGTGAAGCCGCCGGCCTCGACCGCCATGTTGGTGAGCGTCGCGCGCTCGTCGATGTTCCAGTCGCGCAGGCCGTCGCCCGCGAACTCAAGCACCTGCCCGATGCCTTTGCCCTCCTTCATGTAGTCGGTCGCGAGGATGACGAGCATCACGTCCTTCGCCGACACGTCGGCGCGCTTCTCGCCCTTCAGCACGAAGCGGACGACCTCGGGGACTTTGACGCGGATGTCCTTCGTGTACCACGCGTTCGCCATGTCGGTCGAGCCGACCCCGAAGGCGAAGCACCCGAGCACGCCCGCCATGCAGGTGTGCGAGTCCGTGCCGATGACGAGCTGACCGGGCAGCGCGATGTCCTCGACGACCGCGTTGTGGCAGATGGCCTCCGACCCGCGCTCCTCCGTCCCGCCGTAGAGCCTGATGCCCTGCTGCTCCGTAAAACTCTCCTGCGTCGTCGCGAGGCCGTTCGCGCGGTCGAGCAGGCCCATCTTCTTCTTGTCATCCGACATCACACGCCCGATGAACGTCAGGTGGTCGCGGAAGGCGTAGACCGACTCGGCCTCCGTCACGCGCGCGTCCTGGCCCAAAGCCTGCTTGAACAGGCTCTCCGCCATCGGCGTCACGTACTCGTGCGAGAAGCGCACGTCCGCGACGGCGAAGAGCGCGTCGCCGGGCTTGACGGCTTCGACGCCGATCTCACCCGCGCGCACGAAGGCGTGGCGCGCGACGATCTTCTCGACGATGTTCATCGGCCGCCGCCTCGTCTCCAAAGCGGGCGGCGTGACCTCGCCCGCCAGCCGGGCCTTGTTGTAGTTGAAGAGCCCGCCGTACTCCACGATCTGTCTTGAGATGGGGTCGAGCCCGCGCGTGAACTCCGCGAGCGGAATCTCCTCCCCGCCCCTTATCCGCTCGATCAGCCCGAAGTCGGTCGAGGTCAGCAACCCTATGTTCTGGCAGTTCTGCCCGTAAATCTTCTCGATGGTCTTGGCGATGACGAGCTGCAACCCGGCGGCCTTCTCCGCGAACGGCGCCGTCTCGCGCGAAGACCCGCACCCCTTCGACAGCCCCGACACCACGACCGCGAACCCGCCTTTTTTAACCTCGTCCTTCTTAACCGCCCCCTCCCGCATCCCGACGTACACGTACTCGCCCAGCGTCTCGTCGTAATAGAAGCAGACCCACCCGGGCGTGATCTCGTCCGTCGAGATGTTATTCATCAACGCCCGCCCGGCGTCGAACTCCAAATCCTCGCCCGCCTCCAACTGCCGCCGAATCGGCGACACGTCCTCCGTCAAATAGAGCACGCGCCCGTCGAATCGCAAACGCTCCGGCCGCTTCGTCGTCTTCTCAAGCGTCATCTCAAACTCCTCTTAAACAATGCGGATTATCTGATGAGTTTCCGAAAGGGCGATTATAAACGACGCCCCCCGAACTCGCACCCGCGCGCCGCCGAAAGGCCGCCGCCGAACCGGCGTCGCCGAACCCGTGCCGCCCGCCCGCGTCGTAAGTTATCCTTGCCTCAGGACGTCCAGAGACGCACGCGAGAGGTGGACGCATATGAGACTGCTCGCCGCAATAACCCTGCTGCCCGCACTGGTGCTCGCGAACATCTTGACGGCCCCGGCGCAGGACGGCCCGTCGAGGTCGGGGGCCGCCCCCGTCGAGGAGGAGCTGATCTCGAAGGAGAAGCGCACCTGGGAGTTGTACAAGAACAAGGACGTGAAGGCGCTGGCGGAGTTGACCGGCGAGGACTTCTACGACATCTACCCCGCGGGGGAGGTGGTCGGTAAGAAGCAGTACCTTCAGGACGTGCTTGAGATCGAGGTGAAGGATTATTCGTTGAGCGACTTCAAAGTCACCATGCTCAACGGAGGGGCGGCCGTCGTGGTCTACAAGGCGAAGGCGCACGCGGTCGTCAAGGGTAAGGAGCTGAAGTCCGAGGTGGCGGTCACCTCCGGCTGGGCCAGACGCGGCGGCCGGTGGCTGAACGTCTTCTACCGCGAGAACGCGCTCGAACTGAACGGCCGCCGGCTTCTGTGAAGCACGGCGCCCGTTGCGCCGGCCCGCCGCGCCGCGGTATAAACCGGGACACCGAACCTCGAAGATTAAGGACGTTGACGCGAGCAGTGTGGGGGCTTCCCTTCCCCCGCCCGCTACTCGGTCAACCGCGGACACAAGGAGGGAACAGTGGCGGTCAAACTAGCAGTCATCTACTACAGCTCGACGGGGACGACCTACAGGCTGGCGCAGGCCATCGCGGAGGGCGCGGAAGGCGCGGGCGCGGAGGTGCGCCTGCGCAAGGTCAGGGAGCTTGCGCCCGAGCAGGCCATCGCCTCGAACGAGGGGTGGTCGCGGCACGTGCAGGAGACGCAGGACGTGGCCGAGGCGACGCTCGACGACCTGACCTGGGCCGACGCCGTCGTCTTCGGCACGCCGACGCGCTACGGCCTGCCCGCGGCGCAGCTCAAGCAGTTCATCGACACGACGGGCGGCCTGTGGGCGACGGGCAAGCTCGTCAACAAGGTCGTCTCCTCGTTCACGAGCGCGGCGACGATGCACGGCGGGCAGGAGTCGACGATACTCGCGCTCAACAACACCTTCTACCACTGGGGCTCGATCATCGTCGGCCCCGGCTACGCGGACCCCGTCCAGTTCCAGTCCGGCAACCCCTACGGCGTCTCCTTCAAGAGCGACAACGGGCAGACGCGGCCCGACGAGACGGCCTTGAACGCCGCGCGCTTTCAAGGAAGGCGGGTCGCCGAGGTCGCCGCGCAGTTCGCCGCGGGCCGGCAGCAGTAAGGCCGTGAACCGTGAACCGTGAGCCGTGACAAGAGAAGATGGGCTCTTCATTCTTGTCACGGTTTACGGCTCACGGTTCACGCCCCGAACTACAAAGCCGTGCCTCCGCGTCTTGGTGCTCGACAGAATCGTAGGAAAGATTTCCACAAAACGGCCATGAGATTTCCACCTGTGGAAATTGCCTGTGGATGAACTTTTCAGATGCCTTGAAAAGCGGAAAAGACCGGCGAAAGTCGCCCTGAAATTTTTTTCAAAAAAAGTCTTGACAGCCTCCGGGCGTGTGCGTATAGTCCGGCTCCCGTCGCGATTGTTACGGCAGTCGTGACCGGCGTGGGGATCGGCAGATCGGGGTGGAAACACTTCAATCTGAGGACAGCGACAAGCGGCAAACGTCGCTGCCACTGACGCCCCGGCCGAGGCCGAAAGGCCTGCGCAGGGAGGATGCCGACGGGCGCTTCCCGAGCCGCGCGGATAAAAACGCGACGGCGCTCCGACGGAATAATTAACCGACGGGGTAGCGAACGCCGCTCAACTTCGGTTGAGCCTCGTTGTCCAGAACGTAGACTGGAGGTGGAGGTAAAGCCACCAGAACAAAAACCAAGAGGCACCAGGTCTTCGGACCTGAGAGGTTGACGGAAGTTAGCCCGTGCCGACCGGGGGTGAGCCGCCGCAGGCGCACGCTTCGGGATACAAATCAGGCAGCCTGTCGCGTGTACATGCAAAGGTTGCCGTCCCCCAGAATCGCTTCGGCGGTTCGAAGGGATACCGGGATCGGGCTGCTACTCCTCGTGGGTGGCAGCCCGGTTTCTTTTTGCGCCAAGCCCCGCCGCCGCCGCCCGCCCGTAACCCGGCCTTCACAACCACGGAAAGAGTCTGTGCCCGAGCGCCGGATGCGATATGATGCGGGGCGCTTTAATATCCGCGAGGGGGGTTTTACTACCGTTGGACTGGATTACGGACCCGCAGGCTTGGATCGCTTTCGCGACGCTTCTGGCGTTGGAGATAGTCCTCGGCATTGACAACATCATCTTCATCTCCATCCTGGCGGGGAAGCTGCCCGCGGAGCAGCAGTCGCGGGCGCGCTACATGGGCCTGGGGCTCGCGCTGGGGACGCGCGTGCTGCTGCTGCTGTCGCTTTCGTGGATCATCGGGCTGACCGCGCCGCTGTTCGAGGTCTTCGGCCGCGCGGTCTCGGGGCGCGACCTGATTCTCATCCTCGGCGGCCTGTTCCTGCTGGGCAAGGCGACCTTCGAGATTCACGAGAACCTCGAAGGCGAACCGGGTCACGCCTCGGCCAAGGTCAGGGCGACGTTCGCGAGCGTCATCGTCCAGATACTGCTGCTCGACGTGGTCTTCTCGCTCGACTCGGTGATTACGGCCGTGGGGATGGTCGACCGCATCGAGATCATGGTCGCGGCCGTCGTCGTCTCCATCGCCTTCATGATGGTCTTCGCCGCGCCGGTCAGCGCCTTCGTCGCGCGCCACCCGACGATCAAGATGCTGGCGCTCAGCTTCCTCCTGCTCATCGGTCTCACCCTCATCGTCGAGGGCTTCGGCGTACACATCCCGAAGGGCTACGTCTACTTCGCGATGGGCTTCTCCGTCTTCGTCGAGCTGCTCAACCTGCGGCTGCGGAAGAAGACGGTGCCCGTAGACCTGCACGAGCGTTACACGCCCGAGCCCGGCCCGGGGCGGGACGCGCCGACCGGAACCCCTTAACCGTGACGGACGGAATCCCCCGCAGGATTTTCATCAGGCAGGGCGCGCTGGCGGCCGCGGCGGCGCTCGCCGTGCCCGCGCGCGGGGTTGCCGGGTTGACGCGGGCGGGCGCGCGGCCGGGGCTCGGCCGGACTGATGCGCCACGCGTGGTAGTCATCCTGGGCGCGGGGCTGGCGGGTCTTTCGGCCGGGTACGAGTTGGCGAGGGCCGGGCACGACGTGAAGGTTTTGGAGGCCCAGGAGCGGCCGGGCGGGCGCGTGCTGACCTTGCGCACGTTCGACGAGGGGCTGTACGGCGACGCGGGCGCGGCGCGCATCCCCGACGGCCACGAGTGGACGATGCGCTACGTCAGGGAGTTCGACCTGCGGCTCCTGCCCTTCTACCCCGACGCGGGGTCGTTCGCGAAGGTCAGGCGCGGGCGGCGCAAAGAGGTCGGTTGGGACGAGTTCGCCGAGGCCGTCGAGGACTACGTCGGCGTCACGCTGGATGAGGCGCGCGGCTGGCATAAGATCGAGGGCGGCAACGACCTGCTGCCGCGCGCCTTCGCCGAGAGGCTCGCGGGCAAGGTCGTCTACGGCGCGGTCGTCTCAAGGGTCGAGCAGGACGCGGCCGGCGCGCGCGTCACCTTCAAACGCGCGGGCGCGGCCGAGACTCTGGCGGCGGACTACGTCGTCTGCGCGATCCCTTTCGCGGTGCTCGGTCGCGTCGAGTTCGCCCCGCGCCTCTCCGAGCAGAAGACGCGCGTGCGCGACGAGCTTGTCTACGAGCTGGCCGCGCGCGCCTTCATGCAGACGCGCGAGCGCTTCTGGGAGCACGCGCGCGGCAACGGCTTCGCGGTGGCCGACCTGCCGGCCGAGTTCTGGCCCTCGACCTTCGGGCAGCGGGGCCGCCGCGGCGTCATGCAGGCTTACGTGCGCCACTACACCGCGGCCGAGTGGGCGAAGAAGAACGAGGCGGAGCGCCTGAACGCCGCGCTCACGCTCACGGAGCAGGCCGTGCCCGGCGCCCGCGCCTCCTTCGAGCGCGGCGCGGTGAAGTGCTGGGGCGAAGACCCTTGGGCGGGCTGCGCCTGGACGCACCCTTCCGGCCCGCAGCTCGTCGCCGTGGGCGCGCCCGAGGGGCGCATACACTTCGCGGGCGAGCACGCCTCCCTCTACGCCTCCTGGATGAACGGCGCGCTCGAATCCGGCAACCGCGCCGCCCGCGCCGTGAACGAGGCCGCCGGGCGCGGGGCGAAGGTTTAAAGTAAGCATTCGGTAAGAGAGTTGTTGACCACCGTCCTTATCATCACCTCAATCCTTTTGAGCGTCGCCGCGCTGTGGGCGGCGCTCGCGCGCTCGCGCGCGTCGGGTCGTGAAGGCGCGCGCGCGTCGGGCGAGCTGCGCGAGTGGCTCGGGCGCGAGCTGTCGTCTTTGAGCGAACGTCTGGAGTCGGGGCAACGGAGGATCGAGCGCAACGAGGCGCGGCTCGACGCGCTGGCGGCCGCGCACGAGGAGGCGCGTCGGGAGAGTGAGGCCGTCGCCGGCGAACGTGCGGCGCAGTCAACCGACGCGACCCGGGCCGCGGACTCTACGCCGGACGGAGCCGACCGGCGCGTCGATGCGGCCGCGGCGGAGGCGCGCGACGTGTACGCGGTCGCGCGCGGCATGGACGATTTCTTCAACGACACGACGCACCCGCGCGAGCTGCTCGGGCACGAGGGCTTCGGGCGCGGCGTCGAGCTCTCTCTGGGCGCGGAGGCGACGACGCACGGCCTGCTCGCGCGCGCGGCCGAGGGCAACGCGCTCGTCGCCTGCATCTCGCTCGAAGCGCTGGCGCGGCGCGAGGGCGACGACGAGGCGGTCGTCGAGGGCGTGCTGCGCGACATCAACGCGTACTTCTACTGGCCGCGCTTCTTCGCGCTGCGCGCGCTGGCCGCGCACGCGGGCGGGCGCGACGTCCTCGCCCCGCTGCTCGCGCGCCTCAACTCGACGTGGCGCGAGCCGATGCCTTTGCAGGCGCTGCGCGAGTTCGTCGCCGGTCGCGTCGCGGCCGGCGACACCGTCAGCCCGCGCGCCCTCGCCGACGAGGCGGACGCCCTCAAGCTCGGCGCCGAGCAGTGGGACGACGTCTGCGCGACGCTCGACTCGATAGCCGCGCAGCTGCCCGCGGGCGCGCGCGCGGAGTTGTCGCGGTGGCAGGGCTCGCGTCAGACCGCCGAGTTCGTCAAGACGTTCGGGCGCGTGTGGGAGGACGAGGGGCGCGAGGTCTTCGTGCTCGACGCGGTGGCGGCGCGCGTCTCGGAGCTGGAGGCGGCGATTAAACGTGAGCCGGCGCGCTCGGTGCTGCTGGTCGGCGAGTCGGGCGCGGGGAAGACGGCGCTCGTGCGCGCGCTGGCCGCGCGCCTGCGCGCGGACGGCTGGCTCGTCTTCGAGGCCGCGCCCGCGGAGGTCTTGGCCGGGCAAAGCTACATCGGCCAGATCGAGGAGCGCGTCCGGGCCATCGTCCAACAGCTCGAAGGCAAGCGCGTGCTCTGGGTCATGCCGAACTTCCACGAGGCGCTCTGGGCCGGGCGGCACCGCTACAGCCCGACCGGCGTGCTCGACCTGCTGCTGCCGCACATCGAGAGCGGCGCCGTCCGCCTCGTCGGCGAGGTGCCCGCGCGCGCCTACGAGCAGCTCGTGCGCCTGCGCCCGCGCCTGCGCACGGCGATGCAGACGTGCCGCGTCGCGCCGCTCTCCGACGAAGAGACTTTGGAACTCGCGCGCCGCTGGGCCGGGCGCCGCGGCGTGGACAAACTCGGCTGGGAGGGCGCGCACGCGCTGGTCGACACCTCTTACTTCCTGCCCCGCGTCTCGGAGCGCACGCTGCGCGAGGCTTTGCAGCTCGCCAAGCAGTACCTCGACGAGAAGGCCGCCCCCGGCAACCTCCTGCTCCTGCTCGAAGCGACCGAACGACGCCTGCGCGCCGAGGAGAGCAGGTCGGACGAGCTGAAGCTCGACGACCTGCTCGTCACGCTCTCGCAGTTGACGGGGCTGCCCGTGCAGATGCTCGACGAGCGCGAGGGGCTCGACCTCTCGGAGCTGCGCGCCTTCTTCGAGAGGCGCGTGCTCGGCCAGCCCGAGGCCGTGGAGTGTCTGGTCGAGCGCGTCGCGATGATTAAGGCGGGGCTCACCGACCCGACGCGCCCGCAGGGCGTCTTCCTCTTCGTCGGCCCGACGGGCACGGGCAAGACCGAGATTGCCAAGACGCTCGCCGACTTCCTCTTCGGCTCGCCCGAGCGCATGATCCGCCTCGACATGAGCGAGCTTCAGACGTGGGAGTCGCAGGGGAGGATACTCGGCGAGACGGACGAGACGAGCGACAGCGCGGCCCTCGTCAACCAGATACGCAAGCAGCCCTTCTCCGTCGTCCTCCTCGACGAGTTCGAGAAGGCGCACCCGTCCGTGTGGGACCTGTTCCTGCAAGTCTTCGACGACGGACGCCTGACCGACCGGCGCGGCAACACGGCCGACTTCCGGCACTCGGTCATCATCATGACCTCGAACCTCGGCGCGACGCTCCCGCACGGCGCGAGCGTGGGCTTCTCGCAGGAGCAGGCGCAGTTCGCCGCCGGGAGCGTCGAGCGCGCCGTCGGCCGCGCCTTCCGGCGGGAGTTCGTCAACCGCATCGACCGCGTCGTCGTCTTCCGGCCGCTCGGCCGCGGCGTGATGCGCGACCTCCTGCGCAAGGAGTTGAACGACGTGCTCACGCGGCGCGGCCTGCGCACGCGGCAGTGGGCGGTCGAGTGGGACGAGTCGGCCGTCGAGTTCCTGCTTGAGAAGGGTTTCACCGCCGACCTCGGCGCGCGCCCCCTGAAGCGCGCCGTCGAGCGCTACCTGCTCTCGCCGCTCGCGCTCACCATCGTCAACCACCAGTTCCCCGAAGGCGACCAGTTCCTCTTCGTCCGCTCGTCGCCCGACGCGCAGTCGCTCGACGTGCAGTTCGTGGACCCGGACGCGCCCGCGCAAGTCGAGGCCGCGGCCGAAGAGGTCGACGAACTCTCCTTCGACGAGGAGGCGGCGCGCGAGCTGCGGCTGGAATCCGTCGCGCTCGACCCGAGGGGCACGCCCGAGGAGTTGCGCTTCCTGCAAGGGCAGTACGACGAGGTCGCGGCGCGCGTCGAGGACGAGACCTGGCGCGAGCGCAAGGAGGGCGCGCTGCGCGAGATGCAGTCGGCCGACTTCTGGTCTGCGCCCGAGCGCTTCTCCGTGCTCGGCGCCGTCGAGTACATGGATCGCATCGAGGCGGGCCTGGGCACCGCGGGCTCCCTGCTCGCGCGCCTGCGCGGCGACCGCAAGCGGCTCCCGCCCGACCTCGTCGCGCGACTCGCGCAGCAGCTCTACCTGCTCGACTCCGCCTGCCGCGGCATGGCCGAGGGGGAGGCGCGCGACGCCTTCCTGCTCGTCACAGCGTTGCGCGAGCCCGGCGCCGACCGCGCGCGCAGCGACGACTTCGCTCGCACGCTCGCGCGCATGTACCGGCGCTGGGCCGAGCGGCGGCGGATGCGCCTTGAGCTGATAGAAGAGCACGACGGCGCGAGTTCGAACGGCGGCGGCGCGGAGGAGTACCGCGCGCTCTTCGCCGTCTCCGGCTACGCGGCCTTTCGCATCCTCCGGCACGAGGCGGGCCTCCACGTCTTCGAGACGCCGCAGGACGAGAAGTCCTCCTTCAAACGCGCGACCGCCTCCGTCCGCGTCGTCGGCCAGCCCGAAGAGCCGCCGGGGCGCGGCGGCCGCGAGGCCCTGCGCGAACAGGCCGAGCGCGCCCTCTCGGCCGAAGCCCACGCGCCCCAACAGCAGGTCGTCCGCCGCTACCGCGAAGAGCCCTCCCCCCTCGTCCGCGACTCCGCACGCGGCTGGCGCACCGGCCGGCTGGAGCGCGTCCTCGACGGCGACTTCGACCTCATCACGTAGGAAGGGTTTTGGGTTTTAGGTTTTAGGTGTTGGGTAAGAAGAGGCAGTTTTTACCCAACACCTAAAACCCAAAACCCTTCCCCTTTCTTGTTGCTTTCCCCGCGCCCCCGGTTTAAGCTGCCATAATCCGGGCGCCGCCGCGGCCGCAACTTCGGCGCGCCCCGGGCTTTCACACCGTAAAGACGACCGGCCCATGCGCGCCAAGCGTGACGGGGTCGTTTAGTCTCAGACAGTTTTCCAGCATTCTCCCAGAGCGCCGGCCCGGCCGGCGACAGAGCAGCGACGGCGAAGGGTTCGGACGCTTCTGCGCCGGCGCCCGTGTCGCGCAACGGCGCGGCATCCACCTTAACCCCTGACCGGAGTCACGCGGCCGCCCTTGCCCCAATTACTCATGCTCGAAAGTGCGGCGCGGCGACACCGGAACCAAAAGAGAGGAGGGAAAGTCCTCACATGGACTTCTCGAACGGCCCCCATGCTACGCACGCCCGGGCCACGGCCGGGGCACCCGCTTCCCGCGACGAGGACGCGCTCCGACGTTGCGCACTTTCAAACTCATTCTTAAAAGCAGGCGATTACGAGGGCGCCGTCGAGGCGCTTGAGGGCTTCTGGCGCGGCGCGTGCGAGCGCCCCGCGGCCGAGGGCCTGGGCGCGCGCGCGGCCGCGGAGGTGCTCGTGCAGGCCGGGCGCCTGACGAGCGCGCTCGGCGGCGCGCGCCGCATCGAGGGCGCGCAGGAGGCCGCTAAGAATCTCATCAGCGAGGGCGCCGGCCTCTTCGAGCTGCTCGGCGACGCGAAGAAGCTCGCCGAGTCGCGCACAGACCTCGGCGTCTGCTACTGGCGCGAGGGCTCGTTCGAGGAGGCGCGCGTCGTCCTGCGCGCGGCGCTCGAAGGGCTCGCGCGCGAGGACGCCGAGCAGCGGGCGCTCACGCTGATCCGCCTCGCCATCGTCGAGCTGTCGGCCGGCAACATTCGGGCGGCCGTCGGGCTGCTCGCCGAGGCCGCCCCGCACGTCGAGGCGAGCGCGAGCGACGTTATCAAGGGCAACTTCCACGCGGAGCGCGCCAACGCCTTCGTCGCGCTGGCCGACGCGGGCGACGCCGAGATGCTCGACCGCGCGCTCGTCGAGCACGCCGCCGCCAGCTTCCACCTGGAGCAGGCCGAACACACGCGCTACCTCGCCAACAACGAGAACAACCTCGCCATCCTCTTCAACCGCATCGGCCGGCAAGAGGATGCGCGCGAGCACCTCGCGCGCGCGCGCAAGCTCCACGCCTCCCTGAAGGACGCGGTCATCGTCGCGCAGTGCGACGAGACGCTGGCGCGCGTGCTCGTCGCCGAGGGCCGGTACGAGGAGGCCGAGCGCGTCGCGCTCTCCGCCGTGCGCGTCTTCGAGGCCGGCGACCGGCAGGCGCTCCTGGCCGAGGCGCTGACGACGCTCGGCGTCGCGCAGGCGCGCGGGGACAGGCCCGAAGAGGCGCGCCGGAGCCTCGCGCGCGCCGTCGAAGTCGCCGAGGCCGCGGGAGACCGCGCGGGCGCGGGGGTGGCCGCGCTCACGCTCACGGAGGAGCTGGGCGCGCATCTCAGCCACGCCGAGCTGTGCGACGCGTTCACGCGCGCGCACGGGCCGCTCTCC
The DNA here is from genome assembly GCA_036389235.1 of Pyrinomonadaceae bacterium. GTDB lineage: Bacteria > Acidobacteriota > Blastocatellia > Pyrinomonadales > Pyrinomonadaceae > QHXN01. Next base: position 38,058 of record DASVQJ010000063.1, on the reverse strand, counting down.
GGCACGCGCAACCTCGAAACGCTCTCGCGCCTGACCGCCTGCGCGCGGCGCGCGCTCGACTCGCACATGGCCTCGCACGCGGAGGACGACGGGGACGAGGGGGGCACGCCCGAGGGGAGGTGGGAGGGCTTCTCCCTGAAGGCGGAGGTGCTGCGTTACGAGGCCGAGGTCATCTCGCGCGCTCTGCGCGACGCCGACGGCGTGGTCTCGCGCGCGGCGAAGCTGCTCGGCTTCAAGCACCACCAGACCTTCGTCGCGCTCCTCAACAACCGCCACAAGGAGCTGCTCGGCGAGCGCCGCCCCGTCATCCCGCGCCGCCGCAGCTACGTCCGCCGCCCGCGCCGACAAGCCACCCAACACTCCGGCAGGAAAGAGTAAGCCCCGCCGGAAAAGAGTCGGCCGCAGAGGCACAAAGGCACGGAGGTTAAGAAAAGGATTGTCTTAATCCTTCTTAACCTCCGTGCCTCTGTGCCTCTGCGGCTAATCTATTAGCGCGAGTTGGACAGGCGCGATTTGATGCGGCGGAAATCTTCGGAGTCGCGCCCGGGCGCGGGCGACTGGCCGAGTTCGGCGACGACTTTGCCGATGGCCTCGACGCGGCTCGCGGGGTCGGGGTGGTCGCCCGCGGCGTCCGCGCGTTCGCCCTCGCGCTCGTCGAGACGCTCGAAGAAGTTAGCCATGTCGCGCGGGTCGAAGCCGGCCTCGGCCAGAAGGCGCGCGCCCTCGGCGTCGGCCTGTAGCTCGGCCGCGCGGTTCGACCTCAGAAAGAACCTGTTCGCGCCGGCGCCGCACGCCGCGGCCGCCGCGTGCCAGAAGTCGCCCTCGCCGGCGCCCGCGACGGCGTTGATGATGCTCATCGCCGTCCGCGCGAGGTAGGCGCGCGAAGCCTGCGTCGTGCCGTGGCGCAGGGAGACGTGCGCGATCTCGTGCGCGAGGACGCCCGCCAGCTCGCCCTCCGTGTGCGCGGCCTCAACCGCGCCCTCGTTGACGAAGACGTACCCGCCCGGCAGCGCGAAGGCGTTGACCTCGGGCGAGGCGACGACGACGAACTTGTAAGGGAACTTGTAGCCGGGCGCGGCCGACGCCACGCGCTCGCCAAGACGCTGCACGTAACGGCCGGTGCGCTCGTCGCGGAGCACGACCACCTGCCGCATGATCTCTTCGGCCGAAGCCTCGCCGAGCTGTATGTCCTGCTCGGGGCTGAAGAGGTTGAAGCCCGCGGACGCGTGCGGCAGCGACGCCTGCGCCCCGCCGCCCGACAGCGCCCCCCCGCACGCCGCCTGCAACGTCAGCAGGGCCAATAAAACCCACCCCGTAACCTTGCCCGCCCTCATCAACCTCGAAGCCTCCCCTTGCGCTTAACTCTTCCGCGACACTCGCGCGCCCTCCCGAACTCTGCAAACATCGGGCCGCGACGGCGCGCGACCGCGTAAGCGCCACTACGCACAGGCTTTTACGGGGCGCGCTCTCAAACTGCGAGGCGGCGCGTCTGGTAGTCAGACAGAATCGTCCGGCAAGTCAAATATCGAAACAGTACGTGGCCCGCTTCGAGTTGAAGGCAAAGCGACCTGGGCGCCATGCGGCTTTCAGCCTTCCGGCAATCGAACCGCAATCATGCGGCAATCATTCAAGTGGTGAAGAGCCACGAGGATTCCTCCCCTTACTTGTACTTAAGTAAGGGTTAACTAACCACAGAGGCACAGAGGGCACGGAGGTCGCACAGAGGGTTGAACTCTGTGCGACCTCCGTGCCCTCCGTGCCTCTGTGGTTCACCGCCCTTCCCGCCGACCTGAAGGGGCAGCCTGTCATCAACAATCGCCTAAGCGCTGACGGACGGCGCGACCTTGCCGGAGAAGTCGGAGGGCGTGTCGCTGTCGCCGCCCTCGGGCTCGGCCGAGAACTTCTCCGCCCAGCGCACGCGGCCCGTGATCTGCATCACGACGAAGAGCGTGAGGATGGAGCCGACGGTGACGGCGAGCCCGGTGAAGCCCTTGAAGAAGAAGGCGTAGGAGAACATCACCAGGTAGATGAACTGCGCCAGCCCCGCCTCGCGCGCCGCGAAGCGCGTCCCCACCACGAGGCGCAGGTAGCTGATGACCAGGAAGATCGAGACGACCGACGACGCGGCGAACGCGGCGTGAATCGAGACGTGGTCAACCAGATACGCGAGCAGCAGGTGGAACGCGAAGAAGGCCGCCGCGAGGAAGAAGTAGTTCATCGGGTGCAGCTCTAGCCCTCGCATCGTCGTGATGATGAACATCAGGAAGAAGAAGAAGAAGAGCGAGACCGGAGCGAAGAAGCTGATGCGCCCCGCGAGCGGCCCCGGCTGCAACTTCTCGGGCATCGCCATCCCGATCTGGAAGCCCGAGACGAGGTTCTTGTAGTTCCACTCAAGCTCCCAGCCCCCGTCCGTCTCGCGCTTCTCCGAAGGCGAAAGCGTGTTCTCGGGGAAGTCGATCTCCTTGAAGTTGGTCCGCATCCTCATGCGGAAGTCGCGCACCTGCGCCACGCTGACGCCCGCCCTCGCGTCGCCGCCGACGCCGAAGTTGTAGCGCCAGTCGTCCAAGCCCTGCGACCGGTAGGCCACGCGCAGCGTCGCCGTCTCGCCCGGCTTGACGGCGGCCGTGCCCGTCGCCGAGTTGTTCTCGTTCGTCAGGGCGACGGGCGCGCCGTTGACCGTGAAGACGAGGTCGTCGTAGATGGCGCGCTCGGCCGGGAACTTCAGCGTGAACGTCACGCGCTCCTGCTCGGTCGCGTTGCGGAAGACGTAGGTGCCGTCGAAGTCGACCTTGTAGGTGCTGTACCAGAGCAGGCCCTTCTGCCTGTGCTCAAGCCCGAGCGACACGTCCACGCGGCTCGACTCCAGCGGCAGCGCCTCGGTGACGGAGACCTTCTCCGTCAAGACCTTCTTCACGCCGTTCTCCAACGTCTCGGTCGTCTTCGGCACCAGGCGCTCGGACGCGGCCGCGGGCGGCGACTGCGACTGCGGCGCGCCCCAGAGCGAAGTGACCTGCCCTTCGAGAAGCTGATCCGAGTCGTACGTGCGCGAGAAGACGGTCGCGCCCAGGACCATCCAGGCCGCGGACGCACACAAGAAGATGAACGCGATGGCTACGATGCGCTTCAACATACCTTCCGACACTCCTCCGTTCAGACTTTAATGCCCGACCGCGAATTAAACCCTCACTGCCCGCCGCCCGGCAGCAGACCGACCCACGCCGCGCGCCTGTGGCTCCCCACATCGGGGAACGAGCCCCGCCCGAAGAAGACGTGGCGCGCCAGCGAGCGGAAAGGCGCCCGCCTCATCAGCGCGCAGGCCGCCTCGATAAGCAGAGGGCTCCCCACGGAAGACAGCGACCTCCTCATCCACAGGCGCGAGGCGAAGCGCGAGCGAAAACGCGCGCCCGAGTAGCGCGCGAGCGCCGCCGCGTCCCCGCTCGCGAGACGGTCGGCGATGACTTCGGCCGCGAGCCCCGACAGACGCATACAAGGGTCGAGCCCGCCGGCCGTCAGCGGCGAGACCGCGCCCGCCGCGTCGCCGACGAGCAGTCCCCGCGGGCACGCGATGCGCTTCAGCACGCCGCCCACGGGGATGCGCCCGCCCCTGCGCTCGACGCGCCGCGCGCGCGTGAAGTCGAACGTGCGCGACATCTCGGCCCTGAACTCTTCGAGCGCGCGCGCCGGGTCGAAGCGCTCGGCGTAGCCGCCCACGCCGACGTGCGTCTCCTCGCCGTCGCACACGACCCACGCGAGGTAGCCGGGCGCGAGCCGCGGGTCGAGGAAGCAGTGGAAGCAAGGCTCGGCGCCCGCCGCGACGCCGCGGAACACGTCCTCGACGCCGACGATCCACTCGCGGTTCTCGTCCAGCCCCAGGTCGCGCGCCACGCGCGAGCGCGCCCCGTCGGCCCCGACCACGAAACGCGCCTTGACCCTTCGCGTGACGCCCGCGCGTTCGAGCAGCACCGACGACCCGCCGGCTTCGTCCCCGGCCTCCGTCCCCGCGTAACGCGTCGCCGGCGACCAGACGGCGCGCGCGTCGATGCACTCTTCGAGCATGCGCGCGTAGAGCCGACCCATGCGGCCGACGCGGAACTCCTCGTGCTCGCTCTCAAGCTCCAGCGCGCGCCGCGCCGGGGAGTAGAGCCTCACCTTCCTGACCGGCGGCCCCAGGCAGTCGCGCGGCAAGTCGAAGTCTTCCAGCGTGCGGCGCACGAAGATGCCCGTCGTGTGCACCGCGTCTTCGAGCGAGTTCTTCCGGTCGGCCAGCAGCACGCGCGCCCCGCCGCGCGCGAGTTGCCTCGTCACCTGGAGCCCCGCCAGCCCCGCCCCCACGACCACCACGTCAAAACTCTCCACGTCAGTCCTCCTTCAGTCCCCGCCGGCCCGCCGGCCCCGCCCGTCCAGAGCAAAGCGCTTTGCTTTATAAAGTCGCCGGGCAAAAAAATATCGGGCGACGGCGGCCCGACTTCTCTCTCCCTGCCCTGTCTCACCCGCCGCGCGCGGCGCGGATGACGCTCTCCATGTGACCGAGATACCGCTCTAGCGCGCGCCGGCCCGCGGTCGTCAGCCTGTATTCGGTCTTCGGCGTGCGCCCGTCGAAATACTTATTACAGACGACGTACTGCGCCTCTTCGAGCTTGCGCGCGTGCACGCTCAGGTTGCCGTCCGTGGTGTTCAGGAGTTGTTTGAGGTCGTTGAAGGTGAGCGATTCGTTGACGGCGAGGGCGCTGACGATGGCGAGGCGGACGCGCTCGTGGATGAGCCGGTCGAGTTCGGCGGCGGCGGCCGGCCCGTCGGTCGGCTTGTTGCGCCGCGGCTGCTGCTCGCGTAAATCCTCGGGCGAGCCCTGGGCGCCCGCCTTCTTCGCACGATCCTTCGCCAAAGCGTTTTGTCTAGCCACCGTAGTTCCTCGCTATGTGCAGCCCGAAGATGATGTGGAGCAGCCCGAAGCCCGTGGCCATCAGCGCGTCGCCCCACACGGCGGGCAGAAAAAGAGCGCCCGCCCCCAGGAACATGAAGCAGAGCCCCATGAAGGGAACCGGGCGCACGGAGAAGGCGCCTCCCGTGACGACGCCCGTGCCGTAGAGCAGGAGCCACAGCCCGGGCAGTTGCGCCGGAAGCCCCGCGCGGTAGAAGACGACCGTGAGGAGCGCGCCCACCAGCATCGGCGGCGAGAGGTTGATGATCAGTTTTCTCCCCGGGCGTGAGAGGAGCGAGGTGTCGGAGGCGTGCGCCTTGCGGTACATCGTCCACCCGGCGATTGCCGCGGAGACGGCGGCCTCGGTCATCCAGACGGCGAACCACGCGCCGAACGTCTTCTGCTGCGAGGCGACGAGCGCCGCGAAGAGCGCCGTCAACCCGATGGCGACCTGCCCCCACCCGGGCACGGCCGTGAAGGCGGAGGCGCGCTCCATCGTCTCGCGGATGAAGCGCAGGTTGTCCATCGCGCGGTCGTGCAGGGCCGGCGGCTCCCCCTCCGCCCGCGGCCTCTCCCGGAATGTGTGGACGACTGCCATGCCGCCGCCGAAAATACACCCGCCCGCCGCAACTGTCAAGTGCTTTGCATAGCAAAGCAACTGGCGGGAGCCCGGCCGCGAGGGAGTGTCCAGGGGAGCAGGAACCCGGAACGATGAACGACTGGCTGAAAACTTATCGTCTTACGGTTCGTCGTTCGTCCTTCGTCCTTCGACGTTACGCCGGCGCCCCCCTCGCGGTCGGGCTTCCGCCCGGCCTTTCTCATTTGTTAGCATGAGCGGGTTGAACGACGGACGTTTTAAGGAGAGAGATTTTGAGCGAGCGGAATGGGTTCCCGCCCGACGGGGTCGAGTTCGTGGCGGAGGGTGAGGGGGTGCGCGAGTTCAGGCTCGCGAACGGCTTGAAGCTGCTGCTGGCGGAGAACCGCGTGGCGCCGGTGGCGACGTTCCTGGTGCTCTACCGCGTCGGGTCGCGCAACGAGGCCGTGGGGCACACGGGCGCGACGCACCTGCTTGAGCACATGCTCTTCAAGGGGACGCCGACCTTCAACAAGGCGAAGGGGACGCAGGTCGCGGCCACGCTCCAGCGCGTCGGCGCGGACTTCAACGCGACCACCTGGTACGACCGCACCAACTACTTCGAGACCGTCCCTTCGGACGCCCTGGAGCTGGCCGTCCACCTCGAAGCAGACCGCATGCGCAACTCCTTCATCGCCGACGAAGACCGGCGCTCGGAGATGACGGTCGTGCGCAACGAGCTGGAGCGCGGGCAGAACGAGCCGATGCTCGTCCTGGACGAGGCCGTCTACGCGGTGGCCTTCCGCGAGCACCCTTACCACCACCCGACCATCGGCTGGCGCGCGGACGTGGAGAACGTGCCGACGGCGCGGCTCAAAGAGTTCTACGACACCTTCTACCACCCGAACAACGCGACCGCCATCGTCGTCGGCGACTTCGAGGAGGCGCACGCGCTCGCGCTCGTCAACAGATACTTCGGCGCCTTCGACGCCTCCGGCGAGCCCATCCCCGAGGTCTACACGGACGAGCCGCGGCAGGAGGGCGAGCGGCGGCTGGTCGTGCGGCGCGCGGGCGAGCTGCCGCTCGTGCAGGTGGCCTTCCGCACACCGGCCGCGCTCGGCCAGGAGAAGGTTCTGTCGAACGCGGAGCTGGCCGCGCGCGCCGCGTCGCCGCCGGGGGCGAACGACATCTACCCGCTCGCGGTGTTGGCCTGCGCGCTGACGAACGGCGTGACGAGCCGCCTGTATCAGGCGCTCGTCGAGTCGGAGCTGGCCGTCTCGGCCGACGCGCGCGTGGACCAGTTCCGCGACCCCGGCCTGTTCAACGTCTACGCGACGGCCGCGCCCGGCGTCGAAGCGCAGAGGCTGGAGGACGCCGTACACCGCGAGCTGGCGCGCGCGGCCGAAGATTTGGGCGAGGAGGAGGTCGAGAAGGCGAAGCGGCAGATCGCCGCGCGCGTCGCCTACGAGCGCGACGGCACGCACAACGTGGCGATGCAGATGTCGGAGGCCGAGTCGGTCGCCGACTGGCGCTTCTACAAGGACTACCCGCGCAATGTCGCCCGCGTCACGGCCGAAGACGTGAGGCGCGTCGCCGCCCGCTACCTCCGCGAAGACGCGCGCACGGTCGGCCACTTCATCCCGAAGAACGGCGACGGCGCGAGAGGCGACGGAGGCTCGCACGCCTCGCAGGCGAGGGCTTTGAAGCACGCGCCGGCGCCGCACGGCCACAAGTTTCATCACGACCCTCTGTCCCAACAGGACACGAACTCGGGGGGCGTCGCGCGCGCGGCGTCGCGCGACGGGGAAGGGGGCGGGTCTCCGAAGCGGGGCGGCTCGGGCCTGTCCGCGCGCATCGTGCGCGAGGAGTTGGGGACGGGCGCGGTGTTGCTGCTGGTCGAGAACCGGGCGACGCCGACGGTCGCGCTGCGCGGGAGCCTGCGCGCCGGCTCGCACTTCGAGCCGAAGGAGAAGCCGGGGCTCGCGCGCCTCACGGCCGAGATGCTGAAGCGCGGCACGCGGAGGCGCGGCAAGCTCGAACTCGCGGGCGCGCTCGAACAGGTCGGCGCGGACGTTGATTTCGACGCCGACGTGTTCGCCGTGCAGATTCGCGCGCGCGCGCTCGCCGACGACTTCCCCGCCCTGGCCGCGACGCTCGCCGAGATGCTGCGCGAGCCCTCGTTCCCGGCCGAAGAGCTTGAGAAGCTCAAGCAGCAGACCGTGGCCTCCGTCCGCGAGAAGCAGTCGGACACGGGCTGGCGCGCCTACGAGCGCCTGACGCAGACGCTCTTCGACGAGCGGCACCCCTTCTACACGCACGCGGGCGAGCGCCTCGTCGAGAGCATCGCGTCCATCACGGTCGAGGACGTGCGCGGCTTCTACGAGCGGTTCTACGGCGGGCGCACGCTCATCCTTTCGGCCGCGGGCGGCTTCGAGTCGGGCGCGGCGGCGCGCGTGCTGCGCGAGGCGTTCGAGGGCTTCGGCGGCCCCGAGCACGCGGAGGTCGAGGTGACGGACCCGGAGCCGCCCGCCTCCGCGCGGCGCGAGGTGGTGCTCGTGCGCGACAAGGCGAACGTGGACGTGCTGCTGGGGACGGCGGCGCCGCTCCGGCGCGACGCGTCGGACTACTACGCGGCGATGCTCGCCAACCGCGCGCTCGGCGAGTCCACGCTCTCGTCGCGCCTGGGGCTGCGCGTGCGCGACGCGGAGGGGCTGACCTACGGCATCGCGTCGCGCTTCCGCTCGCCTTCTCTGGCGGCCGGGCCGTGGTACATCGCCGTCTCGGTCAACCCCGGCAACGTCGAGCGCGCCATCGAGTCGGCGCTCGGCGTGCTGCAAGAGTACGTCGAGCACGGCATGCGCCCGGAGGAGTTGGAGGACGAGAAGAGTTCGGCCGTCGGGTCGTTCAAGGTCTCGCTCTCGACGAACGCGGGGCTGGCGGCGGCGCTGTGGAACGCGGAGTTCTACCGGCTGGGCCTCGACTACGTCGAGCGCTACCCGGAGCTGGTGCACGCCGTCACGGTCGAGGAGGCCAACGCCGCCATCCGCAAGTACTTCCGCCCCGAGCGCCTGACGGTCGTCGTCGCCGGCGACATCGACCCGGCGGGCGGCGAGTCCGGGCCGGTGGAATGAAAGAGCAGTAGACGGTAGACAGTAGTCAGTAGTCAGTAGCAATACGAAGCGGCGCGCCCGGTCTGAAGACTGAGACGCGCCGCTTTTTTCTACTGACTACTGTCTACTGGCTACTCATCCTAGCTCGGGCCGAAGCGCTGGCGGTACTCGGTCGAGGTGATGAAGGCTTTCACCATCTCGGCGGTGATGAAGTTGCCGTTGAAATCGTTCAGCTTGCCGAGCCAGAAGCTGAAGCCGGAGGCGTCCGGGTCGCGGCGCAGATACCCGAAGTACTCCATCGTGACGAAGGTGGCGTTGCGCTCGCGCGTCTGAAGCTCCTGCGATTCGGCCACCATGCGGAGCACGGTGGCGCGCGTCAGCGTCCCGCCGTTCAGGCCGGCGACGAGCGAGTCGCGGAAGCCGACGAGCGCCGGGAAGTTGCCGCGGATCTCGCCGCCGCCGAACTGCACCGTGTGGAAGTTGATGTAGGCGCGGCCCGCGAGCAGGTTGTCGAGCTGCGCGGCGAGCGTCGTGTTGTTGCCCTCCGGCGCGTCCCACTTACCGCTGAACGTGCCGCCGACGCCGGAGGCGAAGGGCGTCACCACCGCGTCGTTGGGGTTGTTGTCGTTGAAGGGCGTGCCGATGAAGCCCCAGACGACGCCACGGGTCGGCGGCGGCGGGTCGGCCGAGCTGGCGTGGATGTGCGCGTTGGTCAGGTTGTCGGCGGTGTCGGGGGTCTGCGAGCCGGTGAAGTCAATGTTGTTGACCGTCCCCGACACCGTCAGCGCCGTCCGGCCGGAGTTGAACACGAAGCGCGCCGTGCCGTACGAGGCCGGCCGGGGCGCGCCGCCCGACGTCGTCAGGATAATCGAGCCGGGCTCCTGCGAGTTCGTCATGTTGACGATGAAGTCGTCCGGCGACAGGTTCGCCGACTTGAGTAGCGCGTCCACGTAATCCGCGTTGGACAGCGACGCGGGGTACTTCGCCACGAACTCGGGGCGCGTGACGAACTCGTTGAAGTAGGCGACCTTGTTCGCCTCAAGCTGCGCGTCGAAGTTGGGCTGGCCGAAGACGAGCCCGCGCTGCAACGCCTGCACGTCGCGCATGAAGTTGCCGTAGAGGACGGGGACGTTCGCGTCCGCGCCGGCGGCCTTAGGCCCGAAGGCTGCGCGGTGCGTCGCGTAGGCGAGCACGCCCGTCCGCTGGAACTCAATCGAGAGGAAGAAGGCCGCCGAGACGTTGACCCGGCAGACCTCCAGGTTGGGGTTGCCGCAGTTCGTCATCTGGTCTGTCCAGAAGGCGAAGCCCGAGGCGTCCGGCTCGCGGTTCAGGAAGTCGAGGTAGTGCTGGCGGACGAAGAAGGCCGGGTCGTCGATGGGGTTCGACGCGGACGGCGCGTTGTCGTTGTCGAGTATCCTCACCTCGGCCGTGTTCGGGCTGCCGAGACCGACGCCCGCGCCCGTCGGGTTCGAGAGCATGAGGTCGATGACCTCGTCGCCCTCGACGAAGTTGTCGTTGACGATGAGGATGCGGAAGGTCTTCGAGGTCTCGCCCGGGGCGAAGGTCAGCGTGCCGAGCGCGATCTCGTAGTCACTCTTCTGCGAGGCGTGGCCGTTCGAAGGCTCGTCGAAGGTGTTGTAGTTGACCGTGGCCGTGCCCGAGGTGTCGCCCGTGCGGATGACGGTGAAGTCCACGTGGCCGCCGGCCTCGTCCGTGGCGAAGTTGTCGGTGGCGAACTGGATGAGCGAGGCGGCCTGCGCGGTCGTCGGGTTGAGCTTGCCGAACAGCCCGTGCTTCTCCTCGCCGATGCCGGCGGTGAAGTAGAGCGTGTCCGCGTTGCCGCCGTTGCCGCCGTTGCCGAACTGCAAGGCCCACAGCTCGTCGATCTCGATGGGGTTGTTCGACTCGTCCCTGAGCCTGTTGTCAGGGCTGCTCGTCGGGACGAAGGCGGCGCCCGTCGAGGGGTCGTAGGCGCTGATATAGCCCTCGTCGGCGAAGTTGCCGACGAGGAGCTTGCCGCCGAAGGCGCCGAAACCGGCGGGCGCAATCGCCAGGCCCCACGGCGCGTTGAGCACGCCCTGGTTGATGGCGAAGCCCGGGACGAGGGCGCCGTCGGTGTCGAACTTGCGGACGTACCCGAGGCCGGGACCCCTCTCGGGGGGGCCAGGCCCGGCGGGCACTTTGGCGTAGGTGACGTAGAGCGAGCCGCCGAGGTTATGAATGTTGTAGGGGGCGTAGCCGGCAGGGACGGTCGGGTCGACGAAGCCGCCGGGGACGGTCGTCGGCGCGAAGCTGCCGTTGAAGACGTCGATGTGGTTCTGCGCGAAGTCGGCGGCGTAGAGGCGGTTGCCGCCCGTGGCCGCGCCGATGGCGAGCCCCGTCCAGACGTGCCCGGGCATCGAGACGACGTCCTGCGTGGCCGCGCCGCTCGCCCCGTTCCACGCGCTGATGTGGCCGGAGAGGGAGGCGAAGATGAAGCTGGCGGCGGCCGGCGTGCCGCCGCCCGGCGGCGTGATCTGGAAGTCCGTGGTCGAGTTGCCCACGGTGCCGGTCGGGTCGCCGCCGGTGACGGTTATCGTCTGCGGGTTCGGGTTGAGCACGACGGGGCCGGCGCCGTTCGGGTCGCGGATGAGCTGCGTCGTGTCCGTCCCCTGGTTGGAGACCCAGAAGGGGCTCGCCCCGCGCACGGAGATGCCCCACGGGTTGACGAGGTTCAGGTCGAGGACGGGCGCCAGGCCGGGCACGTCCGAGATGAGGTTGGTCTGGCGGTAGGCCGACCCCGGCGAGATGGTCGGGACCAGCGCCTCCTGCGCGGCGGCGACCGACCCGGCGGCGCGTCGGGCGGCGGGCGGCGGCGGCAGGAAGGCGACCGTCAAGAGGAGGGTCAGCGCCAAGCCCAGCGACCTTCTGACGCGGCGCTTGCGAGCGAATGAACGAGTCATAGCAATACTCCTTGGGCCTCGTTGGCAGACGTGGAATGGCCTAAACTTAGAGATTCGCCGCGGACGGCACACGCGCCGCGCGGGGTGCGGAGGGGCGGCCGCCGCATGTCGGGGCCGCCGGGGCGGGGAGACTCTTTCATCCTCGGAGCCGCAGCCACGTCCGGAGACGGCCGTGCGGACTCCGCATACCTGCCTGTTCGTCTTTAGAGAACTGGAAATGGAAAGGCGCGCCGAAAACTCTATGACCGGCGCGCCCCCGCTGTCAAGATTTTTTACGACCGCGCCGACGCGGGGAGGTGTCGCCCCCGTTCTGCCGCGGGGCCGGATGGGATAAGATGTACGCCGCCCGCGACGCCGCCAAGTCTCGGAGATGATGTTGGGAAACCGGAGGAGACTGGCGATGGCGACAAACCCGAAAGACGTGCCGCAACACTACTACACACTCGAAGAATACTTCGCACTCGAAGACGCGAGCGACGCGCGCTTCGAGTACTGGGACGGCGACATCGTCTGCATGAGCGGCGGCAGCCGCGCGCACCATCTAATTTGCAGCAACATCCTCGCTTCGCTCGCCGTGGCCTTGCGCGGCGGGCGGTGCAAGCCCTTCACAGGCGACGTGCCCATCTGGACGCCTACGCTTCCACCCTACCGCTACCCGGACGCGAGCGTCGTGTGCGGCGGGCCGGAGTTCAAGGGCATAAAAGGCCACGACGCGCTCGTCAACCCTGTCGTGATTGTCGAAGTGATGTCGCCGAGCACGGCTGTGCTCGGCGAGGGGCCGAAGTTCGTCGCGTACCAAGCCGTCCTGACCCTGCGCGACTACCTGCTCGTCTCGCAGGACGAGCCGCACGTAACGCACTACACGCGGCGCGCGGGGGGCGCATGGGAGCGGCGCGACGTGACGGGCCTGGATGCTTCGGTCGAGCTTGAATCGGCCGGCTGCGCGCTCAAGCTGCGCGACATCTACGACGGTCTTACCTTCCCGACCTGACCGCCCGACGCCGCGGGCATTAAGTTAACTCGAATCCCCGCTCAGCCCATCGCCTGGATGACGGCGTGGGCGAACTCGTCCGTGTGCGAGGTGCCGCCCACGTCGCGCGTGCGCACCTGTCCGTCGGTGTAGACCTTGAGCATCGCCTTCTCCACGCGGTCGGCGGCGTCGCGCTCGCCGAGGTGGCGGAGCATGAGGATGCCGGACTGGAGGAGCGCGGTCGGGTTGGCTATCCCTTGGCCGGCGATGTCGGGGGCGGAGCCGTGGACGGCCTCGAAGACCGCGCCCAGCTCGCCGATGTTCGCGCCGGGGACGAGCCCCAGGCCGCCGATGAGCCCCGCGCAGAGGTCGGACACGATGTCGCCGTAGAGGTTCTCCAGCAGCATGATGTCGAACTGCTCGGGGCGCATGACGAGCTGCATGCAGGCGTTGTCCACGATCTTGTCGTCGGCCTCGACCTCGGGGTAGTCGGCGGCGACCTTGCGGAAGCAGTCGAGGAAGAGGCCGTCGGAGAGCTTCATGATGTTGGCCTTGTGGACGGCCGTCACCTTCCGGCGCCCCTCGCGCCGCGCGAACTCGAAGGCGTAGCGGGCGATGCGCGTCGAAGCCTTCTCGGTGATGATCTTGATCGACTCGACGACGCCGGGGACGACGACGTGCTCGATGCCCGCGTAGAGGTCTTCGGTGTTCTCGCGCACGACGACGAGGTTCAGCTCCGGGTAGCGCGCCGGCACGTTCGGGAGCGCGCGCACGGGCCGCAGGTTGGCGTAGAGGTCGAGCGCCTTCCGGAGCCCCACGTTGACCGACGTGAAGCCCTTCCCGACCGGCGTCGTGATGGGGCCTTTGAGCGCGACCTTGTTGCGCCTGATGGATTCGAGCAGCTCTTCGGGCAGCGTCGAGCCGAACTTCTCAAGCGCCTGCGCGCCCGCGTAGTGCGTCTCCCACTTGATGTCAACGCCCGTCGCCTCGATGATGCGCACGACCGCCGAAGAGACCTCCGGCCCGATGCCGTCGCCCGGAATGAGTGTGATAGTATGTGCCATGTCTGCAACCAGGAGTCAGGAGTCAGAATTCAGAAGTCAGAAGGTTCGAAGAGGCAGAGAAACTTCGGCGCGGACGTGCCTCCGCTTCTGAATTCTGACTCCTGACTCCTGACTTCTTGTTTTGCCGAATCATACCAGCAGTCCTTCAAAATGCGAAAGAGTTTGGGCGAGAGGGCGGACGTGGCCGTGGTGGGCGGCGGCGTCGCGGGGCTGGCGGCGGCCAGGGAGCTGGCGCGGCGGGGGTTGAGCGTCGCGGTCTTCGACGACGGGCGGGCGGGCGCGGCCTCGCGCGCGGCCGCGGGGATGCTCGCGCCGCAGGCCGAGGCCGACTCGCGCGACGAGTTGTTCGAGCTGCTCTGCGCGAGCCGCGAGATGTACACGGCCTTCGCCGCCGCGCTGGGCGAGGAGTCGGGCGTCCGTGTCGAGATAGACCGGACGGGCACGCTCTACCTCGCGCTGACTCGGGAAGACGAGGAGGAGGTTGAGCGGCGCTTCGCGTGGCAGTCGCGCGCGGGGCTCGAAGTCGAGCGGCTGGCCGCGGCCGAAGCGCGCGCGTTGGAGCCGAACATCTCCCCGGACGTCCGCGTGGCGCTCAGGTTCCCGCGCGACTGGCAGGTCGAGAGCCGGCGGCTGGTCGCCGCGCTCGACGCCGCGGCCGAGAGCCTGGGCGTGCGCCTCATCCGCGCGGCGGAGGCGCGGGGCGTCCGCGTCTCCGGCGGCCGAGCCGCGGGCGTCGTGACTTCCGAGGGCGAGCTTGAGGCGGGCGCGGTCGTCTTCGCGGCGGGCGCGTGGAACTCGTCGCTCTATAAATTCTCCGGCGACGGGAGTCCGCAACTGAACGACGACCCGCGGGTCGAGCCCGTGCGCGGTCAGATTCTCTGCTACCGACAGCCCGGCGCAGGGCCTTCGCTCTTCCGTCACGTCATCTACAGCCCGCGCGGCTACGTCGTCCCGCGCCGCGAAGGCCGGCTGCTCGCCGGCTCCACGACCGAGCCCGGCGTTTACGACTGCCGCGTGACGCCGGAAGGCGCGCGTTCGATAGCCGCGCACGTCGCGGAGTTGGCGCCGGCCGTCGCGGCGCTCGAAGTGGCGGACTCCTGGGCGGGCTTGAGGCCGCGCGCGCGCGACGGCATGCCCGTGCTCGGCGAGTCGGCAGACGTCCGGGGGCTCTTCTACGCCGCGGGCTTCTACCGCAACGGCATCCTGCTCGCGCCCGCGGCGGGCGAGATAGTCGCGGACCTCGTCACGAACCGTGCAACCAGAGTCGGCCCTCGCGTGCTCGAAGCATTCTCCCCCGCGCGCTTCCAGCAAATCCCGGCCCCGCCGGTGGTCTTCTAAATTTCGAAGGGTAGGCCCGGACAGATGAAGAGAGTTTCAAACTTCGCGCTGCTGCTCGCCCTCCCGCTCGCGCTGTGCGCGGCCGCGCCGGCCGGCGCGCGCGGGCAGGCGGGCGTCAGGCCGCGCACCGCGCAGGGGACGGAGAAGGGGCAGGACGGCAAGGACTCGGCGGACGCCGTTAAGGTATCCGAGGCGCAGGCGCTTTACGAAGAAGCCTCGCAGTACGCGCAGCGCAAGTTCGAAGAGTTCCGGCAGAAGCAGATGCCCTACGACCCCCTGCTCGAACAGAAGACCTTGCAGGAGCAGAAAGACCTCGCGCTCCAGCACGCCGCGCGGCTGGCCGCGCGCGCGCCGCTGCGCGGGACAGACCTCTACTACTCGGGGCTGCTCTACTCGCTCGCCGGCAAGGGCGAGGGCGCGCTCGACTCGATGCGTAAGTTCCTCGCGGACGCGGAGCCCGGCCACCCCGACCTCAAGCAGCGCGCGCGCTCCGTCACCGCGCAGCAGGCCGCGCAGCTCGGGCTCCTCGAAGAGGCCGAGGGCGCGCTGGCCGACTACGCGAAGTCTGAGCCGCGCAACGTCTCAGACCTGCACCGCATGAACCTCCTCGTCGCCTCGGCCTACGTCAAGAAGAAGGACTACGCGCGCGCCGCCGCGCCCGCGGCCGAGGCGTACAGGGCCGCGCTCGAATACGCGCGCACCGCCAGAGACCCCGAGCAGCGCGACACGACCATCTTCGGCGCGGGCTCCTTCTACGCGAACCTGCTCGTCAAGGCGGGCCGCCGCGCCGAGGGCGTCCGCGTCGCGCAGGAGATGCGCGCGCGCGCCTTCGCCCTCCCTTCGGCGCGCCTCTACGGCCAGGCGACCGAACTCGTGCTGCGGCAGGGCGAGCCCTTCGGCCCGCCGCCCGAGGTCGCGGGCCTTGAGCCCCCGGCCTCGCCCGAGCTCGCCGTGGCCGAGCTGATAGGCCAAGGCCCCGTCAGGCTCTCCGAGCTGCGCGGCAAGGTCGTGCTCATCGACTTCTGGGCGACGTGGTGCACCTACTGCGTCAAGACGATGCCGCGCCTGAACGCGCTGCACCAGAAGTATAAAGACCGCGGCCTCGTCGTCATCGGCCTCAACGAGTTCGAGGGGAACATCCAGGGGCGGCCCGCGACGCGCGCGCAGGAGCTCGAATACTTCCGCCAGTTCAAGCGCCGGATGAACGTCTCGTACGACTTCGCCGTCGCCGCCGACGCGCGCAACGACGGCCCCTACGGCGTCGCCGGCCTGCCGACGGCCGTCCTCGTCGACCGCCGCGGCCGCGTCCGCTTCCTCACCATCGGCGCCAGCGAGGAGGAGGCCGAGCTGTTGAAGACGACGATCTTGAAGCTGCTGGACGAGAAGGAGTGAATGGTGAATAGTAAATAGTGAATGGTAGGTGAGCTTCTGCCTAACTTGCGCGTCGCCGCTCAGCCCGCGCCGGATTCCGACTATTTACTATTCACCATTCACCATTCGCCGGGTTTCTGTTGTACTCTTTCAGCGCTATGGAAGGCTCGAACATCACCATCGCGATTGCTTTCGCCGCGGGGCTCCTGTCGTTTCTGACGCCGTGCGTGCTGCCGCTCGTGCCCGGTTACATCTCGCTCATCTCGGGCGTGAGCGTCGAGCACCTGAAGGGCGAGGGCGGGGGCTCGCGCACGGCCGCGAGGCGGGCCGTCATCGTCAACTCGCTCGCCTTCAACGCGGGCGTCTCGCTCATCTTCGTGCTGCTGGGCGCGACCGCCGGCTGGGTCGGCAACGTGCTCTTCTCGACGCCGTGGGTGAGGATCGTCGGCGGCCTCGTCATCATCCTCTTCGGGTTGCAGATGATGGGCGTGCTCAAGATCGGCGCGCTCTACCGCGACACGCGCAAGTTCTCCGAAGACAAGCCGAGCGGCCCTCTGGGCGCGGCGCTCCTGGGCGTCGCGTTCGCGGCCGGGTGGACGCCGTGCATCGGCCCCATCCTCGGCGGCATCATCGGGCTGGCGGCGACGAGCGGCGGCTGGAAGAGCGGGCTCGTCCTCTCGGCCTTCTACGCCGCGGGGCTCGCCATCCCCTTCCTCGTCGTCGGGCTGCTGATGAACGCCTTCCTCGGCTTCTACGCGAAGTTCCGCCGACACCTGCACAAGGTCGAGGTCGCCTCCGGCGTCCTGCTCATCGTCATCGGCCTGATGGTCGCCTCCAACAGCCTGACCTGGGTCTCCTCGGTCGCCTCGCGCTACCTGCCCAACGCCGAGAACGTGTTGAAGCAGGACGCGCCCGCCGACCCGATTCCGAAGCCGACGGTGCAGAACGCGGCCGGCGCGGCGGCCGGCGCCGAGCCCGCGCCCGACGTCGACCTGACGACGCTCGACGGCAAGCCTTTGAAGGTCTCGGAGCTGCGCGGGCAGGTCGTGCTCCTCAACTTCTGGGCGACGTGGTGCGTGCCCTGCCGCTCCGAGATACCGAGCCTCAACGCCATGCACCGCGACCTGTCGGGCCGCGGCTTCCGGGTCCTCGGCGTCACGACCAACGACTCGGCCGAACTCGTCCGCGACTACCAGAAGGAAGTGAAGCAGGACTACACCGTCGCCCTCGGCGACGACGGCGTCGCCAGCAAGTACTCGGTCGGCGTCCTCCCCACGACCTTCATCATCGACCGCCAGGGGCGCATCCGCCACACCGTCATCGGCGAGAAGTCGCGCGCCCAGTTCGAGGCGCTCATCAACCCCCTGCTCGACGAGCCGCCGACGACCGCCGCGCTCAAGAGTGAGTAAGCTCCGCCGCAGGTACGAGGGAAAGAATCATGTCCAGGAATCACAGCCGCACAGCCGCCGCCGCCCTCTTCGCCGCCGCCGCCGCGTTCGCGTCCGCGCAGGGGGCGCGCGCGCAGGTCGCGCCGGAGGGGAATAACGCGCCAGTCTTCAGAGTCCCCGGCGTCAGCGCGCAGAAGCAGCAGCCCGCCCCGCTGCCGTCCCCGCTGCCGTCCCCGGAGCCGCTCCCGGCCGCGCCGCAGCCGCAGGGCGGGACGCAGCTGGTGCGCAGCGAGGGGCACGAGTGGGCGCCGCTCCTTGAGCAGAAGCTCGACTACAAGGACTGGACGTTCAAGTCGCTGGAGGACGGCACGCCCGTCTCCCTGCGCGAGCTGTCGAAGGGGAAGAAGCTGGTGCTGGTCGTCTACTTCGCGCCGTGGTGCGGCAACTGGAAGGCGGAGGCGCCGACCGTCTGGCGGCTCTACGAGAAGTACAAGGCGCAGGGGTTCGAGGTCGTCGCCGTCAGCGAGTACGCGCCGGCCGCCGACTCGCGCAAGTACTTCGAGTCGCAGGGCGGCGCGCCCTTCCCCGTCGTCGTCGAGTCCGAGGCGGGCGACCAGAAGGATAAGACGACGCACTACGCCTACCGCAAGTCCATCGGCGACCCGCGCAACTGGGGCTCGCCCTTCAACGTCTTCCTGGAGCCCGCGAAGCTCAACGCGTCGGGCGAGCTTCTGACGGAGAGGGCCTGGGTCGTCGGCGGCGAGCTGATCGAGAAGGACGTGGAGCGCTTCGTCCGCGAGCGCCTCGGCCTCGACGGGCAGGGCGCGGTCGAGCAGTGCAAGGACGAGCCGCAGAAGGCCGAAGCCAGGAAACAGTAGAACGTCTGCGCAAAGTTAGCCCGACAGTTGTCCGCAGCAATCCGCGGAAGCCTTTCCCGCATCAAACACCCTCCCCGACCGGCCACCCGTGTCTTCAAAGCGTCGAGTGAGAGGCGCCGGGGCGGCCTGAGAATTGCCCGAGTCCCCGGCGAACACGCGGGGGCGTTTTCCGCGCCCCGTGTACATTTTTCATCGGTAGCAGACGTATAACCGCCCGGCCGCCACTCAAACCCGGCGCCCGGAGAACTCTTCTTCTCGAAGGATTAATACTCATGCGTCCCCCTCGGCGTACACGCACGCCCTCGCGCGCCCTCGCGCTCTTACTGTGCGTCGCGGCCTTCGCCGCTTTCGCCTACGCGGCTTACGAGCGCGGCGTCTCGGCCGCGCGCGCCCCGCGGGCCGCCCCTCCCGACGTGAAGTCGCGCCCCTTCGTCCCCGGCGAGATTCTCGTGCGCTTCCGCGGCGAGTCGAAGGCCGCCGCGGCCAGGCGGGAGTTGACCGCCCTGCGCGCGTCGGGCGGGCGCACCATCCCCGTCGCCTTAGAGACGCCGCCCGGCCTACAGGTCGTGCGCGGCCTGAGCCTCGCGCGCGTGAGCCCCGCCGACACGCTCGAAGCCGTCGAGTCCCTGCGCGCGCTCCCCGAGGTGCTCTACGCCGAGCCCAACTACGTGCGCCGCAAGTTCAACACGCCGAACGACCCCTCGTTCCCGTCGCAGTGGGCGCTCAGGAACACGGGCCAGTCGCAGGGCGTCGCGGGCGCGGACATCGACGCGGAGGCCGCGTGGGACACGACGACGGGAAGCTCTCAGGTCGTCGTCGGCGTCGTGGACGAGGGCGTGGACATCAACCACCCGGACCTCCAGCCCAACGTCTGGACGAACCCGGCCGAAGTCGCGGGCAACGGCGTCGACGACGACGGCGACGGCTTCGCCGACGACGTGCACGGCTGGGACTTCTTCCACAACGACGCGACGGTCTTCGACGCCGCGGGCGCCTTCCCCTCGGACGAGACGGACGCGCACGGCACGCACGTCGCCGGCATCGTCGGCGCGTCGGGCAACAACGGCCAGGGCGTCTCGGGCGTCAACTGGAACGTCAAGCTCTTGCCGATAAAGATTCTCGGGCGGGAGGGCGAGGCCGCCGCGCCCTCGTCGGTGCTCCTGACGGTGCGCGCCTACGGCTACGCGAAGACGCTGCGCGACCTCCACGACTCTTCGGGCGGCGCGAAGGGCGCGAACCTGCGGGTGCTGAACAACTCGTACGGCGGCTACGGGGATTCGCAGGCGGAGCGCGACGCCATCCGCGCGCTCGGCGACTCGGGGATTCTCTTCGTCGCCGCGTCGGGCAACGACGGGCGCAGCAACGACCGCACGCCCCTCTTCCCCGCCGGCTACAACGAGCCGAACGTCATCACGGTCGGCGCCACGACGCGCTTCGACAACCCGGCCGTCTTCTCGAACTACAGCCCGCGCTTCGTCCACATGGCCGCGCCGGGCGACGACATTCTCTCGACGACGCCGGGCGGCACCTACGCCGTGGCCGAGGGCACCTCGATGGCCGCGCCGCACGTCGCGGGCGCGGCGGCGCTCGTCTGCGCGGCCGACCCCGGCGTGTCGCTCTCGCGCCTGCGCGCGGCGCTCCTCTTCGGCGGCGACCAGTTGCAGAGCCTCGCCCCCCGGGCCGACTTCTTCAACACGTCGGGCTACGTCACGGGCCGGCGGCTCAACGCGGCGGGCGCGCTCGCGGCGGCGGCCGAGGCCGATTCGGCGCCGCCCGCCCTGCCCGAGAACTTCCGCGTCACCTCGCAGCAGGGCCGCACGCTCAGCCTCGCCTGGGCGGCGCCCGGCGACGACGGCGCGGGCGGCGCGCGCGCCTCGCTCTACGAGATTCGCTTCACCGACACGGACCCGCGCGCGCTGGACGGCGCTCAGTACCAGCGCTCGTACGTGCTGTTCGCGCCGCTCCCGGCGAACCCCGGGACGGCGCAGACCGTGAGCGTTAATGTTCCCTTCCGGCACCCCTCGGGCTTCGTCGGCATCCGCGCGGTCGATAACGTCGGCAACGCCGGCCCCGTCGCGGCCGTCGCCGTCACGGTCGAACAGGACACGTCCGACCCTTACACGTTGAGCGCGGCGGCGCCCGAGCCGCTCTCGAACGGCGGCGAGAAGCTGAACGTCGTCGGCGACGACGTCTACACTTTTAGCCCGTACCAGCTCCCCTTCGACTTCGCCTTCTTCGGGCAGAGCGGGCGCGGCGTCTACGTCTCGTCCAACGGCACGCTCTACTTCGGCGACCCGCCGCGCGTCAACTTCAACGGCACCCTCGTGCTCGACGACGCCGTCTCGTCCGTCCCGCGCCTCGCGGGCTACCGCATGATCGCGGCGCTGTGGGACGACCTGCGCACAGACCTGCGCACGGGCGGCGACGTGTACGTCGTCAAGCCCGACCCGACGCGCGTCATCTTCCGCTGGCAGGGCACGACCTACTTCTCGCCCGGCGGCGGCCTCGCCGGCCGGGACGAGAACCCCGTCAACTTCGAGGTCGAGCTGCGCCGCGACGGTACCATCGTCAAGCGCTACGGCGCGGGCAACAACTTCGTCTTCCCCGTCGTCGGCATCTCGGGCGGCGACCCGGACACCTACGTCGCCGCGTCGCACACCTCCGAGTTCTCGCCGGTGAGCCTGACGAACGCGCAGACCGTCGTCTACACGCCGCGCAGGCCCACGCCCAACCCGACGCCCGACGTGTCAATCGGCATGCTCGCCACGCCCAACCCGGCCACGCCGGGTCAGCTTTTGACCTACCAGATCGAAGCCTCGAACCGCAGCGGCTCCGGCGTCTGGGCCGAGCAGACGCGCGTGACAACGCAGGTGCCCGCGGGCACTTCGCTCGTCTCGGTCACCTCCACGCCGGGCGCGGCCGTCACGGCGCCGCCCGCGGGCGCGACCTCGGGCACGATCACCATCGACTTCGGCACGCTCTTCCCCAACACGCTCGGCGGCAACGCCACGGTCACCGTGCGCGTGGACGCGCCGCCGGGCTCGACGATCAATAACACGGCGACCGTCCAGAGCTACTGGCAGGACCCGAACCCCTCGAACAACACGGCGACGACCGCGACGCAGGTCGTCGAGTCGCCGCCCTTCAACGGCGTGCGCGCTCTCTCGGCGGGCGGCATGCTCGGCAACAGCGACAGCCACACCGTCGCGCTCAAAAACGACGGCACGGTCTGGGCGTGGGGCGGCGGCCTCATGGGCCAGCTCGGCGACGGCGCCACCACCGGCGCCGAGACCATCCCCGTCCTCACCTTAGACCTCACGAACGTCGCGGCCGTCGCGGCCGGCGGCATACACACGCTCGCGGTCAAAACGGACGGGACGGTCTGGGCCTGGGGCAATAACCAGTACGGCCAGGTCGGCGTGCAGGAGCAGTTCAACTTCTTCCGCACGCGCCCCGTGCAGTTGCCCGGGCTTAACGGCTTCGTCGCGGTCGCGGCGGGCGGCGCGCACAGCCTCGCGCTCAAGTCCGACGGCACGGTCTGGGCGTGGGGCTCGAACACGAGCGGGCAGGTCGGCAACGGCACCTTCACGCAGAGCGTCAACGAGCCGGTTCAGGTCTCGGGCCTTTCGAACGTCAAGGCCGTCGCCGCCGGCCCGAACTACTCGCTCGCGGTCAAGACCGACGGCAGCGTCTGGGGCTGGGGCGCGAACGCCATGGGCACGCCGCCGGCCGGCGGGGGCGGCGTCCTCGGGCCGCAGAACACTTCGAGCACGAGCACGCCCGTCCAGCTCGCGGGCCTCTCGAACGTCGTCGCGGTCGCGGCCGGCGGCTACCACGCCGTCGCGCTCAAGTCCGACGGCACGCTCGTCTCGTGGGGTGATAACCAGTACGGGCAGCTCGGCGACGGCGGCGGCGCCTCCGGCTCGACGCCGCGCGCGGTCGCCGGCCTCTCGAACGTCGCGTCGGTCGCCGCCGGGCTCGAACACGCGGTGGCGCTCAAGTCGGACGGGACGGTCTGGGCCTGGGGCCGCAACTTCTCGGGCGCGGTCGGCGACGGGACGACGACCAACCGCAACGCGCCTGTACAAGTTCAACTCGGTTCCGGCGCGACTGCCGTCGCGGCGGGCCTCCGGCACAGCGGCGCCGTGCTCGCCGACGGCACGGTGCGCACCTGGGGCTTGAACTCCTCGGGCCAACTCGGCGACCGCACGCAGGTCAACCGCAACGCGCCCGTGCAGGTGAGCGGCCTGTTCCCCGTGGTCACGCCCTCCATCACGCCCGAGGGCGGCACGTTCTCGTTCACGGCGGCCGTCATCATCGACACCGCGACGCCGGGCGCGACCATCCACTACACGACGAACGGCGCCGTCCCGACCGAGGCCGACCCGTCGGTCGGCAACGGGCAACTGCTCATCCTCTACACGACGACGACCATCACGGCCCGCGCCTTCAAGCCGGGCTGGCCGGCGAGCGGCGTCAGGAGCGCCACCTTCACCCTCCCGGCGGGGCAGCCGCAGCCGACGCCGACGGCCGTCCCCGGCGCGGGCTCGCAGCCGCTCGCCTACGTCAGGCAGGGCAGCACGGCCAGCAGGCGCGCGGACATCTTCCTCGCCAACCTCGACGGCACGAACGAGGTCAACTTCACCGACGCGGAGGGCGACGAGGGCGACCCGGCCTGGTCGCCCGACGGGACGCGGATTGCTTACACCTGCCACCGCAACCCGGACGGCGGCGCCGTCGGCCCGCAGCGCATCTGCGTCCGCAACGCCGACGGCTCGGGCTTCGCCGTGCTGACGCAGACCTTAACCGACGAGTCGCAGCCCGCGTGGTCGCGCGACGGCGGGCGGCTCGCCTTCGTCAGCCAGAACGCGGCCAACGCGACGACCGTCACCGTGATGAACGCGGACGGGACGAACCGCCGCCCGCTCAACGCCTCGATGCTCAACGCCTACCACCCCGACTGGTCGGCCGACGGCCAGTACGTGGCCGTCGATTACGCCAACTCGATCTGGGCGGTGCGCGTCGCGGGCGGCGAGGCGCTGCGGCTGACGAGCGGCGCGAACGACTCGCAGCCGCGCTACTCGCCCGACGGCTCGAAGATAGTCTTCCAGCGCTACGAGGGCGGACGCGTCTACATCTACGTGATGAACGCCGACGGCTCGGGCCAGAAGATGCTGACCGAGAACATGGCCTCGGGCTCGGCCGCCTGCTGGTCGCCCGACGGGACGAAGATCATGTTCGTCTCGTTCCGCGATAACCCGATGGGGCCGCCGGGCATCTACGTGATGAACGCGGACGGGACGAACCAGACGCGCGTCGCCACCGGCGGCGCTCCCGCCTGGCGCCGCTCGCCGAACGCCATCGACGGCACGGGCTTCTTCGTCGCGCAGCATTACCGAGACTTCCTCGGGCGCGAGCCCGACCCGTCGGGCCTCAACTTCTGGACGCAGGGCATCGACTCGTGCGGCGCAGACCTCGTCTGCCGGGAGGTGAAGCGCATCGACACCAGCGCCGCCTTCTTCCTCTCGATTGAGTTCCAGGAGACCGGCTACCTCGTCTATAGAACTTATAAGGCGGCCTATGGCAACATGCCGGGCAAGCCCGTGCCGCTGAAGCTCTCGGAGTTCACGCCCGACACGCGGCGCATCGCGCAGGGCGTCGTCGTCAACGCGCCCGGCTGGGCCGAGCTGTTAGAGTCGAACAAGCAGACCTACTTCAACGGCTTCGTCGGCGACCCGCGCTTCGCCGCGGCCTACCCCCTTTCGATGACCCCGGCGCAGTTCGTGGACGCCTTGAACGCGAACGCGGGGCAGGTGCTCTCCGCGGGCGAGCGCGCCGCGCTCGTCGGCGGCCTGACCGACGGCACCTTGACGCGGGCGCAAGTCCTGCGCGCCGTGGCCGAGGACTCGGACACGCAGCGGCAGGAGTTCAACCGCGCGTTCGTCCTGATGCAGTACTTCGGTTATTTGAGGCGCGACCCCGACGCCGCGCCCGACGCGGACTTCGTCGGCTACAACTTCTGGCTCTCGAAGCTCGACGAGTTCGACGGCAACTGGCGCGCGGCCGAGATGGTCAAGGCTTTCCTGACCTCCATCGAGTACCGCAAGCGCTTCGGCACGCCTTAAGGACGTTTGGAGTTTTGAATGATGAAAGCAACGCTGTCAGTAATCGGCATCGCCCTCGCGGCGTCGCTGCTCTTCGCCACGACGGGGGCGCAGGAGGCGGGGACGCCCTCCACTTCGGCGGCGGCGGCCGTGGGTAGCCGCGCCACTCTGTCGGAGCGCGTGCGGGGGCTGCTCGCCGCGGCGGGCGTCGAGGTCGGCGCCCCGGCCGCAGGCACGCCCGCCGCGTCCGCGCGCTCGCACCGCGAGCTGAAGGTCTCTTGGGAGGCGGACAAGGCGTCACTCCCGCGCGCCGCGGCGGTTCAGGACAGGAACGCGCCGGGGCGCGTCGCGCTGCTGAGGGCGGCGACGCGACGCGAGGGGGCCTTGCCCAGGCAGCGCTCGGCCGAGCTTTCGCCCACGCAGGTCGTCGTCGTCGCGCTCGACGCGGGAGGGCACATGCGCTGGTGCGGGCTCGTCGCGGACCCGCGCCTGCTGCGCGCCGAAGCGCCCGGCCCCGACGGCGAGCTGACCGGCCAAGTGCTCTACAGGGAGTCGGCCGAGTTCGTCGTCCAGTACCCGGACGACCCGGCGGTCGCCGAAGTACGCCTCTACCACCCCGACTGGGACGGGCAGAAGTTTTCGCTGGAGCTGATCGGCGCGGTCGACGCGCGTTGAGGGTGAACGTCATGCCTAAGACTTCCAACTTCGCGGGCCTCTCCCGCGCGCGCTCCTTGAGAATGGCGCTCTGCCTGCTCGCGGTCGTCTGCCTCGCGCGCGCGGCCGCGGCCGAGCCCGTGCAGACCGTCGTCAACAACGGCGACCCGGCGAACCGCGTGGACATCGTCATCCTCGGCGACGGCTACACGGCCGCCGAGCTGTCGAAGTACCAGTCGGACGTCCAGCAGTTCGTCCAGCTCATGTTCGAGCAGGAGCCGCTGCGTGAGTACCAGCGCTTCTTCAACGTCCACCGCATCGACGTGACGAGCGCGGAGTCCGGCTCCGACCACCCCGAGAACAACACCTTCCGCAACACGGCTTTCGACTCGGCCTACAACTGCTCGGGCATCCAGCGCCTCATCTGCGCCAACATCGGGAAGGTGGAGACCGTGCTGTCGAACAGCGTGGCGCCGGCGCAGCGCGACCTCGTCATCGTCGTCGTCAACGACGCCACGTACGGCGGCTCGGGCGGCTCCGTCGCCATCGCCTCCACGCACCCGTCGGCCGTCGAGCTGGTGCTGCACGAGTCGGGCCACACCTTCGGCCTGCTCGCCGACGAGTACACGGACAGCCCGCCGGCCTGCAACAACACGTCCGAGCCCGTGCAGGCCAACGTCACGCGCCAGACCGCGCGCGCCGCCATCAAGTGGAACGCGTGGATCGAGGTCACGACGGCGCTGCCGACCTTCTCGACGCAGCCCGGCCTGGTCGGCCTCTACGAGGGCGCGCGCTACTGCACGACCGGGCTCTACCGCCCGACCTACAACTCGAAGATGAGGGCGCTGGGCCGGCCCTACGAGCAGGTCAACAGCGAGCAGCTCGTCCGCCGCGTCTACAACCGCGTCTCGCCCGTGGACTCGTTCGCGCCGTCGAACAGGTCGCTCTCCCTGACGACGGCCCAGTCGCAGACCTTCGGCGTCGCGACCCCCGCGCCGCTCACGCACGCGCTCGCCGTGAGTTGGGCCGTGGACGGCCAGCCGGCCGGCACCTCTGCGTCCCTGACCGTCAACATGGGCGCGCTCGGCGCGGGCCAGCACACGGTCGAGGCCACGGTGCGCGACGAGACGACGTTCGTGCGCAGCGACCCCGAGCAGCTTTTAACCGAGCGCGTGAACTGGCTCGTCGACGTGACGAACGCCACGGCGGCCAACCCCATCGACGGCTCGGAGTTCTTCGTCCGCCAGCACTACCTCGACTTCCTCAACCGCGAGCCGGACGCCGACGGCCTCCAGTTCTGGGTGCAGGGCATCGAGTCGTGCGGCGCCGACGCGGGCTGCCGCGAGGTCAAGCGCATCGACACGAGCGCCGCCTTCTTCCTCTCGATTGAATTTCAGGAGACCGGCTACCTCGTCTACAAGACCTATAAGGCGGCCTTCGACAACCTCCCGGGCAAGCCCGTCCCTGTGCGCCGCGACCGCTTCATAGCCGAGACGCGCGCCATCGGGAACGGCGTCGTCGTCAACGTCGGCAACTGGCGCGAGCAGCTCGAAGCGAACAAGAACGCCTACGTGCTCGCGATAGTGAGGCGCCCGGACTTCCAGGCCGCCTACCCCGCCTCGATGAGCCCGGGGGAGTTCATCTCGAAGCTCGACGCCAACGCGGGCGGCGTGCTCGACGAGGGGGAGAAGGGGCAGCTCGCCAACGTCTTCGTGACCGCGAGCGACCCGGACGAGGCGCGCGCGGCCGTCCTGCGCAAGGTCGCCGAGGACGCCACGCTGCACCGGAAGGAGTTCAACAAGGCGTTCGTGCTGATGCAGTACTTCGGCTACCTCCAGCGCAACCCGGACGACGCGCCGGAGCCGGGGCTCAACTTCAACGGCTACAACTTCTGGCTCGGCAAGCTCGAAGAGTTCGGCGGCGACTACCGCCGCGCCGAGATGGTCAAGGCGTTCGTCTCCTCCATCGAATACCGCCAACGTTTCGGCCAGCCTTGAGGGGCGGTAGGCAGTAAAAACAAGTAGACAGTAGTCAGTAGAAAACTACGGCGGGCGTTGCGGGTTAAACCCCGACGCCCGCCGAATTAGTTTCCCCTACTGACTACTGTCTACTGTCTACTGTTCCCTGCCTGCCGCCCGCCGCCTGTGCTATGATGTCCCGCTCTTTTCGACCCCGAATTTTTGGACGGCTTTCTTTTTGTAAAGGATGAGACTCCGCCTGCTCTACCACGGCCACTGCTTCGACGGCGTGGCCTCGGCCGCGGTCTTCACGCGGTTCTACCTGTCGCGCGTGCGCCCGGGCTCGGACGTGGCCTACGCGCCGCTGCTGCACACGGCCGGCGCGCTCTTCGACGAGGGGATGTTCGACGGCGACGAGAACGCCATCGTCGATTTCAAGTACAGCCCGTCGAGTCGCCTGACCTGGTGGTTCGACCACCACCAGTCGGCCTTCCTCTCCCCGGAAGACGAGGCGCACTTCCGCGCCGACGCCTCGGGGAGGAAGTTCTGGGACGCCGACAGCAAGTCCTGCACCGAGTTCATCGCGCGCGTCGCCGACGAGCGCTTCGGCTTCCGCGACCCCTCGCTCGACACGCTCGTCGCCTGGGCGCACACCATCGACGGCGCCTTCTACGAGTCGGCCGCGCAGCCCGTCGAGCTGAAGGAGCCCGCGCTCCAGCTCATGCAGGTCATCGAGAACGTGGACGACGAGTTCATCGAGTGGGTCATCCGCGAGTTGACGACGCGCACGCTCGAAGAGGTCGCCACGGGCGAGGAGGTGCAGCGGCGCTTCCGGCCCCTGCTCGAACGCCACCAGCTGACGCTCGACACCGTCCGCCGCAAGGCCGAGTACGAACGCGGCGCCGTCACCTTCGACCTCGTGGACGAGGGGCTCGAAGGCTTCAACAAGTTCATCCCCTACTACGTCCGCCCCGAGACGACCTACTCGGTGGCGGTCACGCGCGGCGGCTACCGCACGAAAATCTCGGTCGGCTCGAACCCCTTCAGCCCGCGCCCGCGCCGCCACAACATCGCCACCATCTGCGAGCGCTACGGCGGCGGCGGCCACGCCGTCGTCGGCGCCGTCTCCTTCAAGCCCGACGAGGTCGAGCGCGCCCGCACCGTCGCCCGCGAGATACTGGCCGAACTGCGCGAAGGGTTCGAAGAGTAGACAGTAGACAGTAGTCGATAGAAAAGAGAGGCGGCGCGTCTCAGCTTGAAAGTTGAGACGCGCCGCTCTGTCTTTCTACTGACTACTGTCTACTGTCTACTCCCTTCTTAGAAGTCACCCCGGCAGGCTTCGTGGCCGCAGTCGCAGTCGATCTGGATGGTGTTCGGGGTGCTCTGGCAGTGGACGCTACAGTACTTCTCGCCCTTCTCGACGGGGCAGGTGCAGGGGGCGTTCTTGCATGTGTCGGCGGCTCTCGCGTCGGCGTCTCTCACGGTCTCGTCGGCCATCTTCGCTTCTCCTCCGGGTTGTCCTGTGGTTGAAAAGATGTCTCCGGTTCTATGCCAAATCGCGCGGAGAGTCAAGAAGTGAGCGGTGAGCGGTGAGCAGTGAGCAGTTTTAAGAAATTCGGCAACACCCGTCTCGACTCTACTACTGCTTACTGCTCACCGCTCACCGCTCACTACAAGTTCTTCCTCAGGAAGCCGATGATCTTCCAGGCGTCGAGGTAGACCCAGGGGCGCTCGCCGCTGGTGTAGTGGCCGCAGGGGAGCCAGGAGACGCTGACGGGGACGCCGGTGGCGCGGACGGCGGTGATGACCTCGTGCGAGAGGTCGGCCGGGAAGGTCAGGTCGTGGCGCGCGGCGATGAAGCGCATGGGGCGGCGGCGCAGGGACGCGAGCCGGTGGACGTAGCTCATCGGGCTGATGGGCAGCCAAGCCTCGCGCAGCTCCTCGACCGTGAGCGCGCCCTCGATCCCGGCGCGCACGTGCTGCGTCGAGATGCCGCGCCAGACCACGTCGGCGACGTAGCCGGAGACGTGGTTGAAGACGCCCGCGTCGATGCGCTCGTCGTGGACGAAGGCGAGGAAGGCCGTGCACGAGCCGATGCTCGTCCCCGTCGCGCCGATGCGCTCGTAGCCCTGTGAGTCGAGCCACGCGACGGCCGCGCGCGTGTCCACGACCCCCTGCCGCAGCGACTGGAGCGTGCGCCCGACGTTCGGGCTGACCATGTATTCGGCGCGTTTGAGCCCGGCCGGCCGGCGCGCCTCGTGGTAGGGGAGCGTCAGGCGCAGCGCCGCGATGCCGAGCCGCGCCAGCAGGCGGCAGAGCGCGACGTGGCTCTCCTCGTCCGCGTTCCACTGCGGGAGGACGACGACGGCGCGGCGCGGCCCCCCGCGCCTCCCGCGCGCGCGTTGCGGCGGCTCCGCCGGGAAGAAGCGCGCGCGGGCCGTGTTGTTTTCGGGAGACGGGGTGCGGACGGCGCTCGTCCAGGTGAGGAGGTCGCCGTCGAGCTTGTAGTCCCTGACGGGCGCGAGCGCGTAGAACTCCTCGCTGCGCTCGACCGATTCGCGGGCGGCGGCGAAGACGGCCTCGCGCGGGTCTCCGCCGTTCGGGTTTTGAGAGACGTGCTCCGCGCCCCACTCGAAGGGCAGCACGACGCGGTCTGTGTCGCGCGTCGCGCGCCGGCGCTCCTGCGCCCTGATGATGTTCCCCAGCAAGTTTTAAATCCGACCCCTTATGAATTCGTAAACGCCCGAGCGTCGAATCCTAAAGGCCGGCACCGCCGAAGGCAAGCGGGGCGCCCGCGCGCCCGCGCTAGGGCTGGCCGAAGCGGCTTCGGTATTCGATGGAGGTGACGAAGGCTTTGACCATCTCGGCGCGGCGGATGCGGGCCAGCGCCACGCGCTCGTCGCGCACGTCCTCGCCGGGGAGGCTGAAACTTTCGAGCTTCGAGAGCCAGAAGTCGTAGCCCTCGAAGCCGAAGTCGGGCGGTTCGTCCGGGTCGCGGCGCAGGTAGCCGAAGTACTGCGAGAGGACGAAGCCCGCGTTGTAGAGCCCGCGGTAGACCGAGTCGCTTTCGACGACGCTGCGGAGCGCCGCGGAGCGCCCCCCGGCCCCCCCCGCCCCGAAAGCCGTGACCGCCCCCAGGCGCTCGCCCGGCGTGGGGGTGACGCCCGCGTTCTGGAACAGAGAGTCCACGTACTCGCCCGCCGTCTGCGCCCCGTGCGCGGCGAGGAACTCGGGGCGGGTGACGAACTCGGAGGTGAAATCCTGCTTGTTCACTTCGAGCCGCGTGTCCGCGGCCGGCGTGCCGACGACGACGCCCCGCGCGACGCGCTGCGTGTCGCGCAGGAAGTTGAGGTAGCGCGGCGTCGGCTTGTTGTTGCCGTACGCGACCTTGTGCGTGCGGATGACGAAGTAGCCGGTCTGCTGGAACTCGATGGATAAGAAGAACGCGGTCGAGACGTCGATGCGCTTGGCCTCCCGGCACTGCGCGTCCGCGCCGCACGACTCGATGCCCTGCGTCCAGAAGTCGAGCCCCGCCGGGTCGGGCTGCCGGCTGAGGAAGTCGTGGTAGTGCTGGCAGACGAACGCGCGGGACTCGTCGAGGGGGTTCGTCCCGCTCTCGACCGCGTCGTCGTCGGCGACCGTCAGGGTCGCGGCGGCCGGGGAGCGGAAGTTGACGTTCGCGGAGGCCGAGACCAGCTCGACGCGAATCGTCTCCGCCCCTTCGGCGTAGGCGTCGTCGTTGACGGGGACGGCGAAGCTCCGGCTCGTCTCGCCCGCGGCGAAGAGGAGCGTGCCCGCCACCTGCGTGTAGTCCGAAGTCTGTCTCGCCGAGCCGTCGCGCGTCCTGTACTCGACCGAGGCGGGCGCGCTCGTGTCGCCCTCGCGCGTGACGGTCACGACCGCGGCCGAGCACCCCTCCGGCGCGCCGTAGGTCTGCGCGGAGAAGCGCGCGAAGGAGGCCGGCTCGGCCGGCGGCGGCGGGCCGTAGCGCGCGACGCCGATGTCCACGAGGTTGTTCTGCGGGCGCGGTTCCAGCACCTCCACCTCGCCGACGATGACGAGCCTGCCGTCGGGCTGCACCGTCAACCCGCGGCCGAGGGCGCGTCTGTCGTCCGGGAACTGCGTCGTCGCGCGCCCGCCCGTGCCGAACGTGTTGTCGGGCGAGCCGTCGGCGTTGAAGCGGGCGGCGGCGAAGCGCGCCTGCATGTTGCGCGTGAAGGTGTAGCCGCCGGCGAGGATGCGCCCGCCCGGCGCGACCGCGACGCCGACGGCCGTGTCGTAGCCGAAGTCGAAATCCGCGAGCACGCGCCCGCCCGCGCCGAACGTCTGGTCGAGCGCGCCGCTCGTCTCGTAGCGCGCCAGCGCGAAGTCGGAATCGACGAAGTTGAAGGTGGTGCTGGTCGAGCCCGCGGCGACGATCTTCCCGTCCGGCTGGACGGCCACGCCGTAGGCGGTGTCCTGCCCGAGGAAGGCCGTGGTCAGACGCCCGTCGCCGTCGAACGTCGGGTCGGGCGTGCCGTCCGGCTTGAGGCGGGCCAGCGCGAAGGAGGTCGGGCCGCCGAAGCCGTTGACGCGCTCGCCGGATATCCCGGCGAGCACGATCCGGCCGTCCGCCTGCAACGCCGCGCTGGAGGCCGCGTCGTACTCGCCGATGTCTACCGAGGCGCGCCCCTGCGTGCCGAAGGTCGTGTCGAGCGTCCCGTCCGTGTTGAAGCGCGCGGCGAAGAAGTCCGCGGTGAAGACCTGCGGGTCGTTGCTCGCGCGTATCGCGCCGACGACCAGGACGCGGCCGTCCGGCTGGAGGGCGGCGTTGAGCGGGTAGGCCGGGAATGGGTTGTCGAAGTTCGCCCTGACCTTGCCGCCCGTGCCGAAGGTCGTGTCGAGCGTGCCGTCGGCGTTGAGGCGCGCGAGCGCGAAGTCCAACACGCCGCCCGAGCCGTCGCTGGCGAACCTGAAGGCTATGCCCACGACGACGATCTTGCCGTCCGCCTGCACGACGACGGTCGACGGACTGTCGGCCGTGTCGCCGAAATCGATTAAGACCTTCCCGCCGCTGCCGAACGTCGTGTCGAGCGAGCCGTCCGCCTTGTAACGCAGGACGAAGATGTCGCTGACGAACGAGGCGCCCGGGCCCTGCACGGGGGCCTCGGCGCCCCCGACGACGACCAGCTTGCCGTCCGCCTGGGCGGCGACGGCGTGGGCCGTCTCGTACGCGCCCAGGTCGGTCACCACCATTCCGCCGACGCCGAACGTCGGGTCGAGGTCGGCGGCGCTCGCGGGCGTCGTCGGCGTGACGGCCGAGAGCAGGAGCGCGAGCAGCGCGGCGGCGGTCAGGCGGACTCTTCGGGTCAGCGGGTTGGGGCTTACGCCGGCGAGGTTTTTTTTCATGTGGGCCTGCCTTGGGGAAGCGGAGCTTGCGGTGCGGCCGGCGGGGAGTCGCCGGATTTCGCCGCGGATGATATCAACTGCGGGAGTCGGCCGCCAAGCCCGAAATAGAGAAACCGGGATAAAGAAAGAGGCCGCCGCCGGTCGCGCCGGGGCGGCCTCCTTTCACTACCCCGCCTTCGCTTACGGGTGGAGCGTCCAGAAGTTATAGCTGCCGGAGCCGCTGTATGAATAGACCTGCCACATGTAGTAGCCGGACGTGCCGCTGTAGGAGATGGTCTCGCTGGAGGTCGCGCTCTCGGAGCGCGCGACGATGACCCACGCCGAGCCGTTCCACTTCTGTAGATACAGGTCGAAGTCCGCGCCCGACGGCCCGACCAGACAGCCCTTGTGCGTGCCCGAGACCGAGCTGTAGTAGTAGGTGCCGTTCGGCTGGTAGTCGTAATCGCCCGCGAAGGAGAGCGAGCCCGCGTACTGCGTCCCGCCCGTGCAGGCCGCCGGCACGCCGCCGCCCCCGCTGCCCGGCGCCGTCAGCGGCGAGTAGAGCAGGAGGTTGGGCGAGCCGGTGCCGATGCCGGTCAGCACGTTCGGCGTCGCCGTGCTGACGATTGCGTTGCGCACGGTCGCGGGGCTGGCGCCGGTGTTGTTCTGGAGGTAGAGCGCCGCCACGCCCGCCACGTGCGGGGTCGCCATCGACGTGCCCGAGATGGTGTTCGTCGCCGTGTCGGAGGTGTACCACGACGAGAGGATCGAGGAGCCCGGCGCGAAGAGGTCGAGGCAGGTGCCGATGTTGGAGAAGTCGGACTTGGCGTCGGTCGAGGTCGTCGAGCCGACGGTGATGGCCGCGGCGACGCGCGCCGGCGAGGAGTTGCAGGCGTTGGCGCTGTACTCGTTGCCGGCGGCGACCGCGTACGTCACGCCCGAGTTGATGGAGTTCTGCACCGCCGTGTCGAGCGCCGACGAGGCGCCGCCGCCGAGGCTCATGTTCGCGACGGCCGGGAGCACGCGGTTCGCCGTCACCCAGTCGACGCCCGAGATGACGGTCGAGTCGGTGCCATTGCCGGCGCAGTCGAGCACGCGGACGGGGTGGAGCGTGACGCCCTTGGCGACGCCGTAGGTCGTGCCGCCGACGGTGCCCGCGACGTGCGTCCCGTGGCCGGCGCAGTCGTTCGAGCCGTTGCCGTCGCCGATGGAGGTGAAGCCGTTGCCGATGCGTCCCGTGAACTGCGTGTGCGTGGCGCGGATGCCCGTGTCGATGATGTAGGCGTGGACGCCCGCGCCCGTCGGCGTGTAGATGTACTGCCCGTCGAGCGGCCGGTTGCGCTGGTCGATGCGGTCGAGGCCCCAGGGCGGGCTGGTCTGCGTGGTCGAGGCCGAGACGACGCCGTCCTCTTCGACCGACTCGACGCGCGGGTCGTGCGTGAGCGCCTCGGCCGCCTGCTCGGGCAGGCGCACGGCGAAGCCCAGCAGCGCGTGCTTGTAGACGGCGAGCACCTGGCCGCCGTGCTGCGAGGCGATGTCGGCGGCGACGTTCGGGGCGAAGGAGTTCTCGCCGCGCGGCTGCGCGGCCCACTCCTGGAGCGTGACGATGTACTGGCCGGGCACGGCGCGCGCTTTCCTCTTAATGGCCGACTTCCCCTGACCCGACGTGCCGGGCGCGACCGAGAGGAGGGCGACGAGGCAGAGCAGCAGCGCGGCCGCCGTAAAGACCGAAATTCTCTTCATTCAAACCTCCGAGTGTGTGGGTGAGCATGGGTGTGTGACAGCGCGCGAACGGCGTCGCGCCGGGACGGCGCGGCCGTGACGCGGCGCTGCCGCGGAAGATGGGCGTTCGTGCGGAAGGGCATACAGCGAGCGCGCTTGTTTTTAAATGGGCGCGAGGGGCCGCGGAAGTCCCCTGAAGCGAGTAGGACGGACTTCGGGCCTTGCTGCGGTTACTCCGGCGGTCGGGTGCCGAACGAAGCGAGGTTCGGGGTCAAGACGCGGCCCGTGAGGGGCCTCAAAAACTCTTCTCGGGGCATGAAACTTCTTCGGGGGAAGGCGACTATAAACAGATTAGCCGCGCCGCGCAAGTCGCCGCGCGCCGCGGCGCGCTCAACGCCTCCGGCGCTCGCGGTATCGCGCGAGCATCTGGGGCGAGATGAGGAGGGTTTGGAGGAGCGACCCGGTCGTGAAGCGGCGGGCGAGCGAGCGGAAGAGCGTGGTCGCGCCGGGGGTGTAGGCGAACCACCAGACGTCCTGCATGGAGGCGAGGCGGTTGATGTGGACGTGGTGCGGCGCGACCATCTCCAGCAGGCCGAGGCGGCCGTGCGTGCGCCCGAGGCCGCTCTGCTTGACGCCGCCCCAGGGCGCCTGCGCGATGCCGTGCGTGTAGAGCACCTCGTTGACCATCACCGTGCCCGCCTCAATCCTGGAGGCGACGCGGCGGCCCTTCCTTAAGTCGCGCGTCCACACGCTCGCCGTCAGGCCGAAGTCGCTGTCGTTGGCGAGGCGGACGGCCTCCTCCTCGTCGCGGAAGGTCATCAGGGGGAGGACGGGGCCGAACGTCTCCTCGCGCATGACGGTCATCGAGTGGTCGACGTCGGCGAGCACGGTCGGCTCGTGAAACCAGCCGCGCCCCGAACAACCTTTCGGGCGCCCCCCGCCCGCGAGCACGCGCGCGCCGCGCCCGACCGCGTCCTTAACGTGCTCCTCGACCGTGAGGAGTTGCCGCTCGCTCGACATCGAGCCGAGGTCGCAGGCGGCGCCCGGCTCCTGCCGGAGCGCCTTCGCCTTCTCGACGACCCGGCGCGTGAACTCTTCGGCGACGCGCTCGTGGACGTAGCAGCGCTCGACCGAGGCGCACGCCTGGCCGGAGTTGGCGAACGCGCCCCACACGGCCGCCTCCGAAGCGGCCGAGAGGTCTGCGTCCTCGAAGACGATCATCGGGTCTTTGCCGCCGAGTTCGAGGACGACCGGGAGCAGCCTGCGCGCCGCCGCCTCGGCCACGCGCCGCCCCGTCGGGACGCTGCCCGTGAACATGATCTTATCGACGCCCGCCTCGACGAGCGCCGCGCCGGTCGAGCCGTCGCCCGTCACGACCTCAAGCAACCCTCCCGGCAGCCCCGCGCGCGTAAAGACCTCGCCGACCTTGAGGCCGACGAGCGGCGTCAGCTCGCTCGGCTTGAGCACGACACTGTTGCCGGCCATGAGCGCCATCACGACCTCGCCCAGCGGCGTCGCCCAGGGGAAGTTCCACGGCGAGATGATGCCGACGACGCCGAGCGGGCGGTATTCGATGCTGGACGTGCGGCCCAGGAAGCGGTAGAGGCCGATGTCTATCTTCTCCGGCCGGAGCATCCGCTCGGACTTGCGCGCGAAGAACTGCATGAGGTCGAGCGCGGGCACGAGCTCCATCGCCAGCGCCTCGGCCGCGGGCTTGCCCGACTCGCGCGAGATGAGTTCGGCTATCTCGTCCATCCCTTCGAGCACGAGCGCGCGCGCGCGCAACACGACGGCCGCCCGCTCTTTGAACGACAGCGCGCCCCAGCCCTTCTGCGCCGCGCGCGCCCGCGCCACCGCCGCCCCGACCTCCTCGGCCGTGCGCAAGGGGACGCGCCCGACCTCCTCGCCCGTCGCCGGTTCGTAGGAGACGACTTCGCGCGCGAGCCGCGCCCGGCCCGCGTTGGCGTTGGTGTTTCCGATTTGGGTCATCGTTGTTGCCTCGCTTACACCGTGGATTATGTAGCCAAACTGCCCGGGTGAAAAGCTCGACACGGAGGCACGGAGACACGGCTTGATGTCTATGGCTCAACGAGCCGTGTCTCCGTGCCTCCGTGCCTCCGTGTTCAATTGTCTTTCATTACACGACTGCCCCGACGTTTCCGCGCCGCCGCGCGCGTCGGTTAGAATCCCGTGGAAGAAGGTTCACGTCGAGAGGTTGAAGATGACAAGACCGCAGCTCGCGGAGTTCATGCGGCGGATGGAGCCGGACTCCGTCGCCATCATCCCGGCGGCGCGCGAGGTGACGCGCTCACACGACACGGAGTACCGCTTCCGGCAGGACTCGGACTTCTACTACCTGACCGGCTTCCGCGAGCCCGACGCCGTCGCCGTCGTCGCGCCGGGGCGCGAGAAACCCTTCACGCTCTTCGTCCGCCCCCGCGACCGAGAGAAGGAGATTTGGAACGGGCGGCGTGCCGGCGTCGAGGGCGCGAAAGAGTCTTACGGCGCCGACGAGGCTTTCCCCGTCGAAGAGTTCGACGCGAAGCTCACGGAGCTGCTCGACGGCGCGCGCAGCCTCTACTACCGGCTCGGCAACGGCCACGCGGAACTCGACCAGACGCTCATCCGCCAGCTCTCGCGCATGCGCGCGATGGGGCGCAAAGGCGTGCGCGCGCCGCAGGCCATCATCGACCCCGGCGCGCTCATCCACGAGATGCGCCTCGTCAAGTCGGACGACGAGGTCGCGCTCATGCGCCGCTCGGCCGACATCGCGGCGGAGGCGCACCGCGAGGCGATGCGCGCCGCGCGGCCCGGCATGCGCGAGTACGAGCTCGACGCCCTCATCGAGTACGTCTTCCGCCGCAACGGCTCGGCCGCGCCCGCCTACAACACCATCGTCGGCTCGGGCGCGAACGCGACCATCCTCCACTACGTGGACAACGACGCGGAGCTGAAGGACGGCGACCTGCTCCTCATCGACGCCGGGGCGGAGTACGAGGGCTTCGCCTCCGACATCACGCGCACCTTCCCCGTCAACGGCCGCTTCACCGAGGCGCAGCGCGACGTCTATCAGCTCGTGCTCGACTGCCAGGAGGAGTGCGTCCGGATGGTGAGGCCCGGCGTCACGCTCGACGAGATGCACGAGCGCTCGGTCGAGATTCTGACCGAGGGCTTGGTCAGGCTCGGACTCTTGAAGGGGGAGGTGTCGAAGCTCATCGAGGAGGGGGAGTACAAGAAGTTCTACATGCACCGCCTCGGCCACTACCTCGGCATGGACGTGCACGACGCGGGCGCGTACCACGTTGACGGCCGGCCGCGCCGCGTCGAGCCCGGCGTCGTGATGACGGTCGAGCCCGGCCTCTACATCGCCGAGGACGCCGCAGACATCCCCGACAAGTACCGCGGCATCGGCGTGAGGATCGAGGACGACGTGCTCGTCACCCCCGAAGGCTTCGACGTGCTCACCGACAAGGCGCCGAAGCAGGTCGAAGAGATCGAGGAGTTAATGGGGAGTAGACAGTAGTCATACCGACATGCGAAACAAAATAAGGAGGTGAGAGCCGGGAGCCGGGAGCGCGGGCATCCTGCCCGCCATGAGCGCCGCAGGCGCGAAGGCCGTGTGACTATCCCCTCCGACGTCGAGAGATACAGGGCGACGGCCAAGCGTGCTCGGGCACGCTTAGGCGGGCAGGATGCCCGC
>DASVQJ010000062.1:0-6271 GCA_036389235.1 Pyrinomonadaceae bacterium | reverse complement strand
ATTAAAGACTACCCTTGCGTCGAGACTTCCAGCCTGTCTACCGCCTCGATGACGCGCTCGACCTGCGCCAGGTAGGCGCCGAACAGCTCGTGTGCCTCGCGCTCGCCGAGCGCGTGCCCCGCCCCCGCCTCGCGCGCCTCGAACACGCGCTCGAAGACCGCGCCGTCGAGGCCCAGCAGGCGCGAGGCGGCGCGCACCACGTCGCGCTTGAGTACTGGCGGCTCCTCGCCGTGCAGCAGCAGGACGGGCGCGAACAGCGTGGCGAAGCTCGAAAGACTGTCGCTCATCAGGTCGCGCAGCCGCGCCGCCGAGGCGGACGCGGGGACGTAGAGCCGCCGCAGTTGGATTAGCTTGCTGCGCAGCTCGTACTCGGTCTGGTGGCGCAGGTTCTTGTCCGAGATGCGCAGCGTCTCGAACGGGTCGCGCCCGTAGAGGACGACGCGCGCCCGCTCCAACTGGTGGAACTCGATGGGGAAGACGTCCGCCGCGTCGCGCAGCTCGCCGAAGGTGAAGTAGACCGGCAGCGGGTGGCCGAGCCTCTGCCACTCGCGCATCGGCGGCTGCGCCACGCGCAAGTCCTCCGGCGCGATGCGGTGCAGCGCGATGAGCAGGTTGTAGTCCGACTCCGTCTGCACGAAGTCGCCCGACGCCGCCGACCCGTAGAGGACGACCGACGCGAGGTTGTCGCCGTGCGTCGCCTTCAGGTCGCCGATCAGGTGGTTGAAAGCCTCCTGCGCCACTCTATTCGCCATCACAGTCTCCGAACGATGAAGTCTGAACGCCGAACTGAAAACTTCCGACTGACGGCTCAGAGTTCAGACTTCATCGTTTAGCTCACCAGTCGCCTCCGGCGCCGCCGCCGCCGAAGTCCCCGCCGCCTCCGAAGCCGCCGAAGCCTCCGCCCCCCCCGCCACCGCCGCCCCAGCCCGAGCCCCCGCCTCCGCCCCAGCCGCTGGAGCTGTGACGGCCGCCGCCCAACACGCTCCCGATGGCGTTGCCGATTAGGATTGAAGTCAGCAAGCCGCCGCCACCGCCTCCTCCGCCCCACCCGCCGCGGCCGCCGCGGCCGCCGCGCCCCCTGCCGGCCAGCGACAGAAGGATGATGACGACGACGATGATCAGACAGCACGTGCCGAGGCCGATGCCGCTCGCCTCCCTCGCGCGTGTCGGGCGCGTGCGCTGCACGGGCGCGCGGTAGGCGTAACTCTGGTCGATGCCTTCGA
Source organism: Pyrinomonadaceae bacterium (assembly GCA_036389235.1). Classification (GTDB taxonomy): domain Bacteria; phylum Acidobacteriota; class Blastocatellia; order Pyrinomonadales; family Pyrinomonadaceae; genus QHXN01. The sequence continues at coordinate 5,048 of DASVQJ010000062.1, read as the reverse complement.
GCTGGAAGCCGCGCTTCTCGGCCAGCGTCGCCACCGCGGCCTGCACGAAGTCGCTGATGCCCTGGCCGTAGTTGTTCTGCCGGAACTGCGGCACGAGCCGCTGCCGCGCGATCTCGCCCGCGAGCCCGTCGGTCATGTCGCCTTCGAGGTGGCGGCTGACCTGCACGCGCCACTTGCGGTCGTTGACGGCGACGACCAGCAGCAGCCCGTTCTTCTCGCCCTCCTTAGACCCGATGCCCCAGCCGCGCGCCAGCGCGAGCGAGTACTCGAAGATGTCTTCGTCGCCCGTCGTCGGGACGGTGACGACGGCGAACTCGATGTCGGCGCGCTCCTTCAGGCGGTTGAGGATCGTCGCCAGACGCTCCTTCGTCCCCGCGTCGATGACGCCCGCGTTATCCGAGACGTACTTGTAGAAACCCTCGGGCTTCGGGAGCGGCGCCTCCGTGTACGCGCGCGGGTTCTGCCCCCGCGCCGCCCCCGCGAACGCGAGCAGCCACGCCAGCGCCACGCACGCCGCGAGTGGGACGGAAAGCCTGTTTCTCGACAATTTCACCTTAGTTATTAACGTCGAACGGTATTACGAAAATCTCATCCCCTTGTTTTTTAACTGTACGCGACCGTTCAGCCCTCGATCAGCAGGTGCAGCAGGTAGAAGAGCGCGACGCCTCCGAAGACGACGAGCGAGACGAGGGGGTTCCGCTTCTCCATGTGGTTGACTTCGGGGATGAGGTCGCTCGCCGCCACGTACAGCGTCACGCCGGCCGAGAAAGGGAGTGCGTACGCCACCGCCTCCGACACGCGCGCCTGCAACACGGCCACCGTCAGAACCCCCGCCAACGTCGCGCCCCCGATAATCAACGTCGCCGTGAGCGCGCGCCGCGCCGAACGCCCCGACGCCAGAATGATCGACGCGGCCGTAAACCCTTCAGGCACTTTGTGTAACAGCACGGCCACGAAGACCAGCAGCCCGACCTTCCTGTCCACCACGAACGCCGAAGCGACCGACGCCCCGTCGAAAAATGTGTGAATCGAGAGCCCCCCGATGGCCGCGTAGGCCGCCGAAGTTCGCACGACTGCCTCCGGGTGCGTCTCCTCGCCGAAGTGAAAGTGCGGGGCAATCGTGTGTTCGAAGAAATGGATGAGCAGGTATCCGGCCAGAAGCAGCGTCATCGCCCCGAGCACGCCGTGCCCCGCTTCCTTGCCTTCAACCCCGCTTTTTCCCCACAAAACGACCACTTCCGGGACGATTTCGATGAAAATCGCCGCCAGCATGAAGCCCGCGCCGAGCGCGACGAGGTAGCTGAGAAAGTGTCTGCTGCGCTGAAAAGTGCCGGGGCGGGCCAGCAAGAGCCCGCCCCCGACGTTAGCCAGCGCCACGAGGACGCCGAAGAAGAGAAGTTCGCCGAAGCTCATCCGAAGATTCGAGACCGCCGACCGCACCTGTCCTTAATACTTATGTCGTTGCGGGCCAATATACAGGATACGAGACGGGTTGGCTACGGGAGGGCTTAAACACCACTACACCAAATCGTGCTTAAAAATTTTGTTTTGACCGTGTTTTTGCTCTTGACATGGGCTTAAGCACAGGCGTACTATTCGCCGCGGGTGGTCAAAAGTGGCTGAAAGTGGACTATAGTGAGCAGCTTGCCGCCGCTGCTTAGAGTTTCACTTTAAGGTTTAAGCAGTACCCGCCCAGGGCCGGCGCCGGAAACCCTTATGTTGCGAGGAAATTACACGGCGCGGGTTGATGAAAAGGGGCGACTCAAAATTCCGACGGCCTTCAGGCGCTACATTGAAGAGAAATATACCACCCAGGAACTATATGTCACGAGCCTAAACGGCGACTGTGTACGGATTTACCCCTTGCCAGAATGGGAGTCCATCGAGCAGCGTCTGGCGCTCCTACCGTCGATGGACCCGGCGAGAAGAAAGTTCCTTGACAGGACGAACTACTACGGCCAGCAGGCGACGGTTGACGCGCAGGGGCGCGTGCTCGTCCACCCTCTGCTGAGGAAGGCTTCGGGGGTCGTCGGCGACGTAGCCGTGCTGGGATATTTGACATACCTGGAAGTCTGGGAACTGGAGCGCTTCGAGCAGAGGCTTCTCTCCGACCCCTACACGGAGGAGGACGAGGCCGCGATAGCGCGACTGGGGATCTGAAAGGCCGCGGAAGAGTGGAAAGTGTTGAGCGATAAGGCAAAAGTAAGGTTTCGAGAGTCCAAGCTCGGCCGCCTGTCACCCGACACCCGACATTCCAAGCGACTTTTCAAGACCACGGGGCGGTGGTAATGGCTGCGTCAGGAGGGGGGCCTGAAGCGCCCCATCGCCCCGTGTTGCTCTTTGAAGCGGTGGAACTGCTCGACCCCGTGCGCGGGGGGCTGTTCGTGGACGCTACGCTCGGTCTTGGCGGGCACAGCGAAGCGATCCTGACGGCCTCGCCCGACACGCGCGTGCTCGGCATCGACCGCGACCGCGAGGCAATCCGACTCGCGTCCGACCGTCTGGCGCGTTTCGGCACGCGCTTTCGCGTCGCCCACGCCAATTTCCGCGACATCAAGCGGGTTCTGGCGGAGGCGGGTGAGACTGAGGCGAGCGGAATCCTCGCAGACCTCGGCGTCTCTTCGCTCCAATTCGACACGCCGGAGCGCGGCTTCAGCTTCCGCCACGACGCGCCGCTCGACATGCGGATGGACGCGGCGGGCGACGAAGAGACGGCCGCCGCGTTGCTCGAACGTCTCCCGGAAGAGGAGATCGCGCGCGTCATCTACGAGTACGGCGAGGAGCGCAAGTCGCGCCGCATCGCGCGTTGGATAGTCGAGCGGCGCGAGCGCGGCGAGCCTTTAAAGACGACGGGCGAGCTGGCCTCGCTGGTGGCGAGGGCGGTCGGCTACAAGCGCGGCGACCGCGTGCACCCGGCGACGCGAACGTTCCAGGCGCTGCGCATCGCCGTCAACGGCGAGTTGGAGGGTTTGGACGGGTTCGTCGAGACGGCGGTCGATCTTTTAGAGACGCGGGGGCGCTTGGCCGTCATCAGCTTCCACTCTTTGGAAGACCGCGTCGTAAAGCGCGCGCTCCGGAGGCTCTCGGGGCAATGCGAGTGCGGACGGCGCGTCCCCGTCTGCGCGTGCGGCGCGCGGCGCGCGGTCGAAGTCCTGACCCGGCGCCCCGTAGTCCCGTCCGAGCAAGAGTTGGAAGAGAACCCCCGCGCGCGGAGTGCCAAGCTGCGCGCCTGCTCGAAGCTGTAGAGGGCGCCGGGGAAGAGCCGCCGAAGGCCGCGAAATCCCTCACCCCCTGCCCGACGATTCACGAAGCAACTGACCCGAGCCCAGAGGCCCGATAACCGATGAGAAGATTGCCCCAGCAGTACCCCAATCCCCACGTGCGCCGCCAGCGCGACCCGCGCGCCGCGAGGCGTCAGGCCGTTCTGCTCGTGGGATGTCTGGTGCTGGCGTGCGGCTTCATCTACGCCGTGCGCCAGCAGATTCTGGCCGTCGATTACGGCTACAAGACCGAGGCGCTGCGGCGCGAGCGCGAGGAGTTGTTAGACGAGCAGCGCAAGTTGAAGCTGGCGCTTGAGGAGAGTTCGTCGCCCGCGAGGCTGGAGGAGGCCGGGCGCGAGCTGGGGATGCAGCCGGCGCGCGCCGCGCAGATCGAGGCCGCGTCGGGCGGGCAGAACGCCGGGGCCGGCGTCGTGGTGGGGACGGCGAGCGCGGCCGCGGGCCTGCGCCGCTAGACGAAGGAGGTTTGAGAGGAAGTCGAAGTCCGGCGCCGCGCGGCCTCTTCCCTGTCAGCCGCGCGGGGGAAGTTAGAGGGGCGACCAGAACGGCGGCGGCGCGGGCCGCGGCCGTCGCTTCACAAGTCCGATGAGAGGGCCGCTGCCTGACATGTTAGACCGATACGGCTCGGAGCAAGCTCTGCGTCCCGACGTTTCACGGCGACGTGCTTTAGTAGTCGCCGTTTTTCTTTGTCTGTGGATGCTGCTCGTCGGCGCGCGGCTCGCCTACCTACAGACCTCACAGCACGACTGGCTGAGCAGGCGCGCGCGCGTGCAGCAGCTCGACGAGGAGCCGCTTCAGGCGCCGCGCGGCCTCATCCTCGACCGGCAGAACCGGGAGCTGGCGCGCAGCATCGACGTGGACTCTTTCTACGCAGACCCGCGCGAGATGGAGGACGTGGAGGCGGCGTCGGCGGCGCTCGCGCGTGTCCTTAATATTGATTCGGCCGGGCTCTCGGCGCGTTTGAGGGAGGCGAAGTCGGCGCGGCGCGGCTTCCTGTGGCTGGCGCGCAGGGTCGAGGACGAGCAGGCGCGTGCGGTCAAGGCGCTGAAACTGAAAGGCGTCTATTCGGCGGAGGAGCAGCGGCGGCGTTACCCGAACGGGGCGCTGGCGGCGCACGTGCTCGGGTTCGTCGGCTTGGACGCGAAGGGCCTGGCCGGAGTCGAGCAGGTCTACAACGCGGCGCTGACGGGGGAGGAAGGGAAGCTCCTTCTCAACGCCGACGCGAAGCGCAGGCCGTTCGAGAGCGAGGGGCTCGACGCGCGCGACGGGCGGACGGTCGTGCTGACCATCGACCAGACGGTGCAGTACATCGTCGAGCGCGAGCTGGCCGCCGCGCTCGAAAGGACGAAGGCGAAGTCGGCGGCGGCCATCGTGTTGGAGCCGCACACGGGCGAGGTGCTGGCGCTCGCCAACGCGCCGTCGTTCGACCCGAACGACGCGGGCGGCGCCAGCCCCGAGCAGCGGCGCAACGACGCGCTCCAGAACATCTACGAGCCGGGCTCGACCTTCAAAATCGTCCCCTTCACCGGCGCGCTCGAAGAGAAGCTGATCACGCCCGAGACGCGCATCGACTGCCCCGGCTCGATCTCCTTGCCGGGGCGCGTCGTACACGACCACGCCCGCGGCACGCTCACGGCGACAGAGGCGCTCGCGAAGTCCTCGAACGTCGCCGCCATCAAGCTCGGCCAGAGGCTCGGCAACGAACGCCTCTACGAGTACATCCGCCGGCTCGGCTTCGGCGAGCGGACGGGCGTGGAGCTGCCGGGCGAG
>DASVQJ010000061.1:0-2881 GCA_036389235.1 Pyrinomonadaceae bacterium | reverse complement strand
GCGCGTGATGACCTACGGGCAGCTCGCCGAAATCCTCGGCGAGGGCTACACGGCGCGCACCGTCGGCTTCGTCATGCACTCGGCCGACCAGACCGTCCCCTGGCAGCGCGTCATCAACGCGCAGGGCGCGTGCTCCACGGGCCGCGTCATCGTCCCGCCCGACCTCCAACAGCGCATGCTCGTCTCCGAAGGCGTCGTCTTCAACGAGAAGGGGCGCTGCGACCTCTCGCGCTACCGCTGGACGCCCGAGGAGTACGAGGCCGGCGGCGAGGTCGGGGGCGAAGAGCAGCCCAGCCTCTTCAGCGACTGAAGCCCTTCGCCCCCCGGCGGCCCACATCAGCGGAGGAACACCCATGAGCGATGAGCAAGTTCAGGTTCGAGCCCCCTACGCCATCAGCGAGCCGCGCTTCTCCGTCTCGCCGCAGATGGTGACGACCGCCTTCGAGCTTCCCGGCTACCGCGTCCGCCAGAGCCTCGGCGTCGTCCGCGGCATCGTCGTCCGCTCGCGCAACCTGTTCGTCAACATCGGCGCGGTCTTCAACTCGATGGTCGGCGGCAACATCACGGCCTGGACGAACCTCTGCGAGTCCACACGGCGCGACGCCTTCGAGATCATGATCCAGCACGCCACCGAACTGGGCGCCAACGCCATCGTCGGCGCGCGCTACGACGCCACGGAGGTCTCCAGCGGCGCCACGGAAGTCCTCGCCTACGGCACGGCGGTCGTCGTCGAGCCGCTCGAAGGCACGGGGATTTACGACTCGTGAGCGCCGGCGAGTCAACTTCGCGCGGGCTTTCGGCCGGAGAGCTGGCGCGGCTGCGCGAGACCTTCGCGCGCGTGCCTTACGTCGGGCTGCTCGGGTTCGAGTTCGTCCGGGCGGAGCGCGGCGCCGCCACCTTCGCCCTCGACGTGCGCGAGGAGCTGACGCGGATGGGCGGCATCCTGCACGGCGGCGCCGTCGTCTCGCTCCTCGACACGGCCGCCGCCTTCGCCGTCCACACCGTCATCGAGCCCGACGCACGCACCGTCACGGTCGACCTCACCGTGCACTTCCTCCGCCCCGCCTCCGACGGCCGTATCGAGGCCCATGCGCGTGTCCTCCGCCGCGGCCGCCGCGTCTGTATCCTCGCGGTCGAGGCCCGAGACGCCGGCGCCGAAATAATTGCAACTTCCACAATGACTTATTTCATACAGACTTAGCCACGCCCACCACCAGATTCGGCTGTTAAATCCACGACCTGACGGGGCTGTGCCGGTGTTCAAAACTGTGCACAGGCTGCTAAAAATGCATGGACAAACGCAGTTGCCTTGTGCCAAAATGTGTTTGTCACTAGACCTCTTAAAGGGTCTAGGGTCTTCTTTGCATCCACGGAACTCGCGTCCACCCTTTTCCCGTTCCGGCTGGAATTCCCAATGCTCTCGCTCTACAGCGCCCTGCTCGCACAACACTCACGCCAACTGACACCCGTCCGTTGCGCGGAGCCTACCATTGTGCAGCTCCACCGGTATTTCGAGGACGTGGTGCTGGAGAACAACCTTGCGGCGCTGGTGGTCGAGAGCCTTCTGCCGGAGACGCAGCGCTCTCTGCGCGACATCGCGCGCGTGCGCGAGGTGGGGCGGCTCGCGCGCTACGCCTTCTTCTTCACGGCGCCCGAGGACGCGCTCGGCGCGGCCGAACTCTCCGACGGCGCGTCCGACCGCGAGCCCATCCTCCTGAATAAGACGAGCGAGGCGAACTTGAGGGAGCGCTTCGTCGTCATCGCCGACGCGCGCTTCTCGGCGCTGATGGCTTCGGTGCGCACGGAGGACGAGGAGGGGCAGGAGTCGGCCGGCGACGAGGTCATCTGGTCGTTCGAGCCCGACATCGTCTACTCGGCGCTCGAATACCTGATGGCGCGCGTCACGGCCGAGCTGCCCGACCGCGCGCACCTCTTCTCGAAGGCCGTCCGCACCTGCGTGCCGAAGACGACCTCGCTCCAGTTGACCGTCTCGGTGACGACCAAGCTCGCGCGCCTGCTTCAAGAGCAGGCCGTCCGCGAGATCGCCGTCAACCGCATCTCGACCGCCATCCGGAGCACGCTGGAGCTGCCGAGCGTCCTCCAGACGACCGTCAACGAGGTGGGGCGCGCGCTCGGCGCGCAGTCGAGCGCGCTCAACATCGAGGGCGAGCACGGGCAGTTCTCCCTGACCAAGTTCTACTTCCGGGACGGCGAGGACGAGGTGGACGCGCAGACCGAGATGCTCGGCGACATCGAGGCGCTCGGCGTGCGCCTGCGCGGGCGCATCAAGACCTACGTCCACGACGGCTGTAGCGGCGCCGGCCAGACGGACGCGTGCCCCGTGGCGGCCGTGCCCGTCATCTACCACGACCGCACGATGGGCGTGCTGATGGTCACGTCGGACGACCCGCAGCGCCTCTGGCAGGAGAACGAGTTGATGCTCCTGCGCACGGTGGCCGACCAGGTCGCCGTCGCCGTCAACCACGCGCGGCTCTACGAGAAGCAGCAGCAGCTCGCTTTGACAGACAGCCTGACGGGGTGCGTCAACCGCCGCTCCTTCGAGATGCAACTGGAGCGCGACCTCCGGCTCGCCACGCGCATGCGCCAGCCCGTCTCGCTCATCATGCTCGACATCGACCACTTCAAGCGCGTCAACGACGAGCACGGGCACGACGCGGGCGACGCCGCCCTGCGCTTCCTCGCCGACGTGCTGCGCGACGAGCTGCGCGGCGTCGACACGGCCGCGCGCTACGGCGGCGAGGAGTTCGCCGTCATCCTCCCGCAGGCCAACCTCGACGGCTCGCTCGTCGTCGCCGAGCGCCTGCGCACGCGCCTCGAAGCGACCGAGATTCCCGGCATCGGCCACATCACCGCCTCCTTC
>DASVQJ010000060.1:0-35391 GCA_036389235.1 Pyrinomonadaceae bacterium | reverse complement strand
GCTGGGAGCCCGGCGTGTGAGCCGCGGCGGGAGCGGCCGCGCCGGCTTTACGAACTTAGCACGCGCCGCCGCGGCGGGTGAAGATGTTTTTCTCACCGCCGAACCCGGGCGCGCCCGCTTTGAGATTTAGACGCGTCTGGCGTAGTGTGTACTCCTCAAACCCTTAAACATTAACGAAGGATTGCGGCGAGGCGAAATGAGCACACAGCCCAACAAAATCATCTACTCGATGGTCGGCGTCAGCCGACACTACGACAAGCGCGCGGTCTTGAAGGACATCTACCTGTCCTACTTCTACGGCGCGAAGATCGGCGTCATCGGCCTCAACGGCTCGGGCAAGTCGACGCTGCTGCGCGTCATCGCGGGGCGCGACAAGGGCTACACGGGCGAGACCGTGCTCTCGCCCGGCTACTCCGTCGGCTACCTCGAACAGGAGCCGCGGCTCGACGAGTCGAAGACCGTCCGCGAGACCATCGAGGAGGCCGTCGCCGAGACGGTCTCGCTCCTGAAAGAGTTCGACGAGATCAACGCGAAGTTCGGCGAGGAGATGTCGGACGAGGAGATGAACAGCCTCCTCGAACGGCAGGGCGAGGTGCAGGAGAAGCTCGACGCCTCGGACGCTTGGGACCTGGACTCGCGCCTTGAGATGGCGATGGACGCGCTGCGCTGCCCGCCGGGCGAGACGAAGGTCGAGGTTCTCTCGGGCGGCGAGAGGCGGCGCGTCGCGCTCTGCCGGCTGCTGCTGATGAAGCCCGACATCCTCCTCCTGGACGAGCCGACCAACCACCTCGACGCCGAGTCGGTCGGGTGGCTGGAGCGTCACTTGCAGCAGTACGCCGGCACGGTCATCGCCGTCACGCACGACCGCTACTTCCTCGACAACGTCGCCGGCTGGATTCTCGAACTCGACCGCGGCGAGGGCATCCCGTGGAAGGGCAACTACTCTTCGTGGCTGGAGCAGAAGCAGGAGCGCCTGCGGCGGGAGGAGAAGCAGGAGTCCGACCGGCAGAAGACCCTGGAGCGCGAGCTGGAATGGATACGCATGGCGCCGAAGGCGCGCCACGCCAAGTCCAAAGCGCGCATCAACTCCTACGAGGCGCTGGTCGCGCAGCAGAACGAGCAGCGCGCGCGCGAGCTTGAGATTTACATCCCGCCGGGGCCGCGCCTCGGCTCCGTCGTCATCGAGGCCGAGGGCGTCGCGAAGGCTTACGGCGACCGCCTGCTCGTCGAGGGCATGACCTTCAAGCTCCCGCCGGGCGGCATCGTCGGCGTCATCGGCCCGAACGGGGCGGGGAAGACCACGCTCTTCCGCATGGTCACGGGCGAGGAGCAGCCCGACGCCGGCACCATCCGCGTCGGCGAGACCGTCCAGCTCGGCTACGTCGACCAGTCGCGCACGCTCGACCCCGAGAAGAGCATCTGGGAGGAGATTTCGGGCGGCTCCGACACGATCAAGCTCGGCCCGCGCGAGGTCAACTCGCGCGCCTACGTCGGCCGCTTCAACTTCTCCGGCTCCGACCAGCAAAAGAAGGTCGGGCAGCTCTCGGGCGGCGAGCGCAACCGCGTCCACCTCGCCAAGATGTTGAAGGAGGGCTCGAACGTCCTCCTGCTCGACGAGCCGACGAACGACCTCGACGTGAACACCATGCGCGCGCTCGAAGAGGCTCTGGAGAACTTCGCCGGCTGCGCCGTCGTCATCAGCCACGACCGCTGGTTCCTCGACCGCATCGCCACGCACATCCTCGCCTTCGAGGGCGAAAGTCGTGTCTTCTGGTTCGAGGGCAACTTCACCGAGTACGAAGAGGACAAGCGCGCGCGCCTCGGCGAGGACGCCACGCAGCCGCACCGCATCAAGTACAGGCAGTTGACGCGCGGGTGAAAACGTCGGAAGGGGGTCAACGATGAAAGCGACCTGGAAGGGCGCGGTGCTGGCGGAGAGCGACGAGACGGTGGTCGTCGAAGGGAATCATTACTTCCCGGCCGAGTCCATCAGACGCGAGCATTTCAAGGAGAGCGCGACGCACACGACCTGCGGTTGGAAGGGCGTGGCGAGTTATTACGACGTGGTGGTGGGCGGCGAGGTGAACGCGGACGCGGCCTGGTTCTACCCGGAGCCGAAGGACGCGGCGGAGGGGATTAAGGGCCGGGTCGCGTTCTGGCGCGGCGTGAGGGTCGAGTGAGGGCGGCGAGTATCAGGTTGTTGACGAGAGCCGCGCTGGCCGTCGTCCTGCTCTGGCTCGCGTGCGTCGCGCCGTGGGGCGACCCGGCGCGGTCGCAGCGCGCGAGGCGCACCCGGCCGCGAGGCACTCAGGACGCGCAGACACGGGGCGCGCAGGCGAAGGGCGACCCGGCGCAGTGGCGCGCGGCGCTCGCACAGGTGTCGGCCGAGAGCATGAAGGGGCACCTGTCGTTCCTCACTTCGGACGCGCTCGAAGGGCGCAAGACGCCCTCGCGTGGTTTGGACATCGCCGCCGAGTACATCGCCGCGCAGTTCCGGCGCGCGGGGCTGGAGCCGGCGGGCGACGACGGCTACTTCCAGACGGCGAACTGGCGCCTGTCGGCGCGCGACGCCGCGGCCTTCCGCCTAAGCTTCTCGGGCGGCCCGACACCCGCGCCCTCCGTAGCCCCCGAGCAGTTGGGCGTCGGCTTCAGCGTCGCGGGCTTCAGCCTTTGGGAGCCGGAGGGCGAACTCAATTTAAGCGGCGCGCGGCTTTTAAAGGTCGACTACGCGAACCCGGCCGGCGCGCTCACGCGCGAGCAGGTCGAGGGGCGCGTCGTCGTCACGGAGTTTCCCGCCATCCCGCGCGGGGACACGGGGCGCGCGCTCCAACTGCTGCGCGAGGAGAGCGAGTTCCTGTCGCGCGCGCGGCGGCTCGGCTCGCCGCTCGTCCTCGCCTTCGAACGTCGGAGCGAGCGCGTGCGCGGCGGGCGCGCGCCGCGCGTCTTCGACCCGCAGAGTGGGGGCGCGGGGCGTAACGTTCCCGACTTGGGGGTCGGCGGCGCGCAGACCGCGCCGGTCGTCTTCGTCCACGGCGCGGCGGCGGCGCGCTTCTACGACTCTCTGCCCGCGGGCGGCACGGGGGCCGCGGCCGACGTGCGCATCCCCGCGCCGTCCGAGACGCCGGTCAAGGTGCGCAACGTCGCCGGCATCCTGCGCGGCTCAGACCCGGCGCTCAAAGACACGTACGTCATCGCCTCGGCGCACTACGACCACCTCGGCGTGCGGGAGAACTGCGACCCCTCTAAAGAGGACTGCGTCTACAACGGCGCGAACGACGACGGGTCGGGCACCGTCGGCGTCGTCGAGCTGGCGTCGGCGCTCTCGAAGGTGAGCCCGCGGCCGCGGCGCTCCATCCTCTTCCTGACCTTCTTCGGCGAGGAGCTGGGGCTCGTCGGCTCGCGCTACTACGGCCGCCACCCCCTGGTGCCTCTGGAGAAGACCGCCGCGCAGGTGAACCTCGAAGTCATCGGGCGCACGGACGACAGCGAGGGGCCGCAGGTGGGGACGCTGGCCGGGACGGGGCTGGACTACTCGGAGGTCGGCGCCGTCATGCAGCGCGCGGGCGAGGCGGAGGGCGTGCGCGTCTACAGGCACCCGACGAAGTCGGACTCCTTCTTCGGCCGCAGCGACAACCAGTCGCTCGCGGACTCCGGAGTCCCGGCGCACACCTTCAGCGTCGCCTTCGAGTACCCCGACTACCACGGCGTCGGCGACGAGTGGCAGAAAGTGGACTTCGCCAACATGGAGCGCGTCGTCCGCACCGCCGGCCGCGGCATCCTCTCGCTCGCCGACTCCACGCAGGAGCCGCGCTGGAACGAGCAGAACCCGAAGGCCGCGCGGTACGCGGAGGCTTGGAAGAAGCTGCACGGGAAGTGAGGTCATGCAATTCATCTCGAACTTGAGTCTGAAGTGGGGGGCGGTTAACCACGGAGGCACAGAGTACGCAGAGGTGGCACAGAGGGTTGAACTCTGTGCCACCTCCGTGCCCTCCGTGCCTCCGTGGTTAACCGCCCCCCACTTCAGACTCAAGAGGCGGAGCTGTTTGCGTCTCACTCACCCCCTGCCGGCGGCGGTGCTGAACGGTAGCTTTTCATCATTGCTTTCGGCCCGCTCGGCACGGCAACCGGGCGGCTCGTCACAAATCCCCCGCGGGCTTGAAGCCGTCCGCTAAACTCCCCCGTTAAAGCACGAACGGCCGGCCGCGCCTCGTTTGAAACCAACACGCGGCCCGGCCGTATTAACTGACTCAAACCGTCTACGGCTGAGAGTCCCCCGATTCCATAAACCTTAACGTTCAGACAAGGAGTCCACTCATGCGTTTTATTAACTTCCGCGCCGCGTCCGCCGGGCTGGTCGCGTGCGTGCTCTGCTTCGCCGCGCTGGCGCAGACCGGCAAGAACGGCCGCGGCTTCGACAAGGCGCGCATGGACGAGACCGTCTCGGCCTGCACAGACTTCTACCAGTTCTCCAACGGCAACTGGCTGAAGACGACCGAAATCCCGGGGGCCTACTCCTCTTGGGGCAGCTTCAACATCCTCGCCGAGAACAACCGCAAGACGCTGCACGACATCCTCGAAGAGTCTTCCAAGAACGCGAAGGCGAAGGCCGGCACGAACGAGCAGAAGGTCGGCGACTTCTACGCCACCTGCATGGACGAGGCGAAGCGCGAGGCCGAGGGCGCCAAGCCCCTCGCGCCCTACCTCGCGCGCATCGACAAGGTCAAAGACTTGAAGGGCCTCCAGGCCGAGCTGACCTACTTCCACAAGACGGGCCTGCCCGCGCTCTTCGGCTTCGGCGCGGCGCCCGACTTCAAGAACAGCTCGATGCAGATCGGCACGGCCGGGCAGGGCGGGCTCTCGCTGCCGAACAAGGACTACTACACGAAGACCGACGAGAAGTCGGTCAAGCTGCGCGCCGACTTCGTCCAGCACGTGACGAACATGTTCAAGCTGCTCGGGGACGACCCCGACGCCGCCGCGAAGAACGCGCAGACCGTGATGGCGATTGAGACGCGCCTCGCCGGGGCTTCGCGCGGCCCCATCGAGCTGCGCGACCCGACGACGCAGTACCACCTGATGACGCCGGCCGAGCTGGCGAAGCTCACGCCGAACTTCTCCTGGGCGGACTACTTCGCGGGCCTCGGCCTGGCGAAGGACTTGACGATCAACGTCGCGCACCCCGAGTTCTTCCAGGCCGCCGACAAGGCGCTCGTCGAGGTGCCGGTGGCCGACTGGAAGACCTACCTGCGCTGGCACCTCGTCAACTCCGCCGCGGGCTCGCTCTCGTCGAAGTTCGAGACCGAGAACTTCAACTTCTTCGGCAAGACCCTCTCGGGCCGCAAGGAGCAGTACCCGCTCTGGCGCCGCTGCACGTCCTCGGCCGACAACAACCTCGGCGAGGCGCTCGGCCAGGTCTACGTCGCGCGCGCCTTCACGCCCGAGTCGAAGGCGCGGATGCAGACGATGATCTCGAACCTCATCGCCGCCTTCAACGGCCGCCTGCAGAAGGCCGACTGGATGAGCGACGAGACGCGCAGGGCCGCGGCCGCCAAGCTCGCCGCCTTCGGCCAGAAGATCGGCTACCCCGAGAAGTGGATCGACTACTCGCGCCTGACCGTGACGCGCGACTCCTACGCCGCGAACATCATCCGCGCGAGCGAGTTCGCGCAGGCGCGCGACCTCGCCAAGATCAACAAGCCGATTGACAAGACCGAGTGGGGCATGACGCCGCCTACGGTGAACGCCTACAACAACTCGTTCCGCAACGAGATCGTCTTCCCGGCCGGCATCCTCCAGCCGCCCTTCTTCAACCCGGAGGCCGACGACGCCGTCAACTACGGCGCCATCGGCGCGGTCATCGGCCACGAGATCACGCACGGCTTCGACGACCAGGGCGCGAAGTTCGACCTGCAAGGCAACGTCAAGGACTGGTGGACGCCCGCCGACAAGAAGAACTTCGAGTCGCGCTCCGAGTGCGTCATCAACCAGTTCTCGGCCTACGAGGTCGAGCCGGGCCTCAACGTCCAGGGCAAGCTCGTCGCGGGCGAATCCATCGCCGACCTCGGCGGGTTGGCGATGGCCTACGACGCGTTCCAGAAGTCGATGGCGGGCAAGCCGCGCCCCGAGAAGATCGACGGCTTCACGCCCGAGCAGCGCTTCTTCCTCGGGTGGGCGCAGGTCTGGGCGTCGAAGTACACGCCCGAGTTCGCGCGCTACGTCACGCAGGCCGACCCGCACCCGCTCGACCGCTTCCGCGTCAACGGCCCGCTCTCGAACATGCCCGAGTTCGCCGCCGCCTACGGCTGCAAGGCCGGCGACCCGATGGTGCGCCCCGAGAAGGATCGCTGCCAGGTGTGGTAGGGGAAGCAGACAGTAGACAGTAGACAGTAGACAGTAGCCGGCAGGTAAAAAGCGGCGCGTCTCAGCCTCCGGGCCGGGCGCGCCGCTTCCGCTTTCTACTGGCTACTGGCTACTGGCTACTGGCTACTGACACAGAGAGAGAGTCCCGCCGGAGAGGGGCCTCACGGCGCTGGTCGGGTGTTCGTGTGTGGCGTTTGGTTAGGCCGGCTTAGTGACCGGCGGCGGCGCCGGCGGCGACGCGTGCGCGCGCGGGGCGGCGCTCGTGGCGGGCGCAGGCACGCGCCAGCGCCTCCGTGACGCGGGGCTCGACGTTGCACTCGGGCTGGCGGCAGACGGCGGCGAGCTCGGAGACGACGAGGTAGCGGGCGCGCTCAAGCATGCGCTGCTCGCGGAAGGAGAGCGGCTTGGAGTGGCTCAGGTAGGTCAGGTTCTTCAGCACGTCGGCGACCTCGAAGACGTCGCCCGTGCGCATCTTGTCGGAGAACTCCTTGAAGCGGTCCTTCCAGTCGTTGGCCGCGCCGCGGAAGTCGTCCGAGAGATGCTTGATAAGCATCTCGCACTCGCCCGACGTGATGGGGGAGCGGAGGCCGACTTCGCCGGCGTTGGCGACGGGGACTAAAACGACCGAGTTGGTCTGGGCGAGGCGGAGCGTGTAGAAGGGCAGGCTGCTCGCTCCGATCTGTTTCTGTTCAATGCGTTCGATGGTGCCGATGCCATGATTGGGGTAGACAACTTTCTGGCCGACTTTGAAACCCACCACACACCTCCTGATGTTGCAAAAAACATAGCCGCGTCGCAAGGTCGGGTTGGGGCTCCCTTGAGGGGACTGAGCGGCGCGGCGCCGGCGGTTCGTTAAATCTAACGAAAGTGTAACAAGCCGCCCCGGCGCGGGTCAAGGTTCTGAATTCGCCTTGAAAGTCGCGCCGGAATTCTTGTCGAAATTGCAACAGCCGGCGCGGGTTCCGCCGCAGAAACCGTCCGCCGCCCGTTCACCGCCGGGCGCGCGGGAGATTCTCGGGCGGGTCTAATTCTGAGTTGATTCTTAGGCGCGGCCCGCAGTACTGCGCTAAGAAGAATTAAAATGGATGGACGGGATGAACAGGATAAGAGTTATAGCGACGTGCGTTCGAGTGCGACCGTGACAGACGGGTCAGTACCACCCGCGGTAGCGGGTGGTACTGACCTGATACGACACGCGCCGGTCGCATCCGTACGCACGCCGCTGTAAAGCATTTGAGATTTCAAATTCGAATTTGAAATCTCAAATCCTGTTCCGCCCGTCCATCCATGTTAATTCATTCCTCGGCGACTCGGCCCGATTCAGAAGCGGAGGACGGTGTCGAACTGCAAGCGCGTGAGCAGGCGGTTGAGCGAGCCGGGCGGCGTCTGGCCGAAGGCGCCGAGCAGCCCCGTCGGCCGCTGCGTGAAGAAGCCGGTGAACGTCAGCGCGACGCGCGGGTCGAGGGCGTAGCCGGCGAAGATGCGGTGCACGCGCATGTCCGTCGAGAGGCCGTAGTCGCTCCCGTTGAAGGGCGAGAGAATCGCGTCCTTCTCCTCGCGGATGAAGGTGTAGTTGAAGAAGGAGTCGCCGCGCGCGATCTTGTCCACGGGCGCGCGCAGGAGGTCTTTGCCGACCTGGAACTCGGCCCAGTAGCCCTGCCCCTGGTCGTTCGGCAGCAGAAGGTCCGCGCCCCCCGCCCCGGCCGTCACCACGTCGTGCGTCTGCGTGTTGGTGACGAAGTTGAAGAGCAGCATGACGGGCCACTTCTGGCTGCGTGTGATGTCCGCGCGCGCGATCAAGTCCACGAGGTTGAAGCCCGAGGCGAGGCGGCCGTCGCGGTTGACCGCGTTCGTGTTGGCGAGCGACAGCCCGAGGTTGGCGTTGCCCGCGACGAGCAGGTCGCGCGGGACGGAGACCTGCGCGGTGACGGTGCGCGCCGGGGTCGCGCCCGAGGCGGGGATGACGACGCTGACGGGGAACTGTATGTTCGCGCCGAAGACCTGCGCGGGCGTGACGAACTGCGTCCCCGAGAAGTAGAGGTCGGCGGCCGAGAGCTTGAGCGAGACGTACTTCGACGCGACCTCGGTGCGCGCCTGCGCGCCGTAGAGCGCGAGGTCGCGCCCGGCGCGGCCCGAGGCGCTCAAATCGACCCTGCCGTCCGCGCCGAGCACGAAGGCCGAGTTGCGTTCGAGCATCGGCAGTTGCCAGGCGACGAGCCCGAAGCTCTTGAACGCGGACTTCTTGAAGGCGCGCGTGTAGCTCTCGCTCAGGCCCTCGACCGAGATGTCGTTGTCCCACGTCAGCTCGGTGCGCGTCCAGGGCGTGTCGAACTTGCCCGCCTGCACCTGGAAGCCGGGGAGCGCCTTCGGCTTGTAGGTGAGGTACGCCTGGTCGAGCGCGAAGGGCTTGCGCGTGAAGAAGTCGGTGAGCGTCGTGTTCGTCGAAATCACGTCGGCGAAGCTGCCCGTGGCGAGGCGCAGGCCCCACTCGAACTCGTCGCCGGCCTTCCCGCGCACGCCGAAGCGCGCGCGCAGACGGAGCCGCTGGCGCGTCGTGAGCGGGTTGCCGAGCACGGCCGGGTCGCCGCTCGACGCCAGGGAGTTCTGCTGCCCGTAGAAAGCCTCGTAGCGGAAGCGCAGGTCGCCGAAGAAGGTCATCGACCCGACCTGTTTGGCGACCGCGTCGGCCGTCTTCTCGGCGCGCGCGACGCGCGCTTCGAGCCCCTCGCCCTGCTTCGCGCCCGCGCCGGCCGCCGCCTGCGGCCCGGCGGGCGCCGCCCCGGCCGCGTCGGCGTAGGCCGCCTCGCGCACGACGGCCTGGCTGTTCCGACCGCCGGCCGCGAGCCGCTCGGAGTCCTCGACCCGCGAGCGCAGGTCGTTGATGAGGCGCGACTGCTCTTTCACGGCGGCGCGGAGCTGCTCGATCTCCTCGCGCTGCGCGCGCAACTGCCGCTCGACCTCTTCGAGCGCGAAGAGGCTGCCCTGCGTCTTACCTTGCGGCGCCGCCGCGGTCGCCGGGGGCGTCTCCGCGTCGACGGCCGACGACTGCGCGCGTGCGCCCGCGGCCGGGAAGGCGGCGAGCGCGGCGAGCGCGCACGCGCGTAGAATCAACTGGCGCATAAGAATCATCCTTTCGGTGAAGAGTGCTCTCGCCAACAACCGAGCCCGGGCGAAGGGCCGTAGACTTTTACTCGTAACGGCGCGCGGCCGCGCGCCGTTAATCCTATATCACACGACGCCGAACGGGAGGTTACATGGAGCTTAACAAAAGAGGCCGCGGGGCGTCGCGTGCTCCGGTCGTCAAAGCTCGAACCCCGAACCCCTTTCCTCACCCCGTTGCCGCCCGCCGAGCTTTGCATGTAGAATCCGCTCCAGAGTACTCCTCCCTGACAGGGTCTCGGGCTTATGGCTCTTCTGCACATCACAGACGCCGGGGGGCGCGCCTGGCAGTTGCCGCTCTCGCCGCAGGGCGTGTGCACCATCGGGCGCGCGCCCGACAACCGCGTCGTCTTAAACGACCCGCGCGCGTCGCGCTACCACGCGCACGTCAAGTTCCGGGAAGGGGCTTACGTCCTCTTCGACGGGAGCCTCGACGGGAAGCGCTCGGCCAACCACGTCTTCGTCAACGGCGAGCAGCGGCTCGAACACCCCCTGCGCGACGGCGACTCCGTCCAGATCGGGGCCAGCCGCCTGCGCCTCGACCTCTCCGACGAGCGCAAGAAGGAGCCCGAGGCGCGCTTCGAGGACAGGCCGCTCGGCGGCACGCAGCTCCTCGTCTCGGCCAACGACGTCATCCGCGCCGCGCTCGGCTCAAGCGCCCAGCAGCGCGGCGCCATCCCCGCCACGGCCGAGCGCTCCTTCGCCGCCGCGCTCAACGCCGAGCTGGAGGAGCTGCGCGGCAAGGCCAGGATACTCGCGCTGCTCTACGAGATGTCGAAGACTCTGGGCTCGGTCTTCGACCTCGACCCCATCTTCGAGAAGGCTTGCGAGGTCATCCTCAGCGCGACGCCGGCCGACCGCG
Organism: Pyrinomonadaceae bacterium; assembly: GCA_036389235.1. Classification (GTDB taxonomy): domain Bacteria; phylum Acidobacteriota; class Blastocatellia; order Pyrinomonadales; family Pyrinomonadaceae; genus QHXN01. Next base: position 25,010 of record DASVQJ010000060.1, on the reverse strand, counting down.
TCGTCGCGCTCCTGTGCGACGAGTCGAAGCAGGACGGCGAGGGCGACGAAGACCTGGCAGTCGTCGCCATGCGCGTCCGCGACGAGAAGCGCGCCGCGCACGCGCGCAAGCAGCCCATCGGCCGCACCATCACGCGCAAGGTGATGCGCGAGCGCCAGGCCCTGCTCTCGCAGGACGCGGCGGCCGACATGGAGTTCGCGGGCGTCCACTCCATCGTCGCGCAGGGCGTGCACTCGACCATCTGCGCGCCGCTCGTCGCCGACACGCGCGTCCACGGCGCGCTCTACGCCGACCGGCTCGACCCCTTCACCTCGTTCACGCGCGACGACCTGGAGCTGGTGAGCGCCGTCGCCGCGCAGACGGCCGTCGCGGTCGAGAACGCGCGCTCGCACGCGCGCCTCGCGCGCGAGGAGGTGGCGCGCGCCAACTACGGGCGCTTCCTCCCCGAGTACGTCGTCCGGCAAATCCTGGAGAACCCGGACTCGTTCAAGCTCGGCGGCGTCAACCAGACTTTGACCGTGCTCTTCGCGGACATCCGCGGCTTCACGCGGCTCTCCGAGCACGCGCCGCCCGAGCGCGTCGTGCAGCTTCTGAACAACTACTTCACGGCGATGTCGGACGTGATCTTCGCGCACGGCGGCACGCTCGACAAGTACCTCGGCGACGGGCTGATGGCGCTCTTCGGCGCGCCGACCGCGTCGCCCGAAGACGCCTGCAACGCCGTCTCGGCGTCCGTCCAGATGCAGCGCCGGATGGAGGAGATCAACGCGCAGCTCCGCGCCGAAGGCTTGGCCGAGATCGCCATCGGCATCGGGCTCCACACCGGCGTCGCCACCGTGGGCTACATCGGCTCGGAGCGGCGGTCGGAGTACACGGCCATCGGCGACACGGTCAACCTCGCGGCGCGGCTGGAGCAGAACGCCCTGCCCGGCCAGATCATCCTGAGCGACGCCACGGCGCGCGCCGCCGAGGGGGCCGGCTGCGGCTTCCACCCGCGCCCGCCCATCACCGTCAAGAACCGCGTCCAGCCCGTCCCGATCTTCGAGGTGGACTGGAAGCTGGCGCTAAACGCGCAGTGATAAGTGATGAGTGATGAGTGATAAGAAAGGCTTACAACTTATCACCTCTTATCACTCATCACTTATCACTCATCACGCAAACTATATGTCTTCAAACGCATTCATGCGCGGGCGGCGCTCGCTCTTCTCCCTTCAGGGGTGGCGCGACCTCGTGTCGGACTCGATGGCGATTGACATCGGCTCGACGTCGGTCATCATCGCCGTGCTGGGCCGCGGCGTGGTCGTGGACGAGCCGGCGGTCGTCGCCGTCAACAAGATTTCGGGCGAGGCCGTCGCCGTCGGGCGCGAGGCGCACGAGATGCTCGGGCGCGAGTCGCGCGACGTCAGCCTCGTCTACCCCCTGGTGGACGGCGTCGTCGCCGACTTCGAGCGGACGCAGAAGATGCTCGACCAGTTCGTCCGGCGCGCGCGCAGCGGCATCTCGCACTTCAGCCGCCGCGCCGTGATGAGCGTGCTGTCCGGCATCACGCAGGTCGAGCAGCGCGCCCTCTACGCCGCGGCCGAGTCCGCACACATCGGCCGCGTCTACATGGTCGAGGAGGGGCTGGCGGCGGCCATCGGCGCGGGCGTCTCCGTCGAGGATAAGAACGCGTCGGCGGTGGTGGACATCGGGGGCGGCACGACGAACGTGGCCGTCGTCGCGCGCGGCATGATCGTCTACGCGCAGGCCGAGCGCGTCGGGAGCCTCGACATCGACGAGGCCATCATCGACCGCCTGCGCCGCCACCACGGCCTCATCATCGGCGCGCCGACCGCCGAGATGTTAAAGAAGGAGCTGGGGTCGGCCGTCGAGCCGCAGAACCCCGCGCGCTCTCTGAGCGTCAAGGGGCGCGACGTGCAGACGGGCGCGCCGCGCGCCGTGGACGTGTCGAGCGAGGAGGTCTGCATCGCGGCCGAGGGCGTCGTCAAGCGCATCGCGCGCGTCGTCAACCGCGCGCTCGAAGACTTGCAGCCCGAGGTCGCCTCCGACCTCTACGACCGCGGGCTGATTCTGACGGGCGGCGGCGCGCTCCTCGAAGGGCTGTCCGACTTCCTCCAGCGCGAGACGAAGCTCACGACGCGCATGCCCCCGGACCCCCGCTACGCCATCGTCAACGGCCTCTCCCAGCTCTTCGACGCGCCGCTCCTCCTGCGCCGCGTCGCCCGCAACGAGCAGTCGCACTTGCTCGACGAGACGGCCGGCGCGTTCGAATAGGAGAGTAGACAGTAGACGGTAGACAGTAGACAGTAGGCTCCGCTCTGCGGACGTTGAGGATGAGAGCCGGAGGGTTCGGGCGATAAAGGTATTTCTACTGACTACTGACTACTGTCTACTGTCTACTTTTTTATGAATATCCTCCGGCTCTTCCGCAGGCAGATACAGGTGGCGCGCGTCCTCGGCATCCCCGTGCGCATCGACTACCGCTGGTTCCTCGTCTTCGCGCTCTCGGCGTGGGTCATCGCGGTGAGCTTCCGCGAGGGGACGACGATGACGCAGTTCGTCCGCCTGGGCGCCGCGTGGGCGTGGGCGGCGGGCTTGCTGACGACCTTCGCGCTCTTCCTCTCCATCTTCGGCCACGAGCTGTCGCACGCGCTGCTGGCCCGCGCCGAAGGCATCGAGAGCGACGAGATCGTGCTCCACCCCTTCGGCGGGCTCACGCGCCTCCGGCGCGAGCCCGACAACCCGCGCGCGGAGTTCCGCATCGCCATCGCCGGGCCGAGCGCGAGCTTCATGATCGGCGTGGTCGCGCTCGTCGGCTTCTACTTCTCGCGCCTCGCGGGCTTCGACGCGCTGGCCGCGGCGCTCTCCATCGTCGGCTTCTGGAACTTCACCATCGCGGCCTCGAACCTCCTGCCGGGCTACCCGCTCGACGGCGGGCGCGTGCTGCGCGCCTTCCTCTGGAAGCGGACGGGGCAGTTGGACGACGCGACGCGCGTGGCGGGCCTCGGCGGCCAGCTCATCGGCGGCGCGCTCGTCGTCTTCGGCGGCTACTTCTACCTCGTCTGGCGCGACCCGTTCATGGGGCTGTGGCTGGCGCTCGTCGGCTTCTTCCTCTTCGACGCGGCGCGCGCCGTCACGCGCCGCCGCAGACAGTTGCGCACGGCCGGCGACGCGATGACCGCCGCCGTCGCGGTCGAGCCCGACTCCACGGTCGGCCACTTCGTCGACCACGTGCTGACGCTCCACCGCCAGGAGGCTTTCGCCGTCGCGCGCGGCGGGCGCCTCCACGGCATCCTCACGCTCAAAGACTTGAAGGCGCTGCCGCGCGAGCGCTGGCACCAGACGCGCGTCCGCGAGGTGATGCGCCCCGTCTCGGAAGAACTCTTCGTCCCCCCCGCGGCCCCGCTCGCGCGCGCCGAGCGCCTGCTCAACGAGAACGGCGCAGGGGCGCTGGCCGTCGTGGACGACGCCGGACAACTCGTCGGCCTCCTCCTGCGCGGCCGCATCAAGCGCCGCGAAAAAGCCAGGGCTTGAGAATCCCTCCGCCCGCCGCCCACAGCTTATTTCTATAGCGATTTGCAGACGGGTGCGACCGCTACCAGGTCAGTACCACCCGCGGTAGCGGGTGGAGCGTCGTGAGACGACGGCGCCGGGTGACGAAGGCCCGCCCGCTACCGCGGGTGGTTCTGACCTGTCCCGACACGCGGCGGTCGCACCCGCGGCGCCCCGTAAACGGGCGCGTTGATTCACGCCCGCTTATGCCGCATAATCGGCGCGGAGCGTGTAAATCAGACAAGGCGGAGGTCGCTTATGTTGGCAGTGCTCGGTGCGCTGTTCGCCAACGCGATTATCACTGTACTCAAATTCGTCGCGGCCGCCATGACCGGCTCTTCGGGCATGATGGCCGAGGCGCTGCACTCCCTGGCGGACACGACCAACCAGGTCTTCCTGCTTCTGGGGCTGAGGTTCTACCGCCGGCCGGCCTCCGAGAAGCACCCGTTCGGCTACGGCAAGGAGCGCTTCTTCTGGTCGTTCATCGCCGCCATCTTCATCTTCGGCGTCGGCGCGACCTACGCCATCTACGAAGGCATCATCAAGCTCTCGCACCCGCACCCGCCCGAGAATTTCGGCTGGGCCTACGCCATCCTCGGCATCTCGTTCGTCATCGAGTCGGCGTCCATCGCCCTCGCCATCTACCAGGAGGTGCGCGAGGCGCGGCACGAGGGGATGAGCTTCGGCGAGTACCTGCGCGAGTCGAAAGACCCGACGGCCAAGACGGTGCTCTTCGAGGACACGGCGGCGCTCGTCGGCATCGTCATCGCGGCGGCCGGGCTCTACCTGACCGAGCACCACGCGGGGCCGGCGGGCGGCGCCTACTGGGACGGCGTCGCGTCCATCTCAATCGGGGTGGTGCTCGCCGTCGTCGCCTTCGCGCTGGCGCGCTCGTCGCGCGGCCTGCTGCTCGGCGAGGCGGCGACGCAGAAGTCGCTCGAAGCCATCCGCGGCGCCATCCTCTCGCACCCGAACGTCTGCGAGGTGGTCGAGCTGCTGACGATGCACCTCGCGCCGAAGCAGATTCTAATCAACGCGCACGTCAACTTCCGCGACGAGCTGGCGACCGGCGACATCGAGCAGACGATCAACGAGGTCGAGCAGAAGATAAAGGCCGCCGAGCCGATGGTGGACATGATCTTCCTGGAGACGGCGCGACGCAACGAGCCCGGCCCCGACGCCCCCATACCGCAGCACATCGGGTAGCCGGCGGCGGTTAGCTGTCGGCCGCCAGCTTTTCCTCCGTTTATTTAAGGAAGAGAAGCTGATCGCCAAAGCCAAGAGCTAACAGCCGGCAGCTACCCGCTAACCGCTAACAGCCAGACGATGTTCCTTCAGGCGTACAACCAGTACTGGCAGAGCTTGCGCGAGCCGCGGAACCTCGTGGACATCGCGCTCGTCTTCCTGCTGGTCTACGCGCTGCTGCGCGCCATCAGGGGGACGCGCGCGGCGCCGATGGCGGCGGGGCTTCTGGCGCTCGGCGCGCTCTACTGGGCGGCGGTGCGCTTCGACCTGGCGACGCTCGAATCCATCCTGCGGCTCTCGCCGTTCGTCGTCTCGGTGGCGGTCGTCGTGCTCTTCCAGAACGAGATTCGGCAGGCGCTCGTCCAATTCGGCAACCGCTTCCGCATGCCCTTCCTCATCCGCCACCGCGGGCAGTTCGGCGAGGGCGTCTACGACGAGATAGTGCTGGCGGCGACGACGCTCGCCTCGACGAAGACGGGCGCGCTCATCGTCGTCGAGCGCGGCGTCTCCCTGCGCAACGTCATCGACGGCGGGGTCAAGCTCGACGCGGAGCTTTCGTACGACCTGATCGTCACCATCTTCAACCCGGCGACGCCGCTGCACGACGGCGCGGTCGTCATCCGCGGCCACCGCGCGGCGGCCGCCGCCTGCTTCCTGCCGCTGACCTTGAACCCCCTGCTCTCGAAAGACCTCGGCACGCGCCACCGCGCGGCCATCGGCATCACGGAGGACACCGACGCCGTCGCGGTCGTCGTCTCGGAGGAGACCGGCCTCGTCTCCTTCGTGCAGGGCGGGCAGATACGGCGGGGCCTGGACGGCACGCGCCTGCGCGCCGCCATCCTCGACGCGATGGAGCCCGGCGCGCGCGACGCCGAGGCGGAAGGCGAGAGGCGGGACGAGACCGAGCTGAAGGCGGAGGTCAGGGGGCAGCGGCCGGAGGTCAGTTGAGGACGCACGTCTTTGACCCCCCGGCGTTGTCGCTAGCGCGACCAACGACCACCGACCCCTTGAACGATGGCATCCAGGCAGACGACAAAGGACGTTGAGGGCGGCGGCATCACGCGGCGCTGGCTGCGCGCGCTCTTCCTCGAAGACTGGACGCTGAAGGCCCTGGCGCTGCTCATCACGCTCGGCCTCTGGTACGCCGTGACGACGCAGCGCGCGCCCGCCACCAAGCGGCTGCACGACGTGCCGCTCGAATTCCTCCTCCCCGGCGGCGTGGACATCGGCAACGACCCCGTGGACAAGGTGGACGTGATGCTCGTGGGCAGCCAGGACAAGCTGGCCGTCCTCACCGCGCGCGACCTCGTCGCGCAGGTGGACGTGACGGGCCTCCTGCCGGGCGACCGCAACCCGAGGCTCACGCCGAACAACGTCTCGATGGACTTGCCCGAGGGCGTGCTCATCCGCGAGATCATGCCGCGCAGCCTGACGCTCCACCTCGAACCCGTCGTCGAGCGCGAGGTGCCCGTCGAGGCGCGCTTCGAGGGCGAGCCGCCCCCGGGCTTCGCGCGCGGCGCGGCCACGGTCACACCCGACCGCGTGCGCGTCCGCGGGCCGGAGAGCCACATCAGGGCGGTCGAGCGCGCCTTCACCGAGACCATCTCGCTCGCCGGAAGGCGCGAGCCGCTCGCGCTCCCGCAGGTCTCCGTGGACATCCCCGACCACAAGGTCGTGCCCCTCGACGCGACCGTCTCGGTGCGCGTCGAGATCGGCGAGGAGCAGGCGGAGCGGCGCTTCGCGGGGGTCGGCGTGCGCTCCGAGTCGGGCGGCGCGGTCACGCCCGCCACCGCCGCCGTCGTCGTGCGCGGCCCGCACTCCGTCGTCGAGGCGTTGCGCCCCGAAGACCTGCGCCTCGTCGTCACGCCCGCCGAAGACGGCAGGCTGACGCCGCGCCTCACGCTCCCGCCCGGCGCGCAGGGCAGGGTCGAACTGGTCAACACCAACCCTTCAGAATTCACGGTCAACAGATGAAGAGACTTTTCGGCACGGACGGGATGCGCGGCGAGGCGGGGCGGTTCCCGCTCGACGCGGCGACGGTGCGCGTGGCGGGGCGCTCGCTCGCGCGCCACCTGGCGGAGCGACTCGGGCGCGCGCCGCGCGTCGTGACGGGGCGCGACACGCGCGAGTCGGGCGCCTGGATCGAGCGGGCGTTCCTCGAAGGCGCGCTCGCGGGCGGGGCGGCCGAGGCGGCGTCGGCGGGCGTCATCACGACGCCGGGCGTGGCCTACCTCGCGCGCACGCTCCCGGCCGACGCGGGCGTCGTCATCAGCGCCTCGCACAATCCCTACCACGACAACGGCATCAAGATTTTCGCCCCGACGGGGCGCAAGCTCGACGACGCGACCGAGCGCCTCATCGAGTCCGACATCTACGCCGGGTTCGAGGAGGGGGCCGCCGCGGCGCCGCGGGAGCTTGACGAGAGTCACGCCGAAGGGAATCGGAAAGAGGCCGAGGAGGCGGCAAGTTGTGCGGCCGAGCTGCGCGACCTCTACCTCGACCACCTGAGCGGGGAGGTCGCGGCCGGGCTCGGCCTCGAAGGGCTGACGGTCGTCGTGGACTGCGCCAACGGCGCCGCGTCCGAACTCGCGCCGGCCCTGCTCAGGCGGCTCGGCGCGCGCGTCGTCTCGACCTTCGACGCGCCCGACGGCCGCAACATCAACCGCGACTGCGGCTCGCTCCACACAGACGTCCTGCGCGGGCGTGTCGTCGAGGAGGGCGCGCACCTCGGCGTCGCTTACGACGGCGACGCGGACCGCGCGCTCTTCGTCGACGGGCGGGGGGAGTTGGTGGACGGCGACGCCACGCTCTGGGTGCTGGCGAAGGGGATGCAGGAGCGCGGCGAGCTTGAGGGCGGGCGCGTCGTCGCCACGGTGATGAGCAACATCGGGCTTGAGCTGGCGCTGCGCTCGCGCGGGATGGAGCTTTTGCGGACGGACGTGGGCGACAAGTACGTGCTCGAAGAGCTTCTGCGCACGGGCTCCAGCCTGGGCGGCGAGCAGTCGGGGCACATCATCTTCCCGCGCCTGAGCCTGGCGGGCGACGGCATGACGACCACGGTCAACCTGCTGCGCGCCGTCGTCGAGTCGGGGAGCGCCCTGGAAGAGCTGACGGAAGGGTTCAGGCGTTACCCGCAGGTTCTCGTCAACGTGCGCGTGCGCGAGAAGGTGCCGTTCGAGCAGGCCGCCGAGGTCGCGCGTGCGGCGCGCGAGGTGCGCGAGCGTCTGGGCGAGGGCGGGCGGCTGCTCCTGCGCTACTCGGGCACGGAGCCGCTGGCGCGCGTCATGATCGAGGGGCAGAGTCAGGATGAGATAGACGCGCTGGCCGAGGGGCTGGCCGATGTCATCCGCCGCAGCCTCGGCGAGGGCTGAATTTCTCCGCCGTGAAGATTTTACTCGGGGGCTGGTGTAAGAGTTACACGCGGGCCGGTTTTTACCTTCGGGGCTCCGGCGGCGGCGCGGCAAAAGCCCGGCAAAACCGGAGACTTTTGAGTGTGAGGCCGCGGCGATCTCATGGCATAAGCCTTGCGATAGAGAGTGTGGGGCAAGAGAGACGGTTGGTGGATCCTCCGTCTCAGTGGTTGCTGGGGTGAGGACAGTGACCACACATTAAGAGGGCGCGGCATTCCCCAAGTTTGCCGCGCCCTCGTTATTTTTGTCCGACGAACCATCAAGACCCTGCGGCTTTCGTCCACCCTTATCACTCCCGCAACCTCGCCCCTTCCCCGCGCGCCTGCTACAATCCGGCCGAACTTTCAGAACTTCCAGACCAACCCGGACGGCCGAACGCGCCTCGGCGGAAGATGAACCCGAGCGATTACCGACGCGACTACGCAGCCTACTCCGCGGCGGCCGAGCGCGCCCGCTTCGAGTACCACGCCGGCCTGAGCACGCGCCTCGAACTGCGCCCCGCGGAGGAGCGCTACGCAGACCTCTGGACTCGCGAGGCCGTCGAAGATTTGCGCCGACGCCTGGACGAGACGCCCGCGCAGTTCGAGACGGAGCGCGCGGGCCTGCGCGCGCTCCGCGGCGCGGCCGCGTCGAAGTACGCCGAGGGGCGCGCGCGCGAAGTCTCGGAGGAGTTGAGGCGCTGCGCGGAGTCGGGCGGTTTCGAGTGGAATGGTGCGCGCGTGTCCGCGCCGGACGTGCCGGGTCTGCTGGCCGCCGAGCGCGACGCGGGGCGGCGGCGTGAGTTGACGCGCCGGAGGCTCGACGCCGTGAGCGCGTGCGACGACCTGCGCGCCGCGCGGCTCGAAGCGTTGAACGAAGGGGCGCGCTCTCTGGGATTCGAGGGCCGGCGCGCCCTCTACGAAGAGTTCGCGGGCGTGAGTCTCGAAGCCCTCGCGGCCGGGGCCGAATCCTTCCTGCGCCGGACGGAGGCGGTTTACATGTCGGCGCTGGCCGAGTGGTCTGCGCGCGGGCTCGGCCCGGGCGCGGGGCGCGCGCCGGAGTACGCAGACCTTCCCTCCTTCGAGCGCGCGGCCGACACGGATGCGCGCCTTCCCGCGCGCGACTTCCGCGGGCTCTACACGGAGACGCTCGCGGGTCTCGGCGTCCGCGTCGAGTCGCAGCGCGGCCTGCGCGTTGACGACGCGCGGCGTGCGGGCAAGTCGGCGGACTCGGCCTGCTTCGCCGTCGAGCCGCCGGAGGACGTGCGGCTCTTGGTCGGCGTCGGCGCGGGCGGGCTCGGGTTCTTCCGCCGGAGCCTCTCGGAGGGAGGGCGCGCGCAGATGTTCGCGTGGGCTTCGCGCGAGACTTCGCGCCGACACCCGGAGTTCGTACACGCGCCCGACCGCGCGGCGGAGTCGGGGCACGGGCTGCTGCTCGCGGGGCTTCTGCGCGAGCCCGCCTGGTTCGAGGGGCGGCGCGGAGTGCGCGCGGCGGAGGCTTCCGCGTTCGCCCGGGCCTCGGCGCTCTTAGACCTCTACGGCGCGCGGCGCGAGTGCGCGTCGGTCGCGTGCGCGCTCGCGCTCGAACGCAACGCGGGCCGGCGCTCGGAGCTTTTGGCCGAAGAGTACGCCGCGACGTTCACGGAGGCGACCGGCTTCCGGCACGAGCCGGCGACGCACCTGCTCGACGCCGACGAGTGGTTCGAGTCGGCCACCGCCCTGCGCGCGCGGCTGTTCGCCGCAGGCTTCCGCGAGCACCTGCGCGGGCGCCACGGCCGCCGCTGGTTCGAGTCGCGCCGCGCGGGCGAGGAGCTGATTGACGTTTGGAACACGGCCTCGCGCTACCGCGCGGAGGAGTTGTCGAAACTCCTCTGGGGCGGCGAGCCGGGCTTCGAGCTGCCGGCCGACGCGGCGGTCGCGGCGCTCGAAGGCCGCGACGGCTGACGCGTTTGACACTGCGAAGATGACGGACGAGTCGAAGACGTTGGGCGTGCCCGTGCGCCTGGGCGGGGGGCGCGGGTACAGGGTCGAGATCGGCGCGGGCGCGCTCGCGCGCATAGGCCACGCCGCGCGCGCGAGCCTGCCGAAGGAGGCGCGCAAGGCGGCGGTCATCTCGAACGCGCGCGTCTTCGAACTCTACGGCGGGCGCGCCGTCGAGTCGCTGCGCGCGGCGGGCTTCGAGGTCTCGCACTGGCTGATGGGCGAGGGCGAGCGCTTCAAGACGATGCGGACGGCCGAGCGCGCGCTGGAGTTTCTCTCCGGGGCGGGCCTTGAGAGGAGCGACGCGGTCGTCGCGCTCGGCGGCGGCGTGGTCGGGGACGTGGCGGGGTTTGCCGCCGCGCTCTACCTGCGCGGCGTCGCGTTCGTGCAGGCGCCGACGACGCTGCTCGCGCAGATAGACTCTTCGGTCGGCGGCAAGACGGGCGTCAACACGGCCGCGGGCAAGAACCTCGTCGGCGCGTTCCACCAACCCTCGGCCGTGGTCGTCGATACGGACACGCTGGCGACACTCCCGCGGCGCGAGCTGACCGCGGGCTGGTGCGAGGCCGTCAAGCAGGGCGCCGTCGGCGACCGCCGCCTCTTCGAGCGGACGAAGAGGTTTTTGGCGGAAGAGGCGCGCGAAGGTGGTAACCGTCCGGCCGGGTCGGGCGTCATACATCCAGACGGAAAGCGCGAAGAGGAACTGGCGCGCGTCATCGCCGCGCAGTGCGCGTTCAAGGCGCGCATCGTCGCGGGCGACGAGCACGAGTCGCTCGGGCGCGACGACGCGCTCTCAAGGAAGATTCTGAATTTCGGCCACACGGTCGGGCACGCGCTCGAAGCGGTGACGCAGTACCGGCGCTTCCGGCACGGCGAGGCGGTCGGCTACGGCTGTCTGGCCGCGGCGGAGATTTCGAAAAGGCTAGGACTGCTCGACCCTTCGGAGCTAGAATCTCTGCGCGAGGCCGTGGCGCTCGCGGGGCGGCTGCCCGGGGCCGCCGACCTCGACGCCGAAACCATCGGCCGCGCGCTGCGTAAAGACAAGAAGGCGGTCGGCGGGAGCGTCCGCTGGGTGCTCCTCGAAGGTCTGGGGCGCGCGCGCGTCGTGGACGGAAGGGAAGTGCCGGGGCGCGTCCTACTCGCCTCGATCCGCGCGGCGCTCGCGGCGCCCCCGCGCCACCCAAAGTTGACCAGAGGGAACGTTAAATGACTGTCGCAGAACAGGCGCGCCGGGGACGGCGCGGAGAGCGCGGCGGCGCGCGCTTCAACTTCGTCGTCGTCGTGGTCGTCATCGGGCTCGCCGCCTACTCCGCCTACAACTACGTGCCGGTCGCGTACAACGCCTACCTCTACAAAGACCTCATGCAGGAGACGGTGAACAAGGCCGCCTACCCGCCGGTCAAGAGCAACGACTGGGTCGCGCAACAACTGCGCGCCGCCGCACGGGAGTACGACCTGCCCGAGGACGCCGACTTCCGCGTGCAGAACGAGAACGGCCGCATCTCCGCCCGCGTCACCTTCACGCGCCCCGTCCAACTCCCCGGCTACGTCTACGAATACGACTTCGACCACACCGCGCGCAGCAGCGGGTTCATTAAGTAGTAGACAGTAGACAGTAGACAGTAGAAAAAGAGGCGGCGCGTCTCGGCCTTCAAGCCGGGCGCGCCGCGTCGTCTTTCTACTGGCTACTGACTACTGGCTACTGACTACTGCGCCACTGCCCGCCGCCTTCTGCAACTGAATCAGGCCGGCGGGGGCGGCGGCGAGCCAGGTGGTGGGGCAGACGCCGCAGCGCGTGCAGGTGTCCACGGAGGGGCAGGGCGCGGTCGAGCGCGAGATTTGCGCGCGCGTATGTTCCTTCTCAAGGAAGGGGCGTCCCATGCCGGAATCGACGATCTCCCAGGGGAGCACTTCGTCGTAGGCGCGTGCGCGCGAGGTGTGGAAGGCGGGGTCGATGCCGGTCTCGCGCAGGGCGGCGGAGAGGTCGTCGCGGTGGCGGGTCATGGCCTCGATGACGCGCGCGACGCGGCGGTCCCCGGAGGAGAAGAGCGCCTGCTCGTGCGCGATGCGCGCGGACATGACGCGCACCTCGACGTTCGGGACGCGCGCGAGATTTTTCGAGAGCCACTTCAGGCGCCGCTTCAACTCGCGCTCCTCGCAGATGGGCTCCCACTGGAACGGCGTGTTGGGCTTCGGCACGAAGCCGTTCAAGGCCGGGATGATTTTGCCCGCGCGGCCGAAGCGCCTGCCCGCCTCCAACATCCTGTCCTTGATGCGCGTGACCAGCTCGACCATCGCTTCGAGGTCTTCGTCCGTCTCCGTGGGCAGCCCGGCCATCATGTAGAGCTTGACGGTGAGCATGCCGCGGTCGAAGACGGCGCCGCAGATGTCCACTATCTCGTCGTTCGTGAGGTTCTTGTTGATGACGCGGCGCAGCCGGTCGCTGCCCGTCTCGGGCGCGACGGCGATCTGCTGGTCGCCGGACTCGACGAGCGCGTCCAGCAGCTCGTCCTCGATCTGGTCGAGCCTCAGAGACGAGACGGAAATCTTGTAGCCCATCCCGCGCAGGCCGCGCAGGATGTCGCTGATCTCGGGGTGGTCGCAGACGGCCGTCGAGACGAGGCCGATCTTGTCGGTGCGCGCGCGCCACTCTGCGGCCTTCCGGAGGATGTCGCGCGCGGGGACGACGCGCGGCGGCCAGTAGTTGAAGCCGGCCCAGCAGAAGCGGCACCCCTGCGAGCAGCCGCGCGAAATCTCGACGAGGAAGCGCTCGCCCATCTCGGCCTCGGGCGCCCAGATGATGGTGGAGGGCGCGAAGACTTCGGGCTCCTTCAGCCTCTCGACGATCTCCGCGTCGCCGCGCCGCATCGCGCGCCGGAGGCTCCCTTCCTTCGGGTTCTCGGCCGCGACGATGCGCCCGACGTTGGCGGGCACGCCCTCGAACTTCGGCGCGTACGACTCGACCGTGCCGTCCGCCCTGTACGTCACGTCGTAGAGCGACGGCGCGTAGAAGCCGCGGCCGACGCGCGCGAGCTTCAGCAGCAGGTCTTCCTTCGTCCCGCCCTCCTCGATGTTCTCGAAGAGCAGGTCAACCAGTTTGGGGACGAGTATCTCGCCCTCGCCGACGGCGACCACGTCCGTGAACTCGGCGATGGGCTCGGGGTTGAGGAAGGAGGCGGCGCCGCCCATCAGGACGAGCGGGTCGTGGTGCGTGCGGTCTTTCGCCCACACGGGCACGCGCGCGAGCTTGAGCATGCGCGCCATGTTGAGGAAGTCCGTCTCGAAAGAGATGGAGAAGGCGACGACGTCGAAGTCGCGCACCGGCGTCTGCGATTCGAGCGAGAGCAGCGGCGTGTTCGTGCGCTCGTACTCGCGCAGCTCGGCGTCGTCGGGCAGAAACACGCGCTCGCACGCGACTTCGGGGACGCGGTTGAAGAGTTCGTAGACCGACTGAAACCCGAGGTTCGCCATCCCGACCGCGTACACGTTCGGGTAGCACAACGCCACGCGCAACTGCGCGCCGCGCTTCTGCGTCCACCCCTCCTCGGCGGCGAGCTTTCGCCTGTAACTCTCTAAAACCTTTTTCGACATACTTCGGCCAAAACTGAAGACGGCAAGACCAAGTTGGATGCATTAGTCTTGCCGCCAGTTTACCGCGTTTATACTCGCGTGAACAGGAAGGAAGGAGTTGGGAAGGTCAGGCCGGCTCTTTGAACCGCGCACGAAACTCGCGGAAATCGGCGCGCATTTCGTGCGCCACTGCCTGCGTACGGTCTAACCGCATGTCCATCTGTTCGAGGTGCTCCTCCATCTGGTTGAGCCTCCCGTCCATCTTATCAAGGCGCTCGCCCATCCGGTCGAGTCGCCCCTCCATCTTGTCGAGCCTCATCCCGACGGCGGCGAAACCTTCGTTCATGCGCTCGCCGAGCGCGTTGATGCGTTCGAGGACTGTCTCAATCGTCGGCCGCGTGGTGGCGTCTTCAGACATCATTTAACCTCCGCCAAAAGATTAACCCGTTGGCGGCCGGGTTTCGTCTAAAGATTACGCCCGCCGGGGGCCTGCGTCAAAGACGTGCCGCTTCGGGGCGCTACTGGCGCACGCTCTCAAGGAACGCCTTGAGCTTGCGCGAGCGCGAGGGGTGGCGGAGCTTGCGGAGGGCTTTGGCCTCGATTTGACGGATGCGCTCGCGGGTGACGGCGAAGTGCTGGCCGACCTCTTCGAGCGTGTGCTCGCTGCCGTTCGGGCCGAGGCCGAAGCGCATCTTGATGACCTTCTCCTCGCGCGGGGTGAGCGTCGCCAGCACCTCGTCGGTTATCTCGCGCAGGTTCGAGGCGACGACGGCGTCCGCGGGGTTGAGGATGGAGCGGTCTTCGATGAAGTCGCCGAGGTGCGAGTCCTCCTCCTCGCCGATGGGCGTCTCCAGGGAGATGGGCTCCTGCGCAATCTTCAAGACCTTGCGCACCTTCGAGACGGGGATGTCCATCTTGCGCGCGATCTCTTCGCTCGTCGGCTCGCGGCCGAGTTCCTGGACGAGCGCGCGGCTGGTGCGGATGAGCTTGTTGATGGTCTCGATCATGTGGACGGGGATGCGGATCGTGCGCGCCTGGTCGGCGATGGCGCGCGTGATGGCCTGCCGAATCCACCACGTCGCGTACGTGCTGAACTTATAACCGCGGCGCCACTCGAACTTGTCCACGGCCTTCATCAACCCGATGTTCCCCTCCTGAATCAAATCCAAAAACTGCAAGCCGCGGTTCGTGTACTTCTTCGCAATCGAGACGACGAGGCGGAGGTTCGCCTCGATCAGCTCGCGCTTGGCCTGGGCGGTCTCCGTCTCGCCGGTGACGATGGCCTGGAGCGAGCGCTTAATCTCGACGGGCGCGATCTGGTGCTCCTCCTCGATCTGCTGGAGCCGCCTGCGCGCGCCCGCGACGTGGCGCTTGAAGTCCTTCTCCTCTTCGGGGCGCAGCTTCTTGCGGTGCAGGCGCTCGGTGTAGCTGGCGGCCTCGTTCTCGGCGACGCGAATCTCCTTGTGGATTTTGCGGATGGAGTTGATGAGGCGCTGGCGCGCGTACTCGGTCAGGTTGAGCTGCTTCATCTCCTGCGCGATCTCCAGGCGCATCCGCGCGACCTTGCGCTTGAGCCGCAGCAGCTTCTTCGACTTCTTGCCCTTCAGGAGCTTCTGCTCGGCGCGCAGGCGTTCCCACTCCTTGAGCCCCGCCCGGAAGATGCGCCGGATGTTCTCGACGCCTTCGAGCGTCCAGCGCAGGTACTCGTCGGCCTTGTCCTCCTGGCCCGTCAGCTCGGCCTGCTCCGAGAAGGTGACGTAGTCCCTGATGCTCAGGCGCCCCGCCTCCAACTCCTCGCCGACCTTGCACAACTCCTTGACCGCGATGGGCGAGCGCGAGATGGCCTTCTGCGTCTTAATCTGCCCGCGCTCGATCCGCTTGGCGATCAAGACCTCGCCCTCGCGCGTCAGGAGGGGCACGATGCCCATCTCGCGCAGGTAGAGGCGGACGGGGTCGTTCGTCTTCTCCAGCACGCCGGCCGAGAGGTCGAGTTCGAGGTCCTCGTCCAGCTCGCCGTCCAAATCCTCGGGCGCGACCGCGACCGACGCGGAGACCTCGATGAGCCGCTCGTCGGAGTCGGTGACCGTGATGTTCGAGCCTTCGAGCTTCTGGAGCACGTCCTCGATGTCGTCGGGCGAGACGATGTTGTCCGGCAGCTCGCGGTTGAGGTCGTCGAACGTGAGGAACTTCTTGTCGCCGCCGAGTTCGAGCAGGCGCTGCATCACGTCGTCCTGGTCTTTCTCTTCCATGCTCATCTTTCCGTGTCCACCTCGGGGTCGCTCGAAACGGGGTCGCGTACTCGGCCGGCTGCCCTGCGGTCGGTCGTCTCAGGTCGTGGAGGGTGATGTGGGGCCGCCGGCGCGTGGGCGCAGGGCGGAAAGCTGTTTCTCAAGCTCGAACTTCTTCATCAGGAGTGAGCTGTGCCGGGCCTCGTCGCCCGCGCGCCCGGCGGCGGCGATCTCCGCGGCCAGCTCCCTGATGCGCCGCTCGTAGCTCATCAGCCGCAGCGTCGTCAGGCACCCCTCGGCCTCCGCGAGGAAGGCGTCCACGGCCTCGCCCTCGGCGCGCTCGGGCTCGTGCATCCAAAGCTCCGGCAGGAAGGCCAGCGCCGGGTCGCCGCCCAGCGCCTCGCTCAAGCTATCGAAGCCGACCTCGACGCCGTCGGCCTCCGAGCGCCGCAGCGCCTCGAAGACGGCGGCGGTCGCCAGGCCCTCGTAGTCGCTCTCGTGCATCTGCGGCAGGACGTAGCCTCTCAAGTCCGGGTCGTGCAGGAGCAGTTCGAGCAGACGCTTCTCGGCGACGGTCGGCGCGCCGACCGAAGCGCGCGCGACCTTCTTCCTGACCTCGTCGGCGTTGGCCGCCAGGGGCTCGCGCGCGCTGACGGTCTTCCAGAGTTCCTGCCGCAGGCTCAGGTCTTCGACGCGGAGCGAGTCCATCATGATGTCGAAGTACTCGCGCTTCTGGATCGTGTTGCGGACGGCGCGGACGAAGGGCAGCACCTCGGCGACGGCGTCGGACTTCTCGGGGGGGTTGAGGAGGTTTCGCCCGTGCATGGCCTGGTCGAGTATGAACTGCATGTGCGGAGCGGCCTCGCCGCGGAGCCGGTTGTACTCGTCGGCGCCGTGCGCGCGGACGAACTCGTCCGGGTCGGCGCCTTCGGGGAGGACGAGCACCTTGACTTCAAAGTCTTCGGGAAGAAGAACCTCGATGGCGCGTTTCGCCGCGTTGATTCCGGCGCGGTCACCATCATAATTGACGACCACTTTGCGCGCAAACCGGTTCAGAAGCTTCGCCTGCTCGGGCGTCAGGGCCGTGCCGAGGCTCGCCACGACGTTGCGCACGCCGTGCTGGAAGGGGACGATCAGGTCGAGATAACCCTCGACGAGGATGGCGAATTTCTTCCTCCGAATCTCCTCGCGCGTGACGCTCAGGCCGAAGAGGTGGCGCCCCTTCGTGTAGGCGGCCGTCTCGGGCGAGTTCAGATACTTCGGCTCGTCGCCCGGCCGCATCGCGCGCGCGCCGAAGGCGACGGGCCTCCCCTGCGCGTCCGCCACGGGGAAGATGAGCCGGCCGCGGAAGCGGTCGTAGTAACCGCCCTGCTCCTTCTTCACCACCAGCCCGCTCCGCTCGATCTGCCCGATGGTCCCCCCCTTCGACTTCAGGTAATTCCCGAGCGCCTCCCAACTGTTCGGCGCGTACCCGAGGCGGAAAGTCTTCACGGTCTCTTCGTTAATGCCGCGCCCCTCCACGTACTCGCGCGCCGCCCGCGCCTCCGCGTTCTCCTCGCCCAGCTGCCGCTCCCAGAACTCCAGCGCCCACGCGTTCAGCTCGACGACCTCGTCCGCCTCCTTCCGCTTCGTCTCGAACCTCTTGTCGTCCACCAGCTCCGGCAGCGGCACCCCCGCCTTCTCCGCCACCACCCGCACCGACTCCGGGAACGACAGCCCCTCCAACTCCATCACGAAATTAAAGACTGACCCCCCCTTCCCGCAGTTGTGAACCGTCCCGAGCTTCGTGGTGAAAGAACTGGTCTCGCTCACCGTAATGTCAACTACGCGCTTGGGCTCGTCGTTTTCGTGAACGGTCATGACGGGCGAGAAGTAGTAGGTCACGCCTTCGACCGTCTCGTAGAATCCGTTGCAGCCCTCCCGCCGGCGCGGGTAGTGATGCCAGCATTCTTTATGTTTAAGCCCGGTCTTGTCGGTGTGACCCGCGTTCCAGTACAGGGCGATGTTTTCACGCGCCTGTATCGCCAGGGCGAAGACGCCGTAGGATAGTTGCTGTGAGATAGAGGTGGACACGCCGCGCGCGTCGCCGTCTCCATCCCTGTAACCGGAGAGGAGAGCCTTCTGTAAGTTCACCGGCCAGTAAAGCATCTCCGCCGGGAGTCGCTTGTTCGCCGCGCCCCGGCCGAACCAGTGCGTCAACTGGAGCGCGAGATCGGTCTTGCCGCAATTGACCTCGCAGACGTTCGGCTTGTCGGGGTACTGATAAATCGTGGCAGGTAAGCCGAACTCTTCTTTAAGTGTGGTGACGACCTCCGCGGCCAGCGTGTCAACCGAGTTGGCGTGGAAAGTCCACCGAACAGAGCCGCGCCCGACCGAGCCCTCGGCCAGCCACAGCCCGTACATCCGCGCCGCCCGTTCGTTGACGGGCAGCGACTCTACCCTGACACCGTTGACGCGATTCTCGCGGGGGTTAATAACCCCGGGGGCGCTCAGGTCGCCGGCCCGACGTTCGCCGTCAGGGATGACCGGGAAGACGAAGTAATCGCCCGCCCGGACTTCATCGGCCCTGCCTTCCGTGAGTCTGAGGGCGTCACGGTATTTGCCGATTCTGCGAGTGTTCTTCTTCGACGAGGCGAATTTCATCTCGCGGTCGGCCGTCCTGGAGATGTAGGGCACGGAGGCGACAACGTCCTCCTGCCTAGCGAAGATGCAGGTGTGGTCGGGCGTCAGCCAGAGCGGGTCGTGCCGGAACGCGGCGGTCGTAAATCCGAGCAGCGCGTCGGCGGACTTGTGGATGACGTTCAGGACTTCCGCCCACCGCCCGTACCGGTCGAGAACGCGGTCGCCGGCTCGCACCTCCCCGATTGCCTTCAGGCCGCCCCGCGTCCATACCAACTCGCCCTCTTCCAGACACCCGAAGCAGTAGAAGATGTTCTTCGACGGGTTGACCGAGAACGAAGGCGTCTTCTCCTGGTGGAAGGGGCAGCAGGCCATCCAGTTCGCGCCCTTCTTCTTGAGCGTGACGTAGTCGCCGACCACGCGGACGATGTCCGCCTGCCGTCTCAGGTCGTCGATGAAGGTCTGCGGGTAGCGCACTGCTCTAGGGTGAAGTGGTCTGCAAGTGTTTGAGCAAGCCGCCGGGAGAGAACACGGGGAGCGCGGCGTTCTTGTAATCTTCCAGGTTCCGCGTGACGACGGCGTCGAGGCCGCTCGCCTCGGCGCAGGCGTGCCGCACCGCGTCCTCGTAATCCGAGAAG
Organism: Pyrinomonadaceae bacterium; assembly: GCA_036389235.1. GTDB lineage: Bacteria > Acidobacteriota > Blastocatellia > Pyrinomonadales > Pyrinomonadaceae > QHXN01. The sequence goes on along the minus strand of DASVQJ010000060.1, from coordinate 5,790 downwards.
GCGAGGCGTCGGGCGCCCGCGAGGACGTGCCGGTCTACGGGGCACACGCCGAGCGCCTTCAGCAGTTCTCCGACGGCCGGCCGCGCGGCGTCGATGCCTTTGAGCTTACGGGTCACGTAAAACACGTTGACGACGGTGACGCCCGAGACGTAGCCGTCTAGGCGGCCGCGCTCGTGCAGCTCGAAGAGCGCCGCGGCGTCCCGGGCGAAGGGCGCGCGGTCTAAAAGCAGGTCGAGAACCACGTCACTGTCGAAGAGAACGCGCATCAGGAATACTTGCCGTCCAGGTAGTTGACGTAGTCCTCTTTCAACTCTTCGTCCGAAGGCGGGGCGCCGTCGGGCCTGGCGATGCCGCGCAGGCGGGCGGCGGCCCCCGGCGTGCGCGTGCGCGGCCGAAGCTCCTCGCGGACGCTGCGGGTGATGGCCTCCAACAGCTCGACTCGCTCTGCCAGTGACAGCCTCTCGATTTCGCTGAGTAGTTGCTGACGCGTCATCTCAACCTCCCCCGCGAGATTGTATCCCACCCCGGCTCGCGCGGACGATGTCCGCCTGCCGTCTCGGGTCGTCGATGAAGGTCTGCGGGTAGCGCATCGTTTAGGAAGATTCAAGCGCATCCGGCGGGCGCGTGGCAAGGGCGCGCGGGGCGGGGCGAGCCCTAATCTATCTGCGCGAAGAAACGTTTTAACTTCTCCGCGTCGAGCCGGCCGCCGGTGCGGACGCCGCTGCACACGTCGAGGCCGAAGGGGCGGACGGTCGAGACGGCCCCGGCGACGTTCTCCGGCTTCAGACCGCCGGCGAGGAAGACGGGGACGGGTGACGCCTCCACCACGCGCCGGCTCACGCGCCAGTCGTGCGTGCGGCCCGTGCCCCCCAGCTCCTTGACGGCGAGGCTCTGGTCGCCCGAGTCGAGCAGCAGCGCGTCCACGTGCCGCGCGGCGGCGAGGGCCTCCTCGAAAGACTCCTCGCCGCGGACGTGCACGACCTGCACGAGCGAGACGCCGGGCAGCCCCGCGCGCAGCTCGGCGTAGGCTGCGGCGGGCACGCGGTCGCAGAGCTGCAAAGTGTTCACGCGGCAGCGGCGCTGCTGCTCGATGATTGAACGTGCGTCCTGTCTGCACGTCAGCAGGAACGTCGCCACCGGCGGCGGCACGCGCGCGGCTATCTCGGCGATCAATTCCTCGGGGATGACGCCCGGCCCGCTCGGCATCTCCGACACGAGCCCCAGCGCCGACGCGCCGCACCCGATTGCGAGACGAGCCTCCTCGGCACTGGCGATGCAGCAGATTTTGACTCGCGGTCTCATCAGCACGCCTACTGTTTCAGCTCGACGACCGTGGCGCCGGCGCCGCCCTGGTTCTCGGGGGCGAGTTCGAAGCGGGCGACGTGCGGGTGGTGGCGGAGCAGTTCGGCGACGGCGCGGCGCAGGGCGCCGGTGCCGTGCCCGTGGATGATGCGGACGTGCGAGTGGCCTTGCAGGAAGGCTTCGTCGAGGAAGCGGTCTACCTCGTCGCGCGCGTCGTCGGTGGTGCGGCCGATGAGGTTGAGCTCGGCGTCCACGGACTCGCGCGAGCCTTTAAGCTTGACCTCGGTGCCGCGCTCCTGCATGCGGCGGAGGCGGCCGGCGAGCGTGTCGTCCTCCTTCGACTTGCGGGGCTGCGCCTTGACGAGTTCGAGGTTCGAGACCTTCTCGCGGAAGCGCAGGTTCTTGACGCGCACCTCGGCCTCGCCGTCGCCGACGCGCTCGACCGTGCCCGTCATGCCGAGGGTGGTCAGGCGCACCTCGTCGCCCGCCGCGATGTCGCGCGGCGGCTCGTCGGCGGCTGAAGTCGATGCCGTGCGGGCGTCCGACTCCTCGCGCGCGCCTTTGACGACGCGGACGCCGCCGGGCTCCCCGCCCCCGCCGCGGGCGGTGGCCGCGCGCGCTTCGGTGCGCGCCTTCTGCGCCTCGCGGCGCAGCTCGGCGGCGCGGCGCTCGGCCTCGCGCTCGACGCGCACGCGCTGCGCGCGGTCTTCGATCTTCGAGTAGAGTTCGCGCGCCTGACGCTCGAAGTCGGCGACGGCGCGCTCCAGAGTGCGCGCGAACTCCTGTTGGCGCTCGCGCTCGCGGCGCGCGGCCTCCGCGTCGAGCGAGTCGTAGCGCTCGGCGACGGCCCGCCTCTCCTCTTCGAGCGCGCGGCGCAGTCCTTCGGCCTCCTCGGCCTCGCGCTGTATGCGGCGCAGGTAGGCGTCGGCGGCGAGCGTGCGCTCGTCCACGCGCGAGCGCGCGGCCTCGATGATCTCTTCGGGCAACCGGAACCGCCGCGCGATCTCAAGTCCGGCCGACGACCCGGCGACGCCGACGAGTAGGCGGTAGGTCGGCTGCAACGTGCGCTCGTCGAACTCGACGGACGCGTTCTGCACGCCCTCCTCGTTCGAGGCGTACATCTTGAGCCCCGAGTAGTGCGTCGTCGCGATGACGTGCGCGCCGCAGGCCCGCCGGAAGTGGTCGACGACGGCGACGCCCAGCGCCGAGCCCTCTTCGGGGTCTGTGCCCGTGCCGACCTCGTCGAGCAGGACGAGCGCCGGCGCCCGGCACGTCTCGACCATGCGGCGGATGTTCGAGACGTGCGAGGTGAAGGTCGAGAGGTTGGCCGCGAGCGACTGCCGGTCGCCGATGTCGGCGAGCACGGACTCGTAGGGCGGAACCCTCGCCGCGCGCGCCGGGACGTGCAGACCCGAGAGAGCCATCAGGGAGAGCAGACCCGCCGTCTTCAAGACGACCGTCTTCCCGCCCGCGTTCGCGCCCGAGATGACCATGACCGGTCGGGCGGGGTCGAGACGGAGCGTGACGGGGACGACTTCCAAACCCTGCTCGCGCAGATTCTCTTCGAGCAAGGGGTGGCGCGCCTCGACGAGTTCGAGGGCGCGCTCTTCGTCAATCGACGGCTTGACGGCGCGCAGGTGCGCGGCGAGCGCGGCCTTCGCGTTGACGAAGTCCAGCTCGGCCACGGCCTCGGCCGCCAGCCCTATCGCGGGCAGCTCGGCGCGCAGCTCCTCGGTGAGCGTCGAGAGTATGCGCGCGACCTCGCGCTCCTCGGTCTCGCGCAACGCCTGTAGCTCGTTGTTGGCCTCGATGGTCTCTAAAGGCTCGACGAAGACGGTCGCGCCCGACGAGGAGAAGCCGTGCGCGACGCCGGCCACGCGGCCGCGGTGGTCGCTGCGGACGGGGATGACGAAGCGGTCGTTGCGGAGGGTGACGAGCTGATCCTGAATCGACTCCTCGGAGCGCCGCATCAGGGTTTCGAGCGACCGCGTGATGGTCGAGCGCATGCGCACGATGTCGGCGCGGATGCGCGCCAGCTCCGGGGAGGCGCGGTCGTCCAGCTCGCCCGAAGGCAGTATCTTCGAGAAGACGCGCGCGGCCAGGCCCGGCAGCGTGCGCGGCAGCGCCTCCACGACCTCCCACAGCACGGGCGCCGCCTCGCGCTCGGCGGCGATGGCGGCGCGCGCGTCCGCCGCCTGCTCGCACAGGCGCGCGACCTCCAGCAGCACCAGCGGGTCGAGGATCGTGCCCTCGATTCTCAAACGCGCAATCGCCTCGGCCGGGTCGCTCAACTCAGAGAACGACCAGCGCGCGCCGCGCGCGCGCAGCTCCACACACTCCGACACGGCGCGCAGCGCACGCCGCACCTCCACGACCGACGCGAGCGGCTCAAGCGCCTCCGCCCGCACACGCCCCACCGGCGTCTGCGCGTACCGCCGCACGAGCGCGCGCGCCCCCTCGTACTCCAACGTCCCGAATGCCTGGTCGTTCATGATTGGTGAATAGTAAATGGTGAATGGTGAACAGTAAAAGCAGTTTTCAGTTTTTAGTTTTCAGTCAGAACAGCACCGCCCATCTGACTGAAAACTGAAAACTGAAAACTGCTCACCGCTCACCGCTCACTGCTCACTCCTCTCTGCCTTCTGCGTTCGGTGCCGCTCATGGCGGCTTCGAAGAGGCGTGCGGGGTCGAGGAGGTGGACGGTCTCGCCGCCGTGTTGGAAAGTGCCGCGCGCGGGGAATGCGGGGGAGGCCGGGGGGGATACGTCGTCGGCGTTCAGCGTGTGAGGCGCGGACGACTCGCAGGCGAGCGCCAGTTGCTCGTCGCCGGCGAGCGAGGCGACGAAGGCGTGCGCGGCGGCGCGGCTTTCGTGTGTGAGGCCGGGAGACTCAAGCAGGCGCGCGGGGTCGAGGACGGTGCGCATCCTCCCGCGCACGGGGGTCACGCCGAGGACGGGCGCGGGCGCGTGCGGCAGCGGCGCGGGCTCCGCCCAGGGCGTCACGCACTCGCACTCGTCCGCGTAGACGGCGAAGGCGAAGCCGCCCGCGCGCAGCAGCAGAATCGCGCGGGGCTCGTCCCGCGTCGTGCCGGCCTTCTTCTCTTCGCGTCCGTTCATGCGCTCAAGCGGGGGCGGAGTAATGTTTCGGTTCTAGCACGTCTGTTAAACTGTCGGCAAACCGAAACGTCGGGAGACGCGTAGATAAGCCGGAGGTTGGGGCCGGCGCGCGCCGCCTTTCGAACGATTGGGAGGGGACGATGGACGAATTCGACCGTTACCGGGCGGAGATGAACGAGCGCCTGCTGGGGTCGGGGCACCTGGGCATCAAGCGCTTCTTCGCGCTCGACACGCAGGCGTACGAGCAGGGCGCGCTGGACAAGAAGACGAAGGAGTTGATGGGGCTCGTGGCCTCGGCCGTGCTGCGCTGCGACGACTGCGTGACCTACCACATCAAGCAGTGCGTCGAGGTCGGCGTCACGCGCGAGGAGTTCCTCGACGCCTTCAACGTCGCGCTCGTCGTCGGCGGCTCAATCACGATCCCGCACCTGCGCCGCGCCGTAGACCGCCTCGACCAGCTTTTGGAAGGGTAGCAGCATCCATCCGCGTCCTCTGTGCCTCTGTGAACTCTGTGTTGAGTCAGACCTGCTTTAACACAGAGTTCACAGAGGCACAGAGGACGCGGAGGGTTGAGGGATTATGAGGATGAGAGTGTTGTTGTCGGCGGTATTGTTCTGCCTGCTTCTCGCGGCGGGCGCGCGGGCGCAGGAGGCGAAAGGCGGTGACGAGGTGTCGGCTCGTGAGCGTGGGCGCGTGCGCGCGCCGGAACTCGAAGGCGGGCGCGGGTGGCTGAACACGGACAGGCCGCTCTCGCTCGCGGGCCTGCGCGGCAAGGTCGTGCTGCTCGACTTCTGGACTTACGGCTGCGTCAACTGCATGCACGTCATCCCCGACCTCAAGCGTCTCGAAGCGAAGTACCCGGCGGAGCTGGTCGTCATCGGCGTCCACTCGGCCAAGTTCGAGAACGAGAAGGAGACGGAGAACATCCGCCGCATCGTGCTGCGCTACGGGCTCGAACACCCCGTGGTCAACGACGCCGACTTCCGCATCTGGAACTCGTACGCGGTGCGCGCGTGGCCGACGCAGGTCCTCATCGACCCGGCCGGCTACGTCGTCGGCAGCGTCTCGGGCGAGGGGCATTACGACGTGCTGGACAGCAACATCGGCGCGCTGGTGGAGGAGGCGAAGAGGCGCGGGACGCTCGACGCGCGCCCCCTCAAGCTCGCGCTGGAGCGCGCGAAGACGGGCGACCTGCCGCTCGCCTTCCCCGGCAAGGTTCTGGCCGACGAGCGTGGCGACCGCCTCTTCGTCGCCGACTCGAACCACAACCGCGTCGTCGTCACACGGCTCGACGGGACGTTCCTCTACACAATCGGCTCGGGCGCGCGCGGCCGGCGCGACGGCGCTTTTCAGGACGCGAGCTTCGACGCCCC
>DASVQJ010000059.1:0-1830 GCA_036389235.1 Pyrinomonadaceae bacterium | reverse complement strand
AGAGCTAAGACGGAGTGATAAGTGATGAGTGATGAGTGATAAGAAGTAGACGCTACGAGTCTTTCTTATCACTCATCACTCATCACTCATCACTCATCACTTTCTTTCCCTCGGCGCGCGCGGGGCTGCCGAGCGGGACGTTGCCGACTATCTCCAGCTCGAATCCTTCGAGCGCGGAGACGCGCGGCGGGTGGTTCGTGAGCAGAAGTATACGGCGTAAGCCCAGCTCGTGGAGTATCTGCGCGCCGACGCCGTAGTCGCGGTCCGTGCCGTAGCCCGTCTCGACGCTCGCCTCGTCCTTCGACAGGCCGCGCTCCTGCATGAGCTGGTACGTGCGCAGCTGGTGCACGAGGTCGAGGTTGTTCTGGCGCTGCCGCAGGTACAGCACGACGCCGCGCCCCTCGGCCGCGATGCGTTCGAGCGCCGCGTGCAGTTGGAACCCGGTGTCGTCTATGAGCGAGCCGAACATATCACACGTCACGTTCTCGGTGTGTACGCGGACGAGCACAGGGTCTTCCGTCCGCACGTCGCCCATCACCATCGCGAGGTGGACCTCCTCGCTGAGCGCGTTCTCGAAGGCGATGGCGCGGAAGAGGCCGTAGACCGTCGGCAGGTCTGTCTCGACCGCGCGCCGCACCAGCACCTCCTTCTGCATCCGGTAGCGGACGAGGTCGGCGACCGTGATGATCTTCAGGTCGTGGCGCGCGGCGAACTCTTCGAGCTGCGGCATCCGCGCCATCGTGCCGTCCTCGTTCATGATCTCGCAGATGACGGCCGCGGGCGTGAGGCCCGCGATGCGCGCGAGGTCGACCGACGCCTCGGTCTGCCCCGGCCGGACGAGCACGCCGCCCTTCTTGGCGCGCAGGGGGAAGACGTGCCCCGGGCGCGCGAGGTCTTGCGGGCGCGTCTTGGGGTCGACGGCCGTCAGGATAGTCGTCGCGCGGTCGGAGGCCGAGATGCCGGTCGTCACGCCCTTGCGCGCCTCGATGGAGACGGTGAAGGCGGTGCCGAGGAAGGAGGTGTTGTCGGCGACCTGCATCGTCAGGTGCAGCTCGTCGCAGCGCTCCTCGGTGAGCGGCATGCAGACGAGGCCGCGCGCGTGCGTCGCCATGAAGTTGATGATCTCGGGCGTGACCAGCTCGGCGGCGCAGACGAGGTCGCCCTCGTTCTCGCGGTCCTCGTCGTCCACGATGATGATCATGCGGCCTTCGCGCAGGTCAGCGGCGGCCTCTTCGATGGAAGCAAAAGGCATCGTGTTTTTTTGACCAAAAGCAACTGTGGAGAGCTTTCAGAAGTCGCCGGGTATGTTACCCGAAAAGGGCGCTTTTGGCGAATGAAACGTGCGGGGAGGGCCTTCCGGGCGGCGCTTCAATGCGGGAGGCGCGTAATCTCCTTGCCGGTGAAGACGGTGACGCCGTTACCGTTTCGGGTCAGCGCGTCGTCAATGGCGATGATTCCGACCGTGACCATCGCGCCGTCGAGTCCGAGCGTCAGGTCGAGGCGCACCGACTCGTCCTTCCCGACGGAGAGCTGCTTCATCCTGAGCTTCTGGAAGCCGGCGCCGGGCGCCGTGACTTCGACCGCGTAAGTGCCGGGCGGGAGCGAGGCGAACTCGAAGGCGCCTTCCGCCGACGTGTTGGCCGTGTGCTGCCGCTTCGAGCCTTTGGCCGTGAGCAGCACGCTGGCGCCGGGCACGGCGCCCTGCGCCGGGTCGATGACCGTGCCCTTCAGGGTCGAGCCCTTGCCGGGCGACGCCGCGCGTTCAACCTTCACAGCGCCCGTGTCGCAGGACTCGACAGTTTGCCCCCTGCCCTGACCGAAGGCGCCGCC
>DASVQJ010000058.1:0-42866 GCA_036389235.1 Pyrinomonadaceae bacterium | reverse complement strand
AGCACGCCGATCAGGATCAAGACCGGCGCGAAGACGAGCAGCACGCGCTGCAACTCGCCGTTACTCGTGTCGGCGAGCGTCCACCCCGCGGGGTATTCGAACGCGAGCCCCTCCTTCGAGTAGCGCCCGGCGTCGCCCTGCGGCGCGGCCGACGCCGAGAGCAAGGTGACGAGGATTAGGAGCGCCGTCTTCATACCCTCGCTTCCTTCGTTCGTCGGCCTCCCCTTACAACTCCGCCGGGCGCTCGACGACGAGCGCGCTGTTCTTCGAGCCGAAGCCGATGCAGTTGCAGAGCGCCACGCGCACGTCGCGCTCGCGCGCGCGGTTGGGCGTGTAGTCGAGGTCGCACTCGGGCGCGGGCTCGTCGAGGTTGATGGTCGGCGGGATGCGCCCCGTCGTCATCGCGCACAGAGCGGCGGCGAGCCCCGCCGCGCCCGAAGCGCCCTGCGGGTGGCCGATCTGCGACTTCGTGCCCGACATCGGGATGCGCCGGGCCGTTGGCCCGAGCGCGAGCTTGAGCGCCTGCGTCTCGATGCGGTCGTTGAGGACGGTCGAGGTGCCGTGCAGGTTCACGTAGTCGACCTCCTCCGGCGCGCGCCCCGCGTCTTCGAGCGCGAGCCTCATCGCCCGCGCGGGCTCCTCGCCCGTGTCTTCGAGCCGCACACGGTGGTACGCGTCGCACGTCGCGCCGTACCCGGTTATCTCCGCGTAAATGTTCGCCCCGCGCTGACGCGCTCGCTCGTACTCCTCCAACACGTAGACCCACGCGCCCTCGCCAATCACCATCCCCGAGCGGTCGCGCGAGAAGGGGCGCGACGCGCGCCCGGGCTCGTCGTTCCAGTCCTCGGTCAAGACCTTCATCAGACAGAAGCCCGCGAGGATGCCGGGCGCGAGCGGCGCGTCCGACCCGCCCGCGAGCATCGCCTCCTGTCTGCCTAGAGCGATGTGCTGCGCGGCATAAGCGATGGCGTCCGTCGAGGAGGTGCAGCCCGTCGAGACGACGTGCGAGAGTCCGCGCAGCCCGAGGGCCATCGACAGCTCGGACGAGAGCCCGCCGTGCGTCGAAGAAGGGATGGTGTAGACGCTCGCCTCCTTCTCCTGGCCGCGGAACCAGTGCGCGTACTGCGCCTCCGTGAAGGCGAGCCCGCCGCCGCCCGTGCCGAGCACGACGCCGAAGGCGCGCCGCTCCTCCGGGGAGAAGTCGGAGGGTTGGAGCCGCGCGTCGTTCACGGCCTCGCGCGCCGCGGCGAGCGCCAGCGGCACCGTGCGCGGGACGTGGCGCCGGTCTTTCGCCTTCACCTCGCTCTCCCAGTCGAAGTTTTGCACCTGCCCCGCGATGCGCACGGGCGAGCCGGACACGTCGAAGCCCTCGATGCGCCGCACGCCGCTCTCGCCGCGCACGAGCCCGCCCCAGAACGCCTCGCGCCCGACGCCCAGGGGGGTCACGCACCCGAGCCCCGTGATGACGACACGGCGCGGCTGCCTCAAATTTCTCAGCATAGGATATGAGCCGTTACGGCTGTCGAAGGCCAGACGGATTCACTTGGGGGACGGCCTAAGAATAACACGGGCGGGCCGTGCGGGCGGTAAACTTTGACCGCGGCGTCCGCCGACGTCGGGTTCAGAGACCGCGCCCGGCGCCGCCCGCCTTCCGCCGCCTGAGACTCAGCCACAGGGCCGCGCACGCGAGCGCCGCCGCGCCGCCGGTCACGTCGAGCAGGCTGTCGTAGACGGTGCCGGTGCGCGCGGGCAGAAAGCTCTGGTGGTACTCGTCCACGAGCGCGACGCAGGCGACGAGCGTGAAGGCGGCGGGCCACCAGCGTCGCCGGAGCTTCTCTTTCCGAGACGTGCGGAAGGCGCGCGCCGCGAGCAGCGCCAGCAGGCCGTACTCCGAGAGGTGCGCGGCCTTGCGGACGAGGAAGTGGACGCAGGCGAGCGACGCCTCCGAGATGTCCGGGAAGAGCCAGAGGAGCAGCGGCCTGATGATGCGCGACGTGTTCGACGCCGAGAAGCTCGACGACGAAGCGAACAGCACGAAGCACGCCCACGCGATTAAAGGGCCGTAACGCCAGAGCCGACCGCGCACGTCGCGTTTCTCATCTTCGGCGCTGTTAACCGCCATCCGTCTTAAAAGAGAAAGAGGGAAGCCGCGCACGCCTGCTTCCCTCACCCGCTTCCGAGATTTGATTTGTCGTTACTGCGCGGCCGCCGCGCCCGAGACGATCTCGATGATCTCGCGCGTGATGCTCGCCTGGCGGATGCGGTTCATGTTGAGCGTCAGCGACTGGATCAGCTCGCCCGCGTTCTTCGACGCCGAGTCCATCGCCGTCATGCGCGCGCCCTGCTCGCTCGCCACCGACTCAAGCAGCGCGCGGTAGATTTGCGTCTCGACGAGGCGCGGCAGGAGTTGGCTGAAGATGTCCGCGGGCGGCTGCTCGTACACGTAGCCGACGAGGTTCGGCGCGGCGGCCTCGCCCGCCTCCCCGCCCTCCCCCTCGGCGCGCGCGACGGGCAGAATCTGCTCGACGACGACGCGCTGCGAGATGACCGAGCGGAACTCGTTGAAGATGACGAAGACCTTGTCGATGCCCTCGTCTTCGGTGAAGCGGCGCATCACGTCGCGCGCGATCTCTAACGCCTCGGCGTGCTCGATCCTGCCCTTGCCCGTCAGGCCGATGTACTCGCCGGCGATCTCCGAGCCGCGGCGGCGGAAGAAGTCCCGGCCCTTGCGGCCGACGGCGAGAATCTCGACCGACTTGCCCTCGTGCCCGCGGAGGAAAGCCTGCGCGGCCTTGACGAGGTTGGCGTTGAAGGCGCCCGCGAGCCCCTTGTCGGCCGTGACGAGCACGAGCAGGTAACGCTCGTCGCCGCGCGCGTCCATCAGCGGGTGCGTGAAGTCCTCGCCCGCCTGCGACGCGAGGTCGGTCAGCACCTCCGCCATCTTCACCGCGAAGGGGCGGGCCGAGACGGCGCGCTCCTGCGCGCGCTTCAGCTTCGCCGCCGAGACCATCTTCATGGCCTTCGTGATCTGCTGCGTGTTCTTGACCGACTTGATGCGCCGGCGGATGTCGAGGAGGTTAGCCATTGTCCTGAGTTCAAAGTTCGAAAGTTGAAAGTTGCCCCGGGAGCAAACTTTCAACTTTCAACTTAATCCTACGCCCCTGCGGCTGCGGTCGAGCCCGCGGCCGCGTCGGCCCTGGCGACGGGCTGGCCCGGGGGCTCGGGCTGCGGGTTGAGCGCCCGCTCCTGCCAGCTGGCCTTGAAGTCGGCGACGGCACTGACCAGCTCTTGCTTGATCTCGTCGGTGAGCGCCTTCTTCTCGCGGATGCCGTTGAGGATGCCCGGCTGCGAGGTCTCGACGAAGCGTTGGAAGTCGGCCTCGAAGCGGCGCACCTGGTCGACGGGGACATCGTCGAGCTGGCCGCTCGTCGCCGCCCAGAGGATGAGCACCTGCTGCTCGACACCCAAAGGCCGGTACTGCGGCTGCTTCAGAATCTCGACGAGGCGCTGGCCGCGCGCGAGCTGCGCCTGCGTGGCGCGGTCGAGGTCGGAGCCGAACTGCGCGAAGGCCGCCAGCTCGCGGTACTGCGCGAGGTCGAGCCGCAGCGTCCCCGCCACCTGCTTCATCGCCTTGATCTGCGCCGAGCCGCCCACGCGCGACACCGAGTTGCCGACGTTGATGGCCGGGCGGATGCCCGAGTTGAACAGGTCGGCCTCAAGGAAAATCTGCCCGTCGGTAATCGAGATGACGTTCGTCGGGATGTACGCCGAGATGTCGCCCGCCTGCGTCTCGATGATCGGGAGCGACGTGAGCGAGCCCGCGCCCTTCGCGTCCGACAGCTTGGCCGCGCGCTCCAGCAGGCGCGAGTGCAAATAGAAAACGTCGCCCGGGAAAGCCTCGCGCCCCGGCGGGCGCCTGAGCAGCAGGGAGATTTCGCGGTAGGCCGCGGCGTGCTTCGACAGGTCGTCGTAGACGGTCAGGACGTGCCGGCCGCTGTCGCGGAAGTACTCGCCGATGGCCGCGCCCGCGTAAGGGGCGAGGTACTGCATCGCCGCAGGGTCGGAGGCCGTCGCGGAGACGACGATGGAGTACTCCATCGCGCCGAAGTCTTCCAGCGTCTTAATGACCTGCGCCACGGTCGAGTTCTTCTGCCCGATGGCGACGTAGACGCAGATGACGTCCTTGCCCTTCTGGTTGATGATGGCGTCGAGCGCGACGGCAGTCTTGCCCGTCTGCCGGTCGCCGATGATCAGCTCGCGCTGGCCGCGCCCGATGGGCACCATCGAGTCGATGGCCTTGAGACCCGTCTGCAACGGCTCCTTCACCGGCTGGCGGTCGACCACGCCGGGCGCGATGCGCTCCAGCGGGTTGTAGGCGTCGGCCGAGATCGGCCCGCGCTCGTCGATGGGCACGCCGAGCGCGTTGACGACGCGGCCGATGATCGCCTCGCCCACGGGGAGGCTCATGATGCGCCCCGTGCGCCTGACCGTGTCGCCCTCCTTGACCATCTGGTACTCGCCGAAGAGCACGACGCCGACCTTGTCCTCCTCAAGGTTCAGCGCGAGCCCGCGCACCTCGTGCGGGAACTCCAAAAGCTCGCCGGCCATCACCTTCTCAAGGCCGTGCACCTCCGCGATGCCGTCGCCGATCTTGATGACCGTGCCGACCTCTGTGACCGTCACGCCCGCCTCGAAGTTCTCGATCTGCTGGCGGATGATGTCGCTGATCTCGTTCGCTCTAATCGGTTCCATGATTTGATTCTGGATTTCTGATTCGGCCGGAGGAGTCCTACCCCTCTCCGACCATCCTCTGCTTGATCTGCTGTAAACGCCCGCGCACCGAGCCGTCGTACAGCGTTGAGCCGATGCGCGTCACGACGCCGCCGATCAGCTCGTCGTCCACCTCGAACTGGAGCCGCACGCGGCTTCCCGTCAACTGCCCGAGCCGCGCGCGCAGAGCCTCCTGCGCGTCGGCCGAGAGCGGGCGCGCCGTCGTCACCTGCGCCGTCACGACCCCCGAGCGGCGATCCAACTCCTGCGCGAACTGGGCGCTCACTTCACTCAACTCCGCGAGCCTGCCGTTCTGGAGCAGCACCTTCAGGAAGTTGGCCGTCGTCGGGCGCGGCCGCGTGCGGCGTATCAGTTCGTCGAGCACGTCGCGCTTCTGCTCGAAAGTGATGGCCGGGTGGCGGAATACTTCGAGCAACTGCGTGTTCGAGCGCGCCAGCGCATCCCACGCCGCCAACTCCTCGCGCACCTCCTGCGCCTCGCCGCGCGACAACACGACGTCGGCCAAAGCCACCGCGTAACGACGCGCGACCGCCTGCGAGCTCAACGCCTGACACCTCCCAACTGTTCCACGTACTCCCTCGTCAGGTGCGCGTCGTCCTCGGGGCGAATGTCCCTGCGGATCAACTCCTCGGCCAGCTTCACGCTCTGCTCGGCCGTGAACGTGCGCAACTCTGCGCGGGCGGCCTTCGCCGCGCTCTCGATTTCGCGCCGCGCCTGCTCGCGAATCTTCCTGATCTCCGCCTCCGTCGCACGCTCGACGCGCACACGCTCCTCGGCGGCCTCCTTCTGTGCGTTCGCCCTGATCGCCTCGATCTCCGCGTCCAGACGCGCCAGACGGCCCTCGACCTCTCGGAGCCTGGCCTCCGCGGCCGCCCTCTCCTCTTCGGCGTGCATCAACTCGCTGCGGATACTCTCCTGGCGCCCGCGGAATGCCCCAATGATCGGGCGACGCAGGAAGTAGAACATCAGGCCGACGAACAGCAGCAGGTTGACTAACTTCGCGATGGTCGGCAGAAGCTCCTGGAAATCCATGTTAAATGTACCCGGCCTGTTAGCCCGTATGCGTCGGGCGCCGCCCACTCACATAAAGTTAAACTGAACGTGCGTTCAGGATTGCCAGTTTACCTGCGAAGCACCTGCGCCTTAATGTCTGCCGCCACGCGCCCGGCCTCGCCCAGCAGGGTAGCCCGGGCCTGCTCGGCTTGAGACTGTATCTCGTTCTTCTCTTGCCCGAGTTGCTCCTCGACCTCCCTCCGCACCTCGGCGACCTTGAGCTGCCGCTCGCCGTTGGCCTCGGACTGCTGCCGCTCCAGAAGGCCGTAGCCTTCGGCGCGCGCCTGCCTCAAAGAGTTCTCATAACGCGATAGGCTCTCCCCGACCTTCCGTATCGTCTCGCGCGCCTCGTCGGTGCGCCCGTGCGTACGTGCTTCGCGGTCGCTTAGCATTCGGAGCACGGGCTTGAACAGAAGCCTGTTCAGGACGAAGACCATCGAAATAATGATCGCTATGTGGATTAAAATCGTGCCGTCGGGAATGAGTTGGATGGATTCTGCGAAGGCTAACATAATGTCGAACCCGTGGAACGATCCCTGTCAGTGAGCACAAGTCAACCGCAAAGCTTAGCTCTAAGCAAAATTTGCGGTATGGCTAAAAGAGCGGAAGTTTAACACGCGGGATTTTGAAGCGTCAAGATTGTGAGGACATTTACCACGATGATGACGTTCTAAATGTATTTAAAGAAAGGGATAAAAACAGGTTAACGATTCGGGATACCTGTGTCTCTATAGAAGCTTGGCTTTAATAGATAAAAGGGTGAGAATTGAAGGTAAATGCTATCCAAAGGCTGTGAGGGAACTTTTGTTATACTAACTGGCAATCGCCGTGGTTTTACTTATTAAGAAGGCTTGAACAAAAACTCGTTTTAAACAGCTTTCAACCTTCTTTACCCATAATTATTTCATATATTCTGTTCAGATCATTATCGTCAAAGAACTCAATCTCTATCTTCCCGCCGTTGCTTTTTTGATTGACGAGAATATGCACCTTCGAACTGAGTTTCCGACGTAGCTTGTCTTCAGCGGCCTTAAAATTCGGGTCTTCTTTAATAGTGGTAACGGTTTCGGTCTCTTCCCCTTCTACAATCCTTTTTATTGCTCGCTCTGTCTGACGTACAGACAAGCCTTTTTCGCTCACCTCCTTCGCCATTTTTCTTTGAATCTCCGGCTCATCCACCCCCAGAAGTGCGCGGGCGTGCCCCATCGAAAGTTGTTCGGCCTCGACCATTCTCTGGATGTCTTCAGGCAGACGTAGAAGCCGTAAATAGTTGGTAATAAAGGTTCTATCTCTGCCAACCCTTTGAGCGACCATCTCTTGTGTGAGCCCCAACGTTTCGATTAATCTTTTATAGGCTTGAGCCTCTTCGATGGCGTTAAGTTCTTGCCTCTGAATATTTTCTATTAAAGCCAACTCCAACATTTTGTCTTCGGGTATCTCTTTGACAACGCAAGGAACCCTATGCAGGCCCGCACGTTGTGCCGCACGCCAACGCCTCTCGCCGGCAACAAGTTGATACTTGTCGCCAGATAGTCTGCGAACCAATAAAGGTTGGATTATGCCGTTAGCTCTTATCGATTGGGCGAGCTGCTCCAGACGCTCTTCGTCGAAGCTCGTTCTCGGTTGGAAATTGTTCGGCTCGATGAGGTCGAGGTCTATCTCGACCATCTCCTCGCTAGTTGTCGCTGGCTTGTCCGACAGCAGCGCGCTCAGTCCCCGTCCTAACGCTCTTCTTGTCATGAGCCATTATCTCCTTTGCTAGCTGAAGATAGCTTTCTGCACCCCTCGACTTGATGTCGTAGAGGATGATCGGCTTTCCGTAACTCGGAGCTTCTGCCAGGCGGACATTACGCGGTATCACTGCTTCAAAAACCTGATGTCCGTAGAAGTCTCTAAGGTCTGCGGCCACTGCTGATGATAAGTTTGTGCGTTCATCATACATCGTAAGCAGCAGACCCTCGATAGTGAGCGAAGGGTTCAGTGAACGCCTGATGCGTGCCAGTGTGTCGAAAAGCTCTGTCACCCCTTCGAGCGCGTAATACTCGCACTGGATCGGAACCAGAAGGGAATTGGCCGCCGTCAACGCATTCAAGGTTAACAGCCCGAGCGAAGGCGGGCAGTCGATGATGATAAAGTCGTATTCACTTTCAATTGAGCGGATGGCCTTTTCTAATCTGTACTCGCGGCTTTCGATATCGACTAATTCGACTTCTGCGCCGATCAGATTCTTATCTGCCGGAAGGATTTTAAGTAGAGGAATTTCGGTCTTCTGAATAACGTTCTGCGGTGGTTCGTCGAGCACCAGAACGTGGTAGAGGCTGCGCCTTAAGCTGCCACGCTGTATGCCGACTCCGGAGGTGGCGTTGGCTTGTGGGTCTGTATCGATGAGCAGGACGCGACTTTCCGCGATAGCAAGGCTTGCGGCCAGATTGACGGATGTTGTAGTTTTACCCACCCCGCCTTTCTGGTTAGCCACCGCAATAATTTTTGCCATTCCGAATTTTCCCTTAATTACCGCGCCATCGCTGAGCGGTGACAAATTATCACATTTCGCATTGAGTGACTATAACTTCCGTTTTCAAACTGAACTTTTGAAGGCAGGCGGGTGTTTCACGTGTCACATCCTTGGCTGATGTGGCACGTGAAACGCTAAAGATATGGATTAACTAGTTCTTGGAAGTCTTTAGAAAAAATAGGAGTGTGGAGAGTGCACCAGGCGTCATCCCGGGAATGCGACAAGCCTGTCCGAAACTTTGAGGTTTAACACGCTCAAGTCTCTCAACCATCTCATGTGAGAGTCCGCTGACATCTTTAAAGTTCAAATCGGCGGGTATCAGAACCTCGGCTTGATTTCGTATGCGTTCGTTATTCTGCTGTTGGGTGCGTATGTAGCCGTGATAAAGAAGGTCTCCGACGGTAGTTTCAAGTTCCGAGAAAGTCGCATGACTCTTTATGCTTGAAGGCAGAAAGTCAAAAAGGATTGACGTGTTAATAGTTGGATACTGTGAGATGGAGGCCAGAGAGACCGAGTCTCCCAGGTCTTTTTGTGTCAGTCGAGATAGCTCGGCATATTGATGAGTTGAGCGTTTGAAACGAGTATCCAACAAGGCGGTGCGAATTTTAGCAATCCGATCCCGTCTGGATGAAAAACGCTCCCAATCAGTGTCGGCGAGAAGACCTAAATTCCTTCCGTACGGTGAAAGTCTGGCATCCGACGTGTCATAACGAAGGTTCAGGCGGTTTTCGGCGCGTGAAGTGAACATGCGGTATGGCTCGTCCACACCTTGGGTAATCAAATCGTCAATGAGAACCCCTATGTATGCCTCCTCACGGCGAAGCGTAAATCCTTCACGTCCTTGAACATAAAGCGCCGCGTTGACTCCGGCCAATAACCCCTGACAGGCGGCCTCTTCGTAACCGGTTGTCCCATTGATCTGACCGGCAAAGAATAACCCCCGAACCCGTGTCGTTTGCAGGAAGGGAGTAAGTTCCCTGGGGTCTACAAAATCATATTCGATGGCATACCCGGGCCGTATAATCTTCGTCTGATGAAGACCCGGAATTTTATGTACGAGTTCCTGTTGAAGCTCAAAGGGGAGTGAGGTTGAAAAGCCGTTCAAGTAAACTTCATAAGTATCATAGCCTTCAGGCTCAAGAAATAGCTGATGACGTGTTTTCTGGGGGAATTTGACGACCTTATCCTCTATAGACGGGCAGTATCGAGGGCCTGTGCCTTTGATTTGACCGGAATAGAGTGGTGATTCCTGTAAATTGTCACGAATAGTCTTATGGACAGACTCATTCGTATAGCCGATATGGCAATTAACTTGAGGCTGTTCAATACTTTCGGTCAAAAAAGAGAAGGGAACCGGCCGCTCGTCAGCCGGTTGGGACTCGAAAACGTCCCAGTCAATCGTGCGACCGTCCAGACGTGGGGGGGTGCCGGTCTTCAGGCGCCCTACCGGAAAACCCAATCTTTTCAGGCTCTCAGCCAGTTCGATAGATGCCGGTTCTCCGGCCCGCCCTGCGGTGTAGGTCGAGCGGCCCGTGTGAATAAGTCCATTCAAAAAAGTTCCGGCGGCAAGAACGACTGCATTTGCTCTGAGGCGTCTTGTATCCTGGAGCTGGATGCCGGTAACCTGCCCGTTCTCTATCACAAAGCCGGTAACGACGCCCTGTCGGAGATGCAAGTTCGGGGTGAACTCAAGCACATGGCGCATCTCCGTACGGTAGAGAGCCCTGTCGGCCTGGGCACGCGGCGCTTGGACGGCTGGACCTCTGGAACGGTTGAGTAGGCGAAATTGGATGCCCGTGCGGTCGATGACACGCCCCATGACGCCGCCGAGCGCATCTACCTCCCGTACCAGGTGACCTTTGGCTATACCTCCGACGGCAGGGTTACATGACATCTGGCCGATTGTGTCCAGACTAATAGTGACCAGAGCCGTCTGACATCCCATGCGTGCGCAGGCAGAGGCCGCCTCACAACCGGCGTGTCCCGCGCCGATTACGATCACGTCGAAATCTTCGTCAAAGCTTGTTCTCATTTTCCGATGCAGAAAGTCGAAAATATTTGCGAGAGTATTTTTTCAGGCGTCGTTTCACCCGTAATTTCGCCGAGGAAACGCAAACCTTCGTATAGATTCGCAAGGATCAGTTCTTCCGAAACATTTTCTTGAATTAACCCCTGGGCAGCCTGCAAAGCCTCACTCGTGCGCCTCAAGAGATCATAATGCCGTGCGTTCGTTATGACAAAGCTACTTTCGTCCTGATAACCGGCTGTAAAAGGTTTAATAATCTCCGCACAAAGGGCGTCAAGACCCTTTCCCGTTTTTGCTGACACGGAAATTGATACCAGATTATCATCTGCCTGTCGCGCATTATTGCTGCAAAAGCCTTCTAAATCACTCTTGTTTAGGGCGATCACGCAGCGATTATTTGAAGCCTCCCTGACAATCTCCTCGTCTTCATCAATCAAGGGCTGAGAGCCGTCGAGCACAGCGACGATGAGGTCAGCATCCGCTATCGCGCGACGCGTGCGCTCAATACCAAGTTGCTCAATCCTATCCGGAGATGAGCGCACGCCCGCGGTATCAGTTATCAAGACGGGGATGCCTTCGATGTTTATAACTTCGCTGATTGTGTCACGTGTGGTTCCCGGTATTTCCGTAACAATAGCCCTGTCAGAAGATAGCAACTTATTGAAAAGGCTGGACTTACCAACGTTTGGCCGACCTACGAGGGCGACGCGCAGTCCGTCTTTTAGGAGTCTCCCCCGACGAAAAGAGTCGGCCATCTCGTCAATCTTTGTAGAGAGCAAGAAGAGGCTCTGCTGAATGTTGCGCGCGATATCTTCCGGAAGATCGTCCTCGACGAACTCCAGCGATGATTCCAGCGGGACTATGATTTCAAGGAGCGCGTCCTTAATTGGCTGAAGTCTCTTAGAGAGTTCGCCGCCGAGTTGACGCGCCGCCTGGCGTACGGCCGCGTGCGTTTGGGCATCGATGAGGTCACGAACGGCTTCGGCCTGAGTGAGATTGAGACGTCCGTTGGCGACAGCCCTCATGGTGAATTCGCCCGGGTCGGCGGCCCTTGCGCCAAGGAGGAGCAGGGAATCGAGAACACGTAGGAGCAGAGGCGGGGAACCGTGGCAGCTAAGCTCGACGACATCGTCGCCCGTGTAGGAGTGTGGCGATTCGAAGAAGGTAACTATAACCCGGTCAATAACTTCGAGTGTGTCAGGGTCGAAGACGGCCTTTAAAGTGACGCGGTTTGGTTCGGGGGAAAAGTCCGGGTCACGTAGGAGGGAACGCGTGAGATCGAGTGCCCTTTCGCCGCTGATGCGGATGACGCCTATTCCGCTTCGACCCGGCGGCGTAGAGAGTGCGACGATGGTGCCGTCTGTCTGCACTTCGGGTAAGAAATCACGCTAAAAAGAGAAGAGGACGGCGCAGAAATCAAAAGAAGAGCGCCGCCCCCTCACGGAGACTTAGTTTTTATCCGACTTCTTCAAGCTGACTTTGAGGCGCCGCGCATTCCCTTCGCCGACCGATTCGGTGAAAAGGTTTGCTTCTTCGGCCAGTGTCAAGTGGATGACGCGCCTTTCGGCCGCGGTCATCGGGCCGAAAAAGAAGGGCAGACCGGTCGAACGGACGCGGTCGGCGGCGTGGCGCGCCATCGCGCGCAGCTCCGTCTCGCGGATCGAGCGAAAATTATCGACATCGCAAATGAAACGCTCGCCCTCTGCGAGGTCACGCCCGAACGACTGATTAACGAAGTGCTCAAGCGCGTCCAGAAGCTCGCCGCCTTCGCCCCGCACCAGGGGAGAATCGGCGCCGTCGATGTTCAGAACACAGCCGTCGGCCTCTTCACTCGCCTGTGCGCGGAGGTCGAATCCGGCCGCGCGGAAGATGTCGTTTAAGAACTGCTCTGCCTCTCCGTAAGCTTCCTTCATTTGACACCACAAGATGGAAAGTGTTGATAATAAATCTTTTAAGCCTGAGTCGGGCTCGCATCGTTAAACTTTTTCTTCTGACGTGAGCCGGCTCGATCCTTCTCCTGCGGCGGCTGCTCTTCGTCGTCTTTCGACTTGAGCATGCGGTTGATGATCACCTGCTGGCCGAAGCCGACGAGGTTGCCGACCAGCCAGTAGACCAGAAGTCCGGCGGGCGCGCTCCAGAGGATGTAGAGCATCATCAGCGGCATGATAACCGCCATCATCTTACGTTGCAGAGGGTCTGCGGAGGGCGCCGGCGTAATCAGTTGCAGCACCAACATCGACCCGGCCATCAGAAGCGGAAGGATGTGAATCGTATACGGCTCCGCGGCCGAGAGGTCCGGAATCCAGAGGAACGAGGACTGGCGGAAGTCAATCGAGATCGTGATGGCGACGTAGAGCGCAATCAGGAACGGCATCTGAATCAGGAGGGGCAGACAGCCGCCGAGCGGGTTACCCTCCTTCATCAGACGTAACTGCTCCATCTGTAACTCTTTGAGCCGCGGGTCGTTCTGCTTCATCCCCTTTATCTTTTCCTGCAACTCCTTCATCCGCGGCGCGAGCTTCTGTGCCTTCTTCATCGACTTGGAAGAGCGCCACTTGAGCGGGAAAAAGAGGGTGTAAATGATGATGGTAAAGAGGATGATGGCAAGCCCGTAGCTGCCCGTCAGCTTGTTGAGACGATTGATTGACCAGAGAATCGGCGCCGCGAGCGGCTTGGTTATGCGCTGCGTCCAGCCGTAGTTGATTAACTGCCCCAGGTCGACCTGCTGGCCGGGGATGTTTTTGTTGATAAATTCGCTGGTTTCCTGGAGCTGGTCGTGGTCTTTAGGCCCCACGAACAGATACGTCGGCGCCGCGTCCGCGGGGACGGGGACGTAACCGGTGATTAAATATCTATCCTGATCGTTAACCTGCTTCTCGAACTTTTCGGTCTGATACTCAAGGCCGGGAAGGGGCTGTGGCAAGACCAAAGCCATCGCAAAGTAAGTGTCCCCGACCCCGGCCCAACGGACAGGGGCGTCGAACCTCTGAACCTGGAGTTTCTCCCCTTTTTCCGCCTTTTTATCGTCGTAACTCGCACTCAGATGTTGGACGCCGTCGTTAAAGGCGACGACCCCCTCGGGCGCGATGGAATAGAAGTTGAAATGTTGGACGCCCTGGTCGCCGATGCTCGGCCCGACCGCTAATTTCGCGCCGGGAACCGTCTGACCGCCCTGCAAAACCTTCGTCTCAAGCCTGACCGCATAATGGTCTGCGTCGAAGGTCAGCTTCTTTATTACCTCAAGATTGCCGCCCGACTCACTCAAACTGAACTCGACGGATTTCTGCTCGCCCGGCTTCAAGTCCAGTTTTGCATCAGTCGCACCGCCATCGACACCGGCCACCACGAAATTCCTTGACGCCAGCGTCGCATCCAAATCCTGGCGCCCCGTCACAATTCTGAGGGGGGCCAACCCGCGGTTGAGACCTTCCTGCGAGATTAATTGGAGTGGCTGCGGGTTATCCTTCGTGCTCGAAGCCGAACGGAGCGGCTTGCCTTCGCCGTCTTTCTCCTTGTTTTTCTTGACGGTCCAGCCCTTGACGGTCGCGCCGCGGGTGTCAAATTCGACTTTGTAGAGCGGAGTCTCGACTGTGATTGTTCGCTGCGGAACTGTGTCCGGAGCCGCGGGAACTGTTAAGACGGGCTGGGCATCGGCCTGAGCAGGTTGCTGGGAAGGGGCGGGTGTCGGAGAGGCGGTCGCCGGCTGCGGGGTGTTGGCGTTCTGCTGTTCATTCACGGGGGGATTGAAAAAATAAGTCCACCCGAAAAGAATTACCGCCGAGAGTACAAAGGCAAGTAAAAGGCGTTTCTGATCCATCTATTTCAAACCGTGTCACTACCACAATACGTCTGTGTGTGCACAAACCCTCTGAACTATTTGACCGGGTCATACCCGCCCGGATGAAAAGGGTGACAGCGAAGTATGCGGCGCACGCCCATCCAGCTCCCGCGCAGAGCGCCGTACCGCTCTATGGCCTCGCGCGCGTACTCTGAACAGGTTGGGACGAATCGGCACGAGGGGGGGAGCAAGGGCGAGATGTACGCCTTATAGAACCGGAGTAGAGATGTCAGAGCGACTCTTACCAATTACTTTTCCGTTTCGCACGGAGCCGTCTGTTCGCTTCGCCCGACCTGAGCAATTATCCGCCTTAAATCCGCCGCCACCGCCTCAGCCTTCTCTTGAATTATCAGACGACGGGCGTTGAAAACCCAGTCATATCTGTTTCCGAGGCCGGCCAGCTCGCTGCCGTTCAGGCGGAAAGCCTCGCGCAAGAGACGCTTAGCACGGTTACGTTTAACGGCGAGGCGCGACATCTTCCGCGAGGCCGTTATCCCCAAACGATGCTGTTCCAGTTGGTTGGCGAGGACGAAGGCCGTCACCAGACGCCCGTCGAACCGCCTCCCACCTTCGTAAACCGCGCGGAATTCGGCGGGTCTACGCAAACGCGCATCCTTCGGCAAAGCGGTTTCGATTAGTAGTGCGACGGGGTCAGGCGCTTGCGGCCCTTGGCCCGCCGCCTCTTCAAAACCAGACGACCGCTCTTCGTAGCCATCCGCGCGCGGAAGCCGTGCGTCTTGGCGCGGCGTCGGTTGTTTGGTTGGAATGTTCTCTTAGGCATAACTGTTGAAATTTTCTCCTTAAGACGAAAGTGACAAGACTAGACGCTTATACGGTCTGTGTCAAGGAAAGGCGGGGAATAGACCCTCGATTCATAAGCTAAATTTTAGGCAAGTCACCCTAACTTCCTCAAAAACAGAAAAAACGAGCTGTCTCAAAATAATCCATAAATCAGCCGAGTTTGCAGAAACGCGAAAATGACGCGGATATTAAAAAGTCGAAAAAATGGGGCTTTCAAAAAATTTTTGACCCCTGTGGAATTCTCTTGCATCCGGGGTCAGGTTATGCTAGTCTCGCGCCCGTTTCACAGACGGTTACCGCCTGTAAGTAATTGAAAGTAAAACACTTAAAGCTTCACTTTAAGTTTCCGAGAGTTTTCCACAGCCCTGTGGAAAACTCTGTGGAAAACCCTCCGAAGAGTTCCAAAAGAGGGCCTAAAAGGGAAGTTTTACAACATCTTCCGTTGATTGGTTCAACAGTTAGGTTGAGCAAATCATGGAAGGCGAATGTACTTTTTCAGGTCAACCGTTAGTCTCCCCTCTCGGTTGAAGGCGAGAAGCTTATGAGCGCAACTTACGAGAACAGAATTTGGAACGACATCCTTCTCGCGGTCGAGAAGCGGCTGAACCGTCAGAGCTTTGAAACCTGGATACGGCCCATCCACTTCGAAGGCTACGACGAGGCAGGACATGTGCTCCACCTTCGCGCCCCTAACCACGTGGTTAAAGACTGGGTAAGTTCGAACTACTCGGACGTGCTGGACGCGTCGCTGTCCGAGTTGAACCTGGCCGACTACCAGGTCGATTGGACGGTTGACGAGGATTCGCAGAGCCCGACCTCAGTCACGGGCAAAGAGATGGACGGTCTGGGCACGCTCGATCTGGAGCAGCAGACTGTAACCAACGGCTCGAAAAACACCTCTTCCAGCCTCTTCTCCTTATTAGAGGCGGCCGAATCGGACGGCCTGACGCCGGGCGCGACCACCTTCGTCGACATCGAACCCTTAGAGAATTCGCTCAACCCGAAGTGTGCGTTCGGGACTTTCGTCGTGGGTTCGTGCAACCAGTTCGCACACGCCGCGGCGTTGGCCGTAGCCGAAGCCCCGGGAAAAACCTACAACCCGCTCTACATCTACGGCGGTGTGGGGCTGGGGAAAACGCATCTCGTGCACGCCATCGGCCACGCCGTCAAAGAGCGTAACCGCTACCTCCGCCTGTCCTACATCTCGGCCGAGCGGTTCATGAACGAGTTGATTAACGCCATCCGCTACGACAAGACGCAGACTTTTCGTGAGAAATATCGCTCCATCGACGTGCTTTTGATGGATGACATACAGTTCATGGCCGGCAAGGAGCGCACGCAGGAGGAGTTCTTCCACACGTTCAACGCCCTCTACGACGGCCAGAAACAGATCGTCATCACCTCGGACTGCCCGCCGCGCGAGATTCCGACGCTCGAAGAGCGGCTCCACTCCCGTTTCGAGTGGGGGCTCATCGCCGACATCGAGCCGCCCGACCTCGAAACCAAGGTCGCTATTCTCAAGCGTAAAGCGGATTTAGACGGCGTGACCCTGCCCGACGACGTTGCGTTCTTTATCGCCAGCAAGGTCAAGAGCAACATACGAGAGTTGGAAGGGTCGCTCGTGCGCCTGATCGCCATCTCTTCGCTGCGCGGCCTGCCCATCTCGAAGATGCTCGCGCAGGACGCCATCCGCAACATCGCAGAGGACGACCAGCCCGCCGGCATCACCATCGAACAGATTCAACGCGCGGTCGGCGCGCACTACAAACTGCGCGTTGACGACCTGAAGTCGAAGAACAACTCGCGCCAGATTGCGGTGCCCCGTCAGGTGGCGATGTACCTTTGCAAACGTTTGACGAAACACAGCTTCCCGGAGATAGGCCGGGAGTTCGGCGGGAAGCACCACACGACCGTCATACACTCTGTGGAGAAGATTGAGGCGCTGGTTTCCAAGGATCAGAATTTCCACAGGGTCGTGAGCGACATTATGGATAATCTTTGCAAGTAGTTAGCTCACTTTTGGGGTGAATTATTTTCCACAGGCCAGTTTTACATTAAGTCGTTTTGTGTCAGCAACTTAGATAAAAGTTTTCCACATTTCCACAGGCTACCTTAAAAAGTGCCCTGTGGAAATGTGGAAAACTTTTCCTTTGAGACCTTTTTCCACATAAAGCTAAAGATTTCCACAGCATTTTCCACAGCCGTTGTGGAAAACAATTCCAGTGGATAGAACAGTTAAGTCACTTTTCCACATTTCCACAGGCCCTACTACTACTACTAGATATAAATATAAGGTATTTAATTAGAAGTAACAGGAAAAGCGTCAGGCCGCGATAACGCTCAACAAGCCTTTACAGCTATCATGTGATTTGAAGAGTTAAGTTCCCCAGAGGAGTTCAAAGATGGAGTTCACAATCAGCAAAACCTCTCTCCAGAAGGAGCTAGGTCTGGTTCAGGGCACGGTCGAAAAGAAGAACACGATTCCCGCGCTCTCGAACATCCTCATCGAGTCGGTGGGCGAGGGCACGATTCGCGTCACGGGCACCGACCTGGACGTGACCCTGCGCTGCGAGACGGAGGCGGAGATCAAAACGCCCGGCTCAATGTGCGTCGGCGCGCGTAAGCTCTTCGAGATCGCGCGCGTGCTGCCGGACGCGCCCGTCAGCTTCCGCAAGGAGGAGAACAACTGGGCGACGGTCAAGTGTGAGCGCTCGAACTTCCGCATCGCCGGCATCGACCGCGACAACTTCCCCGAAGTCCCCAGCTTCAAGTCTGCCCCCGTCAGACTCCCGGCCGGCGTCTTCAAGACCCTCATCGACCGGACGATCTTCGCCATCACACTGGAGGAGTCTCGGTACACGCTCTCGGGCGCCAAGTTCATGCTCGACAAGTCGGGCGCCAAGATGGTGACGACCGACGGCCACCGCCTCGCCTACGTCGAACGCAAAGACCTCGGCGCGGGCACGCCCGCCGAAGATATCGACGTGCTCATCCCTCGCAAGACGCTCGCCGAGTTGACGAAGCTGACCTCTTCGTTCGAGGGCGAGATCGGATTGGGCGCCGACGAGAATCACATCTACTTCGAGGTCGGCCCGCGCCTTCTCATCTCGCGCACGCTGACGGGGCAGTTCCCGAACTACGAGATGGTGATGCCGAAGGGGAACGACAAGAAGGCCGAGTTCGACTCCGCGTCGCTCGGGCAGGCCATCCGGCGCGTCGCGCTGATGGCCGACGACCGCTCGCACGCCATCCGTTTCCACCTGACGCCCGGCAGCCTCCACATCAGCTCGCAGACGGCCGAAGAGGGCGAGGCGCGCGAGACAGTCACCACCGAGTACGCCGGCGACGAGACCGAAATCGGCTTCAACGCCGCCTACCTCCAGGATTTCCTCAACGTCCTCAGCGACGGCAACGTCGCCTTCGAGTTCAAAGACGGCAACTCTCAGGCGCAACTCCGCCCGGCTTCGGACGACGGCTACGACTACCGCTACGTCGTCATGCCCATGCGACTCTGATTCAGTCCGAAGATGTGAGCCGGCCTCCGTTTCGAGCAGCGTATGTTAAACTCGACATATGCTGCTCGAATCCATTGAGGCTCACAATTTCAGGAATTTGGGCGGCGAAATCTTCTGGGGCGAGGGCCTGAACGTGATCTCCGGGGAGAACGGTCACGGGAAGACTAACTGGCTCGAAGCCATCTACCTCCTCGCCACGACGAAGTCATTCCGCACGCAGCGGCCGCAGGAGGCCATACGCTTCGGCGAGAACCTGTCGGTAGTCCGCGGGCGCGTCGCGCGTGCGCAGGACGTGCACAGGGACTTACAGGTCACCATTCAGGGAAGCTCGAAGACGCTCTCGCTCAACGGCAAGCGCGAGTCGGTGGCGAGCTACCTGAGTCAGCTCCACATCGTGCCCTTCACCGCCGACGAGCTCGAAGTCGTGCGCGGCGGCCCCGACGCGCGGCGCCGCTTCCTCGACCGCGGCGTCGTCTCACTCCACCACAGCTACGTCCAGACGCTCGCGGACTACCAGCGCGTCATCAAGCAGAAGAACCGCCTGCTCCAGGACATCTCCGATTCCGAGACCAACATCGACAACGCGCGTGAATTAATTGAGCCCTGGAACGAACAGATCATCAACCTCGGGGCTACCATTCACCGCGCCCGTCGTGACTACGTCGAGCGCCTCGGGCAGAGCCTCCAGCAGCGCCTGTTCGAGCGAGAGGAGGTCACGATTCGCTACGTCTCGGCGCTCGAAGGGAAGGGCGACCTGGAGGACTACGAATCCCTGATAAAAGAGCGCCTGCGCCTCCGCCTGAACGCCGAAATCAGTTCGGGCTACTCGCTCATCGGCCCGCACCGGGACGACCTTGAAATCCTTTTCGACGGCCGCGACATACGCACTTATGGCAGCTCGGGTCAGCAGCGTAGCGCGTTGATTCTACTTGACTTAGCGGCAATTTCGGTATATTATTCGTGGCACAATGAGTATCCGCTTTTCCTGATGGATGACGTGGATGCCGAACTGGACGCGAAGCGAATCGGTCATTTGCTGGAATACCTCGAAGGGCGCACGCAGACGTTCGTTACGACCTCCAAAAATGATCTCATTAGAGGGTTTGCCGCACGAGCAAAACTCGTCGAAGTAAGGGACGGTCTGGCCTCCGGCGGCGCGCGCGCCGAGGCGGAGAGAACAATCGCTACGTCCGCGGAGAGCATCTAATCCACGTCATCTGTCAGTCTTCCTACAGCCGGGAATGGTATAGAGATATGCAAGAAGAGGAGATCACTTTGCCTACAGCAACTACTTTAACAAAGAAGAAGAACGACTCTTATACTGCGACTTCGATTACGGTACTTGAAGGCCGCGAGGCCGTCCGCAAGCGCCCCGCCATGTACATCGGCTCGACGGGCGATTTAGGGCTCCACCACCTGGTCTACGAGGTCGTCGATAACTCCGTTGACGAGGCCCTGGCCGGCTTCTGCGACACGGTCGAGGTCTTCATACACCTCGACAACTCGATCACCGTCATCGACAACGGCCGCGGCATCCCCGTCGATTACCACAAGCAGGAGAGGAAGTCGGCCGCGGAGGTCGTCATGACGAAGCTCCACGCCGGCGGCAAGTTCGACTCGAACGCCTACAAGGTGTCCGGGGGCCTGCACGGAGTGGGCGTCTCTTGCGTAAATTTCCTCTCTGAGACGCTCCGGCTGGAAATCTGGAGGGACGGGGCGACCTACGAGCAGGAATACGTCAGAGGGATTCCCTCGACCAAACTGGAGATGACGGGCAAGACCCGCCGCCGCGGCACCAAAATCACCTTCAAGCCCGACTCCGAAATCTTCGAGGTCACCGAGTTCAGCTTCGACAAGCTCTCCGAGCGCCTGCGCGAAAAGGCGTTCCTCAACAAGGGCATCCGCATCACCATCAAGGACGAGCGGCAGGAGCCCGAGCGTTCGCACGAGTTCTACTACCGCGGCGGAATCGCCGAGTTCGTCAAGCACCTCAACAAGAACAAGTCGGTGCTGCACGACAAGCCGGTTTACTTTGAAAAAAATGGCGACTCTCTCTCGGTCGATGTCGCCATCCAGTACAACGACGGGTACGACGAGAAGGTCTACTCCTTCGCCAACAACATCAACACCGTGGACGGCGGCACACACCTCTCCGGCTTCCGCTCCGCTCTGACGCGCACCATCAACGCCTACGCGCAGTCTTCCGGGCTGGCCAAGAACTTCAAAACCACCCTCTCAGGCGACGACGTGCGCGAGGGGCTGGTCGCGGTCATCTCCGTCAAGCTGCCGCAGCCGCAGTTCGAAGGCCAGACCAAGGGCAAACTCAACTCCGACGTGAAGGGCGCGGTCGAGTCGTTCCTCAACGAGCGTCTGACGGAGTATTTCGAGCAGAATCCGACGGTCGCCAAGAAGATCGTCGGGAAAGCCGTAGACGCCGCCCGGGCGCGCGATGCCGCGCGTAAGGCCCGCGAGATCGTCCGCAAGGGGGCGATGGGCTCCACCATGCTGCCGGGCAAGCTTGCGGACTGTCAGGAGCGAGACCCGGCGCAGTGCGAACTCTACATCGTCGAGGGCGATTCGGCCGGCGGGAGCGCTAAGCAGGGGCGTGATCGGAGGAATCAGGCCGTCCTTCCGCTAAAAGGTAAAATCTTGAATGTGGAGAAGGCCCGCTTCGACAAGATGCTCGGCCACAGCGAGATAAAGACGCTGATAACGGCACTCGGGACGGGAATCGGCAAGAGCGAAGAGGACTTTGACCTCAACAAGTTACGTTACCACAAGATTATCTTCATGACGGACGCGGACGTGGACGGGTCGCACATCCGGACGCTGCTGCTGACCTTCTTCTTTCGCCAGATGCCGAAGCTCATCGAGGCCGGCCACGTCTTCATCGCGCAGCCACCGCTGTTTAAAGTAAAACGGGGTAAGCGTGAAGAGTACATCAAGGATGAGAAGTCTATCGTACGCTATCTCGTGCGCCAGGCGACCGGCGACATGAAGGTCAGTTCCGCGAACGGGGGCGGCAACGTCGAGGGTAAGGAGCTTGCCCGCGCCCTTGAGCAGATGGTCGAGCTAAACCGTTACTGTGAAAAGCTTATCCGGAGACTCGGCAACGACGGGCGTTTGCTGAATCTCCTTCTTGAGGCTTTCAGCGGGCGCGAAGGCGTGCTAAACGAAGAGGGGACGACCCTCCGTGGAATCTTCCAGGATAACGAAGGGGAGCAGATCGGGCGCGTCGAGGCGGCGCTGGCGAACGCCGGTTACAAGACCGAACTGGCCCCGGACGAGGAGCACGGACTCTGGGAGATCGACACGATAGTACCCGGCGGTTCAAAAGTTAAAATCGACTGGGACCTGGCGAGCCACGTCGAGTTCCAGAAGGCCGTGGAAATCTACAAGACGCTCGAAAAGCGTCTGACTGCGCCCTTCACTCTCGGCGAAAACGGCACGAAAGAGACTATTGGTTCCCGCGAAGAGCTTTTGGAGCGGGTGCTGACGGCCGCGAAGAAAGATTTGACGATTCAGCGTTACAAGGGGCTCGGCGAGATGAACCCGGAGCAGCTCTGGGAGACCACGATGAACCCGGAGAAGCGCACGCTGCTTCAGGTAAAGATTGACGACGCGGTCGAGACGGATCAGATTTTCACCATCCTGATGGGCGACGCGGTGGAACCCCGGCGTAAGTTTATTGAGGATAACGCGCTCGATGTGAAGAACTTGGACGTGTAAATCATCCTATGCGAGCGGGCGGAGTGTGAATCTATTTGACACACTCCGCCCGCTTGTGTAGAATGAAGACCCTTTCCTCCTGTGGATCTTACCGCTGCATACATCTCGCGTATGCAGCGGGATTTTTTTTGGAAAATTTTTGTTTCAGAAATACTCGCCGCCGGCGGAGCCGTTCTTCGGCCGGCGCCGGCGGGGGAGTAGCCTGGTAAGGCTTTCTACTCCTCTTTTGACAGGGCGCCGTCCACCTGTTCGTCGAGGTCTAGGCGACGCGGCCTGGTGGCTCCCAGTTCGTTGTAACGCCCGCCCGGTGCGAACTGACCGGATTCGCCCACGTCGATGGCGCGCTCGTCGTTCGCGGGGTTGATGTCTTCGATGGGGTTGGGGGTGGCGTCGGGCTTGAGATCGGGGTCTTGATTCTGTTCCCCGAGGGAGCTTTTGGTCTGGTTGTGGTCTGGCATCGTCGTCGTCCTCCTCATTCGGAAATAAAAGTTCACGCCGACTCTTTGAAGCGGCGCGTGCGAAAGCGGTAGAGCCTCAGCGGCTCGCCGGGTTTAATGCCCGCCTTCCTGGCGGCGACGCCGACCTGCTGGCCGGCCGTCTCGATGCTCTCAATGTCGGGCAGGAGCAGTCCGCGCCGCGAGCCCGACCGGTCGGTCACGACCACGCCGAAGTGCGCGGGGTTTAAGTCCTCGAACCGCGCCGGCTCCGGAATCCCGAGCACGTCTACGGAGTAGAGCAGGGACGATAGTTCGTCGCCCGTGACGGGGCGGAAGCGCGGGTCGCGCGTGGCCGCTTTGACGGCGTTGGCGATGACCTCTTCGGCCAGGGTGGCGTATTCCGGCTCGACCGTGCCGATGCAGCCCCTCAGTTCGCGTCCGACGGTCTTGATGCAGACGAAGCAGGCGGACGGCCTGCCCAGCGCAGACGTTTCGGGGAAATGTGGCGGCTCGATAACGCGGCCGCGCAGGACGTAGGCTTCGACGGCGTTGCGCGCCAGCGCGGTTATTCTTTCGTCGTCGCGCGGGGTGCAGTTTTCCTGCTCCTCCGCGCCGCGCGGGTCAAGGGCTGCGGTCGTTGACTGTTCGAGATTCATCACCTTAAAAATCATCGGTCAGTTCAGGCCCGTGCGCGACATTTGTGCGACGAGGTAGCCGACGCCGAAGGGGGCTTCGTAGCTGATGACCTCGCACTCGGGCTCCACGGCGGACGCGGCGCCGAGCGCGACGAGCATGGAGCGGTAGCCGCATTCCCCGGCGAGCCTGCGCAAACCCTGGTCGATGCGCGGGATTTGTCCCGGCGCGTTCGCGCGGAGCGCGGCGACTACCTGCTCGTCGAAGCGCCGCGCGTCCGGGTTGAAGCCCGCGGGGGCGCCGGGCTGGAGCCGGTGGCTCAAGTCGCCGCTGGCGACGAAGGCGGCCGGGCGTTCGACGGCTTCGACGGCGCGTCTGACACATTCGCCGAAGCGGATGTGGTCTTCGTCTGGGAGAAAGCTGTAGCCGAGGGCGACGACGCGCCCCGCCCACCCGTTACGTAGAAGGAAGTAGAGAGGGACGGCGGTGCCGTGGTCGAGTTGCTGCGGCTCTAAGACGATGACGCGATATTTCTCTTCGGCGGCCGTTTGTTGAATGGCGCGGAGCAGTTCCTCGTCGACCGGCGCTTCGACAATTGCCTGCGGGGCGCGGAAGTTGGCAAAATCTCCGCGCAGGCGCGGGCCGCCGTATGCGACGAAGGTATTCCGCTCAAGCGGCGCGTGCGGCGAGACGAGCACGACGGTCTGCGCGCCGCACGCTCTGATTCGTTCCGTCAGCTCGCTCATGGCGTCTACGGAGGCGCGCACTTCGGCGACGCGCGCGCCGCCGACCTCTGGCACCATGATCGGCGGATGCGGCGCGACGCCGACGAATACGAGGGGGCTGTCGTTCATCATCCTCCGCCCCGACGCGGGGAAATGTCTGACGCGTGTAATGACTTGTAGGGGTTGGCAGGAATTCTAACAACTGTGCTTTTCGTCGGCAAGCAGGACGAGGGCCGCGGTCTGTAAGGAGTTTTGTGGAGGCGTTTGAAGAAACATTCGACGTGTTGATTGTCGGGGCGGGGCCGGCGGGCTCTTTCGCGGCGGAGAGGCTGGCGCGCGTGGGCGCGCGCGTGGCGCTGTTCGACGGGCGGCCCGCGGGCGAGGCGAAGGCGTGCGGCGGCGGCGTCACGTCGAAGGCTTTGAAGGCTTGGCCGTTTCTGCTCGAAGCGGGCGGGCGCGCGGTGACGGAGGTCGAGATGGTCTCGCCCGCGGGCGAAGGCGTGCGCCTGAAGCTCTCAGAGCCTTTCGCGGTCTACTCGCGCCGCGCGTTCGACTCTTACCTGCGCGCGCGTGCGGAGAGGGCGGGCGCGCGCGTCTTCGATTGTCGCGTTGGCGCGTCGGCGAAGAAGGGTGATAAAGAGGACGAAGGCTTCCGGGTAGTTCGCGCGCGCGGAGGCGAAAGTTGGCGCGGGCGGGTGCTCGTCGCGGCGGACGGCGCGAACAGCGCGATTGCGCGGAGGCTCTCAGGCCCTCTGTCGAACTCCGACATGGAGGTCGCGTTCGGCTACCGCACCCCTCTAAACGAAGCGGACGAGGCGCCGACGCTCATCGCATTTCTGCCGGGCTGGGCCGGATACGCGTGGGCCTTCCCGCGGCTCGACCATATTTCCTTCGGCATCGCCACCGCGCAGGACGCCTTCGAGCACAAGGCGCTCGACCGGATACTCTGGGACTTCATGGTCAACTATTACCGCGAGAGGGAGAAAAGCGCCGCGTCGTCCTCGTCTTCTCGCGGGGGTTTAACCCTCGAAGGCGAGGGGGGCGTTGAAGAAAGGTTGCGCGCGGTGGCCGAGCGCTACGCGGCGCGCATCCCGGGGCTCGCGCCGGAGACTTTGGACGCGCGGCGGGCGGCGGGCGACGACTGGGCTCTGCTCGGCGACGCCGCGGGCTTCGCAGACCCCGTGACGGGCGAAGGTATTTACTACGCGCTGCGTTCGGCCGAGCTATTCGCCGAAGCCTACCTCGCGGGCGACGTTAAATCTTACGATAGTAAGTGGCGCGCGGACTTCGGGCGCGAACTGCGCCGCGCGTCGAAGATGCGCCGAAGGTTCTACGGAAAGTTCTGGGGCGGCCCCTTCACCGACCGCATGATTAAGCTCGCGCGCGCGCATCCCGGCATACGCCGCACGCTGCGCGAGTTGGTGACGGGGGATCAGGGTTACCTCGACCTCAAACGCACACTCGCCCGCCGCGCGCTGAATCCCTTCTGACCTGACCGTAAAATTCAGGCCCGAGACTCAACGATTCCTCGATTTAGAGAAAGATTGATTGCTTTACCGGTCTGTGTTCTCCATTTTGAGAAAAGTTGACGGGACTACGTGTTTATTTCCTCGATTCCGAGAAAAATTCCCCGGTGATAATGTTTCTCCGCGCGATTTTCTAAAAGTTGGCGCGGAGGTTCCGTTATGTCGTACAGCTTTTTGAGTTAATTCCCAGCTTCTTGAACAAATTCTCGGATTTTATTAATGAGCTATACGATTTCATTCATGCGCCGCGTGATTCTGCTCTTTATTTTTCAATATCACGAAATATTCTTTCAAGATGCTCTTCGCGTATACGTCTTCAATGATGCGTAATGTGATTTTGCTT
This sequence comes from Pyrinomonadaceae bacterium, assembly GCA_036389235.1. GTDB lineage: Bacteria > Acidobacteriota > Blastocatellia > Pyrinomonadales > Pyrinomonadaceae > QHXN01. Next base: position 16,934 of record DASVQJ010000058.1, on the reverse strand, counting down.
TTGCCGCGCGCGATTCTGCATTTTATTCTCGGGATTGGCTCTTCACTCCGCGCAAACCGCCTTTCGTTCGCGTGAAAGCGGTCTTCAAAATCACCCTATAGCCGTTTGCACTCGGATGTGACCGAGAACAATTAACCACAGAGGCACGGAGACACAGCTTTAAGAACCTGTTTGCGAAGTCTTGGCCGCGGAGCGGCGAAATGTTTATAGCCGGCGGCATTCATAAAACCGCCGAGCCCCGGAGGGGCGGCATGTTCAGATGTCGCCCCTCCGGGGCTCGGCACGGGAGGATACTGTGACCTATAAACGTCTCGCCCCTCCGGAGCGAAGAGTTTTCAAACAGGCTTTAAGCTTTATAGCGGCGTTCGTGCGGGTGCGACCTCAAGCCGGGAGCGCGGGCATCCTGCCCGCCATGAGCGCGTCAGCGCGAAGGCCGTGAGACTTTAAACCTCCACGTCGAGGGATAGCGCTTCACTGCTAAGCGTGCTGGCGCACGCTTCGGCGGGCAGGATGCCCGCGCTCCCGGCGCGGCCGTCACGTCCGTGTGAACGCCGCTATAGCCGTGTACAGACCGTGTCTCCGTGCCTCTGTAGTTAACTCCCGTTCCATCACTCTCAACTGCATACTGCTATATTGCTTCCGTCGGAGGGGAGATGGTTTTTGAGCACGCGAATGTGGTTTCGGCGCGTGGGATTCGCTGCCGGCGGGTCTTGATGAGGAGTTAATTCTCCGCGGGACGCGTGTACGGGGCGAGACGGCGTTTGAGTTCTTCGGGGACGGGGACGGACTCGAAGGTGTGGCGGCGGACGGCGACGAGGACGAAGTGTGCGTCGGCGACGAGTTCGTGGCCGCCGTTGCGGCGAACCTCGAAGTCGAGCCGCAGAGATTTTGTGCCGACGCGGCCGACGTAAACGCAGACCTCCAACAGGTCGTCGAGTTGGGCGGCCCTGTGGAAGTCACATTCGAGGTGCGCGCGCGGCAGCCAAACGTCCAGCTCGTCGAACATCACGCCGTAGGGCAGGCCGACCGCGCGGAACAGTTCGGTCTCGGCGAACTCGAAGAAGCGTATGTAGGCGCCGTAGAAGATGATGCGCGCCGCGTCCACGTCGCCCCAGCGGACGCGCTCCTCGATGCTGTACTTCCAGGGTTCGTTCATGCCGTCAGTCATAATACCGCCTTACAAGAAGAAAGAAGCACGCGCCGCGCCGGGAGCGCGGGCATCCCTGCCCGCCATGAGCGCGTCTGCGCGAATGCAGAGAGCTTTAAATCTCCACGTCGAGAGACGGCGCTTCACTGCTAAGCGTGCTGACGCACGCTTCGGCGGGCAGGATGCCCGCGCTCCCGGCGCGCGGCCTGATGCTGATTTGCATGCCGATATAAAACCCCTTCAATCCTTTAGACGAAAAGCTCAGACGGGCAATCCGCGCAGGAACGCGGCGAGCGCGCGGTTGAACTCCTCCGGCCGCTCGACGTTCGAGAGATGTCCCGCGCCTTCGACGACGACGAGACGCGAGCCCTCGACCTTCGCGCTCAACGACTCCGCGTCCGCGGGCGGAGTTACAGAATCTTCGCTCCCGACGACGATTAAGGTCGGCACGTTTATCGACGCCAGAAGGTCTGTCTGGTCTCTTCTCACGGCCATCGCCCTTAGCGACGCGGCGGCGCCTTCGGGGCTGGTGCCGAGCATCATCGCGCGCACGCGCTCCAAAACTTCGCCGCCGCGCTCGCGCGTCCCCGCGGAGAGAAGTTTCGGCAGCATCGACTCGACGATTGGCGCCATGCCCTCTTTGAGCGCGCGTTGTGCGTTCTCTTCGCGCGCGCGCCGTCCCTCTTCGGTGTCGGCCTGCGGGCGCGTGTCGGCGAGGACGAGCGCGCGCACGCGTTCGCGGAATTTGCGGAAGAACTCGAAGGCGACGTAGCCGCCCATCGAAAGCCCGCCGAGGATGACGCGCCCGAGGTTCAACTCGTCGAGCAGCGCGGCCACGTCTTCGGCCAACGTCTCCATCGTCACGTCGCCTTCGCCGAGGGGCGTCTCACCCGAGCCGCGCAGGTCGGGCGCGATGACGCGGAACTCGCCGCCGAGCGCCCGCGCCTGACCGCGCCACATCGAACGGTCGAAGGGGAAGCCGTGCAGCAGCACGAGCGCCGCGCCGTCCCCGCCCGTGTCGTCGTAAGCCATCTTGATGCCGCGCAAACGCGCAAAACTTTTGCCCATATACACACACCACGCACGGAAGTCAGTCTTAAAGATTTACCGCCGCAATCATACCGCCGCGGGCGCGAATGTTTGTTGCAGTTGGCCGTTGAGTGTAAGCGAGGACGATTTAACACGGAGACACGGAGGCACGGAGACACAGCTTGATGCGATATAACTCAACAAGCTGTGTCTTTGTGTCTCCGTGTCTCTGTGTTGAAAGCTCACTTCAGACTCACCCGCATGAGAAACGCTTTAAGCGCCCCGGCCGAGCATTTCTTCGTAGACGCGCTCGGTCGCTTCGACCATGCGCCCGGGGTCGAAGCGTTCGAGCGCGTTACGTCGCGCATGTTCGCCGAGCGCGCGCCGTCTCTCCTCGTCTGAGAGCAGCGAGGCGACGGCCGCGGCTATCGCGCGCACATCGCCGCGGGGGACGAGGAGTCCGCTGACGCCGTCCTCGATTAAAGACTTCGAGCCCCCGGTCGCCGTCGCCACGACGGGCACGCCGCAGACGAGCGCCTCCGCCATCGCCAGGCCGAACGATTCGGAGTACGAGGCCGAGACGAGTACGTCGAGTTTGAAGACGAGGCTTGGCACGTCCTCGACGCGACCGAGCAGGCGCACGTTATTCGCCAGATTAAGCTCGCGCACGACCCGCTCGATGCGCGCGCGGTGCCCGCCGCCGGGCGAGTTGTCCTCGCCGGCGATGAGGAACTCGACGCGCTCCCCGAAATCCTCCCTGACGAGCGCCGCCGCGCGCACGAACTCCTCCTGCCCTTTGATGACGCTCAATTCGCCGATGATGCCGACGCGCAAGGGCCTGCCGTGGGCGTCGGGCTCGGCCTCGGCGCGTGCGCGCTCGAATCGCGCGAGGTCTACGGCGTTCTCGACGACGCGAATCTTATCCTCGTCGAAAATGTTCTGCGTGCGGAGGGCGCGCGCGACCGGCTCGGAGACGGCGATGACGCGCGAGACGTTCGAGAGCGTCAGGCGGTGCGTGCTGCTCAGGGGGAAGAGTACGTGGCGCGTGATGACGAAGCGCGCCGCGGGCGCGAACCGCGCGGCGAAGGACGCGGGCGCGTAGTCGCGCGCGACGTGCGCGTGGATGATGTCAACCTTTCTCTCCCGCGCGACGCGCGCGAGCTTCCGCGCGCTGCCGATGTCGAGCGCGTTGCGCAGGCGTACGGCGTAGACGTTCTGCGCGGGCAGGAACGAGAGATGCTCTCGCAGCGGCGAGCGTTCGCGCACCGCGGCGAGGATTTCGTGGCCGCGCTCTTGAAGGCCGCGCGCGAGGTCTGCGAGGTGGCGCTCGCCACCGCCGAAAGCGCGCGCGGAGCTGACCTGTAGCACGCGCATCAACGGTTAAGGGCGGAAGTCGTGGGGCGGAGGATGAGGGTGTGGTTGTTCGTCATGCGTCTCCTTCCTTCATTCGCTTTTTGGCCTGGCGAGCGGCGAAGCGTCGTAGTTGGCGAGGAGGTCTGCGGCGTCGCGGTAGATTCGTACGCAGCCGGCGGCCCGCAGGTCTTCTTCGGGGAAACCTCCGGAGAGCAGGCCGACGGTTCGCAGGCCGGCTTTGCCCGCGGCTTCCGCGTCGTAAGGCGTGTCGCCGACGACGACGGCCTCCGCGGGCGACGTGTCGCCGAGACGTTCGAGCGCGGCCTCGAAGATGTCCGGGTGCGGCTTGGACTTCTCGGCGTCGTCGCTCGAAGTCTCCTCCTCTACGAGGTCTTCGATACGCGCGAGCCTTTTGTAAGCCTTCAGCTCGTCACCTTTGGCCGAAGATGCCAGAGCAATGCTCAGCCCTTCGTCTTTCACGCGCCGGAATAGCTCGCGCACGGCGGGGAATCCCTTCACGCGCGGCAGGTATTCGCGCTTGAAGAGTTCGCCGCGGTACTCCTTAAGCTCTTTGCCGAATTCTTCAAGCTCCTTCTCAGAGAGGAAGACCGGCATCAGTTGGTCGCCGCCCTTGCCTATCTGGTAGCGCACGCGCTCGAAGTCGAACCGCTTGCCGAAGTGCGCGAGCGCCTCCTGCCAGGCGCGCGCGTGCAGGTCTACGGAATCGACGAGCGTTCCGTCAACGTCGAAGATGACCGCCTTAATCACAGAAGTCCCCCGTTGAAAGTTCGTATTGCCGTACGTCGGAAAGCAGGGATTATAACAGCGCGCGCGCCGGCCGTCGCTGAGAGCGTGCGCGCCGCCGCCGCTGACGCCGAACAGAACACAGGCGCGTCCGCTCGTTTCGGTTTGGTACGCCGCCGCGCGTAGCGCCCGGCACGGATTGGTTCTATCGCTCGGTGATTCGTGGGAGTGCGCGCGGGCGAGGTCGGCACGGGGCTTGCGATGAGTTAGCGCGGTCGGTCTTTTCGAGTGAGGAGTGTTTTATGGCAAAACTTGTGACGGGAGTGTTCAAGACGCGCGTGGCGGCGGAGGCGGCCGTGGACGCGATTCTCAAGCGCGGCTACACGCGCGACGACATCTCCGTGCTGATGTCCGACGCGACCAAGTCGAAGGAGTTCGCCATCGAGACGCGCACGCACGCGGCCGACGGGATGGGCTACGGCGCGGCGCTGGGCGGGACGGTCGGCGCGGTTGTGGCGGCGATTGTGGCCGTCGGGACGAACGTCGTGCTGCCGGGCTTAGGGCTCGTGGTCGCGGGGCCTCTCGCGGCGGCGCTGGCCGGCGCGGGCGCGGGAGGCGCGGCCGGCGGGCTCATCGGAGCACTCGTCGGCGCGGGAATTCCCGAGCACCGCGCGAAAGTATACGACGCGTCCCTGCGCGCGGGCGGCATCCTCATCGGCGTGGAGGCGAAGTCCGACGAAGAGGCGGACAAGCTCGAAGAATTGCTCAAAGACCTGGGCGCGGAGTACATCAGGCAGGAGTAGAGATGAGCAGGAACTCCGAGCGGGAGGAAGGGTGTCGGGTGTTAGGTTTCGGGTGTTGGTTTTAACCGGAACCCGGAACCCGGAACCCGACACCCTTCTTGCCGTTCGGCGTTCCTGCTCCATAGTCGAGAGGCCGCCGCCGGATTAACAACCGGCGGCGGCCTCTTAGTGTGTGTTCAGTTTAGAAGCGCGGGCGTTAGCGCTTGATGGCGTCGCCCACGTCTTCGAGCGTGTCGCCGACCTTGCGCTTGGCGCCGCCCCAGCCCTCTTTAACGTCGCCCTTGAGCTTGTCGGCAGAGCCCTCGGCTTCCAACTCTTCGTCGCCGGTCAGGCGGCCGAAGCCCTCCTTGACGGAGCCCTTAGCCTGGTCGTATTTGCCTTCCACCTCGTCCCTGTTCGGAGCACCCATGTTTATTCAACCCTCCTAAGTGTGTGAATGCGGGAGAGCGCGTCAACCCTCGCGTTTCAGGTTTGAAGATGGCAACCGACATGCCAGCCGCGCCCGCGGGCTGAAGGTGTTGCAGGAATGGGAGATGTCCTCGAAGGCTCGCCCGTGCGCGTCGGCGAAAAGAGTTCTTTTCCGTACGCCGCGCGGCCTGTCTTGAGACAAGGCCGGGGGGAAGACAAATAGGGCGCGCAACCCGTAGAGGTCGCGCGCCCTTTAAGGAGTGGCGGCTCCGCAGAGTCAGTTGTTTAGAACTGGTAGCGCACGCCGAGCTGCATCTGGAAGACGGCGCTCCCGGGGTTGATGTTGTTGGTCAGGAGCACGCCCGTCGCCGGGTCACGAATCTGCAAGAAGTTCGGGTTGAACGCGGGGCCGCCGCTCAGGCCGCAAATCTGGCTCGGCGTCGAGCAGAGCTGCCCGCCGCTCCCGAAGGTCGTGTTCGTGCCGGGGGCCGCCGCGGTGCCGACCAGAATGTTGGGGCGGTTCAGGATGTTGAAGAACTCCGCCGAGAAGCTCAGGCGCTGCCGCTCTGTGAAGCCGAAGTTCTTCTGCACCCTCATGTCGGCGCTGTATATTCCGCGGTTGCGCCAGGAGTTGCGGCGGTATTCGAGGCCCGGCACCTGAAGCGGCCGGTCGTTGTTCACGGTGTCGCCGTTCAAGTCCGAGCCCACGGCCGCGTTGAACGGCTGGCCGGATTGCAGGCGGAACGCGCCCGATATCTCGAAGTCGTAAGGCAGGAAGAAGATCGGGTTCGCCATGAACTGGCTCTCGCGGTCGAGACGGCTCCGGCCCCACTCGCCCCGCAGGTCGTACGGGTTGGCGTAGGCGACGCCGCCGGAATCGCGCTCGTTGTCGTCGTCCGACAGGAGCCTGGAGAAGGTGTAGTAGGCGTTAAGCTGCATCCGCTTGCGAACCAGCCGGGCGCGGAACGTCAGCGCGCGGTAGAGCGACTGCGCCGTGGATTCGCGCAACTGCACGGCGCCGAGCGCGAAGCCCTGCTGGGCCTGCGTCGGGCGCTGCCGCGTCACGACCGAGCCGTTGGGGAAGGTCAGCGTCGTCCCCGTCGCGGGGTTGATGAACCCGCCGGGCGTGGCGACCGCGATGTATGTGCGGCCGGAGGCCAGTATCTGGTCGAAGATGTTGCCGGGCGCCGACCACGCGGCGACGTTCGCCGCGGTGTTGTTCGCACGCAGGAAGTCTACGTACTGCTGCGCGGTCAGGGGGGCCGGCAGGTTCAGGTCGCGGTTGCGCTGGTTCCTGGTCGTGTGGACGTAGTCGAAGTTGACGCCCAGCACGAGGCCGCGCGCGACCTGGTGCTCGACGCCGAAGCCGTGCTGCACCGAGCGCGGGTTCCTGAAGTCCTCGGCGTGTCCGGTCAGCTGCGCGTTGACGAAGGGGCTCGGGTTCAGACCGACCGCGCCCGCGATGGACGAAATCTGATCCGTCGAGAGGATGGGCAGGCCGCTCAGCGGCGTGCTGTTCAGGTTGATGCCGACGATGGCGAACTGGCGGTAGAGCGTGTTCGGCGTGCAGCGGTTGCGCGCGTCGCTGTTGGCCGCCGCCGCCGGGTTGCAGCCGGTGATGTTGATGTACTGCTGGCCCGCCGCCGTGCCCAGGAACGTGTTGAAGGCCGCCTGGCTGAAGCCGCCGAACGGCAGTTGCACGCTGACGTTCCCCGGGGTGCTGCGGTAGTTGTTGATGCTGTCCGCGAAAAGGATGAGGGGCGTGCGGGCGTAGTAGACGCCGCTGTAGCCGCGGATGACCGTCTGGCCCTTCCCCGAAGGGTCGTAGGCGAAGCCGGCGCGCGGCCCCCACTGCCAGCCGCTGTCCGGAATCGTCGGGGTGTAGCCCGCGCCGCGGATCGGGAAGATGGTGTTCTTGACGATGTTCACCATCTGCGTGTTGCTGAGGTCGGGCTCGGGGTTGTACTGCTGCTCCGCGCGCAGCCCGTAGTTCAGCGTGAGCTTCGGCGTGACGCGCCACGCGTCCTGCCCGAAGAAGGCCAGCTCCTGAACCTTCATGGCCACTATCCGGTTCCCGATCTGCCTGTTGTACGTGGCCCGTGAGTCGTCGAAGCGGCCGAGGATGGCCTGCGTCGTGGTCGTGCCCGAGGTGGTCTGGGGCACCACGACGTTCGCCAGCCTCTGGAAGGCGTCGGCCACGTTCTGGTTCGTGCCGCCGATGCTGAAGTTGAACCGGCCGAACTGGTTGAAGCCGAAGGTCTGGGCGGCGTCGATGTGGCTGAACTCGCCGCCGAATTTGAAGTTGTGGTTGCCCTTGATGTAGGTGACGGCGTCGGTCACCTGGTAGCGCATGTCGTGCTCCTCGTTCGGCAGGAAGGAGGAGGTGGCGCTGCCCGCCGCGCCGTAGACGGCGAAGCTGGTCACGACGTTCGGCACTGCGGAGTTGGAGAGGCGGGGCCGGGTCTCGCGCGCGACCTGCGTGCGCAGCTCGTTGACCACGCTTGAGCCGAGGCTGCTGACCAGCTGCGAGACGAAGATGCGGGTCGTGTTCTGCTCGGTGCCGTTGGAGGAGAGCGCCTGGTTCGTCGTCGGGTCGACGGAGGTCTCGCCGCGCGAGGCGGCGTTCAGCGCGTTGTTCTTGCTGGCGCTGAAGCGCGCGTTGAAGTTGTGACTCGCGTTGATGTTCCAGTCGAAGCGCCCCAGCCCGGCGTAGGCGTCGTTGGTCTGGGTGTAGGTGTTCTGCTCGCCCCGGTAGAAGTCGTAGACCTCCTGCTGCGCCGCGTTCAGCGTCAGCGGGCCGGGGAAGCCGACGGGGAAGTTGAAGAGAATCTGGCGCGGGGCGCGGAAGCGCTGCTGCTCGTACGCGCCGAAGTAGAACATCCTGTCCTTCCTGATCGGCCCGCCGATTGAGCCGCCGAACTGGTACTGCGTCGGGGCGAGCGTCGGGGTGACGCCCAGCGCGTTCAGCCTCTGCTCCGCCAGCGCGTCCGTGAACTCGTTGCCGCGCGCGAGCCGGCTCGGGCGGGCGAGGAGGAAGCCCGAGCCGCGCACGTTGTTGTCGCCGGACTTCGTGACGGCGTTGACGACGCCGCCCGTCGAGCGGCCGAACTCCGCCGAGTAGCCGGTGGGGACGACCTGGAACTCCTTGATGGACTCCTGCGGGATGGTGAACGCGAGGTTCGAGCGCTCGCCGCCGCGGATGCCGCCGAAGAACGGCTGGTTGTAGTCCATGCCGTCGATGTTGACGTTGCTGTTGATGCCCTTCTGCCCGGCGAGGGAGATCTGGCCGCGCGAAGGGTCGATCTGCGCGGTCGGCGTCAGCGTGACGAAGTCCTGGAAGCGGCGGCCGTTGATGGGCAGGCTGCTGATGGCCGTCTCGTTGATGACCGCGTCGGACTCGCTGCGGGTCACCTGGAGGGCCGTCTCCGTGGTGACGAGGACGGTCTCCTGGACGGCGTTGACGCCGAGGGCGATCTTCACGTCCACGACGCGCCCGACGTTGACGACGACGTTCTCGACCTTGGCCTCCGCGAAGTTGGTCGCCTGCGCCGTCACCGTGTAGGTGCCGGGCGGGAGCAGGACGATGGTGTAAAGACCGTCGTCGCTCGTCGTCGCCGTGCGCGTCAGACCCGTCTCCTTGTTCGTGACCGTCACGGACGCGTTAGCCACGGCGGCCCCGTTCGGGTCCGTCACGTCCCCGGCGATCTGCCCGGAACTGGCCTGCGACTGCGCCGCGGCGCGCGACACGCCGAAGCCGAGGCAGAAGATGAGCAAGGCCAGCGCGGCGGCTGACTTGCGGAGGGGGTTGTTCGGCATATTTCTTCCTTTTCCTGCTGAGTTGGTAACGGTGGCTCGGGATGAGGGTGCCGTCCTGTGCGGCGCCTCCCGAGACCCCTGGGCCGACCCGTCTGTTTGAAAGATGGCTAGAAAGAGAAACGGAAACTAGGTCACGCGGCAAGACTTTCACACGCCCGTTGCGGGGGCGGAAACGCGAAGTTAAATACTACACTTCGGCCGGCCGCGCAAGGGTCAGCAGCGGGGCGGAGCGCCGCTTTCAGCGGGCGGCGTTTAAACAAGCGGGGCGCGCAACCTTGTCGGGTTGCGCGCCCCTTCGAAGGACTCTGCCCCGGGCGAGTCTCAGAATTCGAAGCGCGCGCCGATCTGAATCTGGCGCTCGCGGAAGAAGAAGCCGTCGGCGCCGGTCGTGGTGCCGAAGGACGGGTTGTAGGTCGCGTTCACGGCCGTCGTGCCGGAGGCCGCGATGTTGTAGATGACGTTGTTGACGCTGGTGACCTGCGTGCGGTTGAAGATGTTGAAGCCCTCGGCCAGCACCTCGAAGTTCATGTCCTCCTTGATGTGGAAGCGGCGCGAGATGCGCAGGTCGGTGTACCAGATGCTCGGCTGCTTGAAGAAGTTGGGCGGCACGAGGGCGAAACGGAGCGAGCCGTTCGAGCCGTTGACGCCGCCGGCCTGGCTGAAGCCGAAGACGCTGCTGACGCTCGAACCCGAGGTGTTCCCGGTGTAGCGCGCGCCGGAGAAGGCGTTGAGGATGGGCGCAATCGTCCAGCCGTTGAAGATGGCGCGCCCGACCTTGTTATCCTTCAGGCTGGCGAAGTCGGTGTTGTAGACGGCGCTGGCGACGAACTTGTGCCGCCGGTCGAAGGCCGAGTAGCCCTTCTCGGCCTGCGGGTTCAACGGGTCGAAGGGGCCGGAGAAGCTGGGCGTGAAGGTCGTCGAGGTCTGCCCGTTGTCCGACGCCCGGGAGAGGGTGTAGCTCGTCTGGAACTGGAGCCCGTTCGTCAGGCGGCGGTTGGCCTGCAAGACGAGCGCGTGGTATTTGGTCGAGACGATGCTGCTGATCTGGTCGATGAAGCCGAAGTTCGGGTTCGGCCGCGCGTTCCCCAGGTAGTAGGGGAACGTCCACGTCTGGCCGGCGAAGGGGCCGTCCACGATGTTGACGCTGCGCGTGGCGGTCGGCGCGCTCAGGTTGACGTCCACGAAGGCCGGGAGGTACTTCCCGAAGCTGAAGAGGTAGGAGGCGGAGACCACCGTGTTGTGCGAAACCTGGCGCTCAAGGATCAGGTCGCCCTGGTGGATGAGCGGGTTCTGGAAGTCGTCCGCGAAGTAGTTAACCGACGCCGTGCCCGCGGGCGCGGAGGCCAGGACGTTCGGGAAGATCGGCGAGAGCGGGTTGCCGGCCGGGGTCACGGGGTTGGTCGCGGGCGAGATCGAGCTGACGGTCTGGCCGGTCGAGAGGCCCGTGTTAATCAGCGAGTTGATGATGGTCGAGCCGTTCACGCGCCCGTAGTAGATTCCGTAGCCGCCGCGCAAGGAAGTCCGGGAGTCGCCGGTGACGTTCAGGGCGAAGCCGAGGCGCGGGCCGAAGTTGTTCTTGTCGCTCGGCCGGTTCCCCGTCTGCGGGATGGCCGGGTTGACGAGGAAGGGCTGCGGGAACTTCTCGTACTCCCAGCGCAGGCCGAGGTTGAGGGTCAGGCGCGGCGTCACGCGCCAGTCGTCCTGTGCGAAGAAGGCGAAGTCGTCGGTCGTCAGCTCGAAGCGCGACTGGCCGAAGCCCTGCGCGAAGTTGCTGGTGTAGCACCTGCCCGCGAGCCGCGTGTTGGCGGCCGGCGTCGCGAGCGTGGCGCACTGCCGGCCCGCCGCCCTCAGCGCCCCGTTCGTCGTGAAGTTGACGTAATCGACGATGAAGTCGTTGATGTTGGAGTAGGTGTAGGAGCCGGCCCCGGTGAACAGGTTGTCGTCGATGTCCCTGACGTGGCTGATGTCCGTGCCCCACTTGAACGTGTGGTTGCCGGCGGTGTAGGTCATGGTGTCGGCGAACTGGAAGCGCCTCTCGTCCGGCAGGGCCACGCGGTCCAGGGAGGTGGACTTGCCGAAGGTGATGCCGTTCGTCAGCGCGACCTGGGGCGAGAAGCCGTTCGCCGTCGTCGGCTGGCCCGGCAGGGGCTCCTGGGCGAACTGCGAGTTCAGCTCGTCGGAGAAGAGGAAGCGGCCCTCGTTGAGCAGACGGTTCGAGAGCGTCGAGGTGAGGCGCGTGTTGACCGAGTCGGCCTCGACGAAGTCGTTGCCGAAGCCGGCGCGGTCGCGCGTCACGGTCGCCGCCGTCTGGACGCCCGCGGGCGAATCCCAGCGCAGACGGTTGTAAGTCACCGTGAGGGTGTTCTTCGAGGTGATGTTCCAGTCGAGCTTCGGGAAGAAGAGCGTCTGGTCGCCCTTACGCGGCACCTCGCCCGTCAGGCTGTTGATGAAGCTCAGCGACGAGTCGATCTGCTCCGTCGTCAAGCCCCTGGCCAGGAGCGTGGTGCGGTTGACCGTGCTCAGGTAGCCGGGGGTCACGAACCGTGCGATGCCGGGGAAGTCGCGCTTCTGCTGGTCGTAGCTGAAGAAGAAGAAGGCCGTGTCCTTCACAATCGGCCCGCCGACGGTGCCGCCGAACTGGTAGCGCACATCCTTCGCCTTGTACCCGACGGGCGTGAAGACGCCGTTGACCAGTTGGGTGATGGTGCTGAGCGGGTTGCGCGCGCCCCACTTGTTGTTGCGGTCGAAGATGAAGGCCGAGCCGTGGAACTCGTTGGTGCCGGACTTGGTGACGGCGTTGATGACGCCGCCCGCCGAACGGCCGTACTCGGCCGAGTAGTTCGAGGTGTTGACCTGGAACTCGCGGATGGCGGCCTGGCTGACCGAGTAGCCGATGCGCGTGCGCCCGCGCTCCTCGGAGAAGAACGCCTGGTTGTTGTCGCCGCCGTCGACCGTGTTGTTGTTGAGCAGGCCCGAGATGCCGCGGAAACTTATTAAGCCGAACGTGCCGTCGGGCACCGTGCCCGGGGTCAGAATGGCGAGGTTAGACCACCTGCGGCCGTTAGTCGGAAGGTTATTGATCGAGGTCTGGTTGATGTTCGTCGAGAAGTCCTGCTGCTCGGTGTTGATGACGGGCGCCTCGCTCGTCACCTGGACGGTCTCCTGCGCGCCGGCGACGCCGAGGTCGATGTCGAGCGGCGTGACGCGCCCGATCTCGACGACCACCTTCTGCTGGGTGAAGGCGGCGAAGCCCGCGGCGTTGATGGTGACGGTGTAGGTGCCCGGCTCCAACTGCGGGACGCGGAAGCGCCCTTCGCTGTCGGTCGTGGCGGAGACCTCTTTATTCGTCTCCTCGTTCCTGGCCGTGACGGAGGCGTTCGAGACGACCGCGCCCCGCGGGTCCTGAACCACACCGCCGATGGCGCCCTGGGTCGTGGACTGCGCCCACGCCGTCGGCGCCGCCGTGACGAGGCAGAAGATGAGCAGGGCCAGCGCGGCGGCTGACTTGCTGAGGAGGTTGTTCGGCATATTTCTTCCTTTTCCTGCTGAGTTAGCTGCGGTAGTTCGGGACAAGAGCGCCATTCTTTCCGAACGTCTCCCGAAGTGTCGTCCGACCTTGTTTGATTGAAAGATGGCTAGAAAGAGAACTGAAACTCGCACCTTACGGGGAGGTGTTTTCGCGGCTGTATACGGCGGCGGAAACGTGATTTTAATTACTACATTTCGGCGCGCCCCGCAAGGATGAAACCGGCCCCGGGGCGTCTTGTTGCGCCGTCCGAAAACTTGAATCGAAAAGTCCAAAAAATCGGATGCGGGCGGCCGCCCCTTCCGACCCCGGCGCTTCGGCTTTCGAAGACCCTCTAACTTAACTAGAACAACGGGAAAGGGTTTCATCGCCCCCCCGCCGCGCCCCCCTCCGGGCGCCCGAAGGTCTTCAACCTTCGCGTTCCGAAGCAACAAAAAGTATGCCAGCAAGGGGGACGATGAAGGCGGAAGGCGGGGCCTTTAAGCCCCGCCTTCCGCCTTCATCCTTCGTCCTTCCCCGAAATGCTCTAAGGGGCGGGAGTCTGGAAGCGCGCGCGGTATTCGACGGAGGAGACGAACGCCTTGAACATCTCCGCGCGGCGGTAGTCGCCGCCGAACTCTTCGAGCTTCGAGAGCCGGAAGTCGAGCCCCGAGAAGTCCGCGTCGGGCGGGGCGTTCGGCGCGCGGCGCAGGTAGCTCACTCTCCTACCTTCGACCGCCTACCGCTCTACTGCGTGAAGCGGTTGCGGTACTCGTCCGAAGAGATGAACGCCTTGACCATCTCGGCGCGGATGTAGTCGCCGTTGAACTCGTTGAGCTTGCCGAGCCAGAAGTCGTAGCCGGTGGCGTCCGTGATGGGTGTGTCGAATGGGCTGCGGCGCAGGTAGCCGACGTACTCCGCGAGGACGAAGGCGCGGTTGAACTCCGCGTTCTTGAACTCCGTGTCCTCGACGACGGCCGCGAGCACGGCGGCGCGGCCGGCCGTGCTGTTGCCCGCCGCGTTCAGGTTCGCGACCTGCTGGTCGCGCTCCGCCTGCGAGAGCGGGTTGCCGGCCGTCGCGTTCAGGTTGTCCACGAACTGCGCGGCCGTCAGGCCCTGCGGGTAGCGGATGAGGAACCCGGAGCGCTGCACGAACTCCAAAGCGTAAGCCTGCTTGTTCGCGGCGAGCTGCTGCTGCCAGTTGTTCTGCCCGACGACGACTCCGCTCCCGATCTGCTGGGCGTCGCGCAACAACTCCCGGTAGGTGGGGAAGCCGCGCGGGCGCGAGACGGGGTCGTCGGGGAAGGCGGCCCTGTGCGCGCGGTAGGCGAAGAAGCCCGTGTCCTGGAACTCAATCGAGAGGAAGAAGGCGGCCGAGACGTTAATGCGCTTGACCTCGCGGCACTGCGCGTCCGCGCCGCAAGACTCGATCTCGTTCGTCCAGAACGTGCGGCCCGGCGCGTCGGGCTCGCGCGAGAGGAAGTCGGCGTAGTGCTGGCGGACGAAGAAGTCGGTCGAGTCGATGGGGTTAACGGCCTGGCCGGCGTCGTTGTCGGTGATGGTCACCTGCATGATGTGCGTCGCGCCGAGCGCGGCACCCGACGGGTTGGCGAGGCCCAGGTAGAAGCGCTTGCCCTGGTCGGCGCGCAAGTCGTCGGTGACGAGGACGCGGAAGCTCTTGCGCGTCTCGCCCGCGGCGAAGTTGACCGTGCCGAAGGCGGTCGTGTAGCGGGAGCGGTCGATGCCGAACGGGAAGATGGAGCTGCTGGTAGCGTACCTGACCGACGCGGCCCCCGAGGTGTCGCCCGTCCGCGTGACGAAGATTTCGGCGCCGCCCGCCTCCTCGTTGACGGAGGCCGCGGCGGCCTCGAACTGCACGGTGCTCGCGGGGGCCGCGAGGTTGCAGGGGCCGGCGGGCGTCGTCCGGGGGTGCGGGTTGGGCGCGACCACAGCGAAGTCGGCGGCGTTGTTGTCGGTGTCGGCGCACCCGTTGTTGTTCCTGGTGGCGGCGGTCGTCGCCGTCGGAGCCGCGACGACCGCAGGGCCCTCGGCGCAGGTGGTCGCGCCGTAAGAGAAGAAGTCCACGACGGCGGCGTCGGCGCCCGTGGGGCAGCCGAACTGGACGACCGGCGTGACGCCTCTGACGATGGCGACCCGGCCGAAGTCGGCCGGCATGTCGTAGTCGTCGGCCGGGGCGGAGTCGGCGGGCACGGAGTTTCCGTTCTCCCCGCTGCTGCCGTATGCGAGGAGTCTGTAACGGCCGGGTTCGAGCGGGGCGGCCACGCCCTGAGCGGTGAACATTCTGATGAGAGTGGTCAGCCCGCCGGGGAAGCCGCCGCCGGGCTGGGGCGGCGCGTTGACGACCACCTGAACCGAGTAGCCCCCGAGGTCAATCGTCGTGTTGCCGCGGTTGAAGATTTCGACGTAGTCGTTGCGGTACGAGGCGCCCGGCTCGCCGCCGCGCGCGTAGACCTGGGTGATGACGAGGTCGGGCGAGCCCGCGTTGAGCGACTGGGCGGCAGTCGGGCCGGCGAGCGCAGCGCAGGCGAGTAAGGCGAAGAGCGCGCGCGCGAGCATTCTGCGAGGCAGGGTGGCGGCCGTGCGGCCGTTGATGGTCTGGGACATCGTGAGATTCCTCTCTGCTGAAAGAAGCAAGCGTGGAGCGGCCTTACGGTAAGCGGGGAGAGATACTTTAAGACGTGCGGGTTGCGGTCAAAGGGTCGGTCGCCGTGAAGTTCTCGCGTCCGGAAAGAAGAGGCGGCGTCGGCCTCGTTCCTCAGAAAAGGGGAGGCGGGCGCGGCGGCTCCCGCGCCCGCCTCTAAGCTTTAAGCGCCTGAATCTTACACGCGCTCGAAGATGATGGCAATACCCTGCCCGCCGCCGATGCAGGCGGAGGCGAGGCCGTAGCGCCCGCCGCGGCGCTTCAGCTCGTTGAGCGCCGTCAGGATGAGGCGCGTGCCCGACGCGCCGAGCGGGTGGCCCAGGGCGATGGCGCCGCCGTTGACGTTCGTCTTCGAGCGGTCGAGCCCCAGCTCCTTCTCGACGGCGAGGTACTGGCAGGCGAAAGCCTCGTTGACCTCGACGAGGTCGATGTCCGAGAGCTTCAGGTTCGCCTTCTCCAGAGCCTTGCGGATGGCCGGGACGGGGCCGATGCCCATCACGTCCGGCTCGACGCCCGCGTAGGCCCAACTGACGATGCGCCCGGCCGGCGTGAGGTTCTTCTCCTTCACGTAGTCCTCGCCCGCGATGACGAGCATCGCCGCGCCGTCCACGATGCCGGAGGCGTTGCCCGCGGTGACGAAGCCGTCCTTGCTGAACGCGGTCGGGAGCTTCGCCAGCACTTCGAGCGTCGTGTCGGGGCGCAGGTGGTCGTCCTTGTCCACGACCTTCACGCCCTTGCGCGTCTTGACCTCGACGGGGGTGATCTCTTCGGCGAAGAGCCCCGCGTCCTGGGCGCGCTTGGCCTCCTGCTGCGACCGCAGAGCGTAGGCGTCCTGCTCCTCGCGCGAGATTTCGTAGCGGCGCGCGAGGTTCTCGGCCGTGCCGGCCATCGTCGTGTTGCAGTAGGTGTCGAGGAGCGCGACCATCAGGGAGTCTTCCAGCTTGCCCTGGCCGAGCCCGAACCCGCTGCGCGCGCCGTAGATGACGTGCGGCGCCATTGACATGGACTCCATGCCGCCGACGAGCGCGCTGCGGGCCTCGCCCAGAAGAATCATGTGCGCGCCCGAGACGACCGACTGGATGCCGCTCCCGCAGAGGCGGTTGACGGTCAGGGCCGGGCGGTCGGCGGGCACGCCCGCCTTCAGCGCGACGTGGCGCGCGCCGTAAATGGCGTCGCCCGAAGTCTGCAAGGCGTTGCCGATAATGGTGTGATCGATCTCTTCGGCCGCCACGCCCGTCGCTTCCAGGGCGCCGCGCGCGGCCGCCGCGCCGAGGTCGAGGGCCTTCACGTCCTTGAGCGCGCCCACGTACGAGGTCATCGGCGTGCGCCTGCCGCCGAGGATGAAGATATCTTTCGTCATAGTGCTTCTTAGATGTGCCTCACAGTCTGAAATCTGCCCGACGAAATAACCCGGCAGTGTAGCGGACGGCGCGCCACAGCGTCAATTTGGCCGTCCGTCTACGCCTT
>DASVQJ010000057.1:0-5696 GCA_036389235.1 Pyrinomonadaceae bacterium | reverse complement strand
TCCATCGACTGACCGACGTCAGGGGTGCGGTCGAGCGGGCGGCGTTCCTGATTCAGTTCGAGCCGGAGACGGTTGACGGCATGCCGGTCACGGTCACGAGGGATGTCGAGATTCGATTCGCCGCCGACTGAGCGAAAAGGCTTAAGAACATCCTGATGGACGAGCAGACAGCCCGGCGCGAGATCATCCGCGTCGGACGGCTTATGTACGAGCGCTCCTACGTCGTCTCCTCGGACGGCAACGTCAGCGTGCGCCTCGACGACGGCCGCGTCCTCGCCACGCCGACGCAGACCTCGAAGGGCCGCATGACGGAGGACTCGCTCGCCGTCACCGACATGGCGGGCAAGCCCCTGACGGAGCGGCGCGCGTCCTCCGAGCTGGCGATGCACCTGCTCATCTACCGCGAGCGCGAGGACGTCCGCTCGGTCTGCCACGCGCACCCGCCGCACGGCTCGGCCTTCGCCGTCGCGGGACTCGCCATCGACCAGCCGATACTGTCAGAAGTCATCCTCACGCTGGGCTGCGTCCCGCTCGCCGAGTACGGCACGCCCTCGACCGAGGAGCTGACCGAGGCGATGCTCCCGCTCGTCAAGAACCACAACGCGCTGTTGATGGCCAACCACGGCGCGGTCGCCTACGGCGCCGACGTGTGGCAGGCTTTCGACCGGCTGGAGACGCTTGAGCACACGGCGAAGATAGCCATCCTCGCCCGCGCCCTCGGCGGCGCCCGCGACCTCCCGCCCGACTCCATCGAGAAGCTCATAGACGTGCGCGAGCGCGCCGGCTACCTCGACGAGCGCGCACGCTGCCAGGCTTGCGGCTACCTGCACCAGACGCGCGTCGTCTGCCCGACGGGCGAGCGCGACGCGGCGCCCGCGCGCTCCGCGTCCGGCAACGGCGCCGCGACGAACGGCAAGATAAGTCTGACGCGCGAGGAGTTGATCGAGCTTCTGAGTCAGGCGGCGCGCGCCGCGCGCTAGCGGGATACATTTCATCAAGGCGGACTTATTCACTTCACGCCGCTTCCCGAAAGGAGCCCCACATGGCAAGTCGCCTGCTCAAGAGGTCGGAAATAGAGTTCGCCCGCCAGGTCTTCCAAGACCGGCTGCCTTACACCAAAGTCCACATCGCCAGCTACTACCTGCCCGGCAACCAGGGCGTGCCCGTCACGCTGGCCTCCGTCTCTTCGATCATCCCCGTGGTCACGCTGAGGCACTACACCATCTACTTCGGCCCGGAGGTCTTCACCGAGGGCGCCGACCGCGCCGGCATCCGCGACACCTTCATCCACGAGCTGACGCACGTCTGGCAGGGCTACCACAGCAGCCTCGGCTGGGAGTACATGGTCAACTCCATGATCTCGCAGGGGCACGCCATCCTCACGCAGGGCGACCGCAACCGCGCCTACGACTACAGGCCCGGCAAGCCCTGGAGGGAGTACAACGTCGAGCAGCAGGCGCTCCTCGTGCAGCATTGGTACAGGGACGGCATGAGGGAAGACGACCAGAGGTTCCCCTACATCGCCAACCACATCCGCGCGGGGCGGAACTGAGTGCGCGCGCGCGAAGGCCGAACGCGGGAGGCGGCGGTGAAGGGTCGTCCTGAAGCGGCGGCCCGGCGGGCGGGCGCGCGCGGGGCGAAGGCTTCGGCGCGCGTGATCCTCCTGCTCGCCGCCTGCCTGCTCCTGACCGCGTGCCCGCCCGACGGCGGCGACCTCGTCCCCCTCGCGCGCGACGGAGGGGCCGGCGTCGCCACCACGGGCTTCGAAGGGGACACGCTCGTCGTCACGCGCGAGGGGTTGACGCTGCGCGCGCGCGGCCGCTGGAGTGTGGCGGACGCGGCCACTTCGGTTATACTCGACGCAAGCAACGCGAACGCGGAACCGGCGGCGATAGACTTCGGGCGCGGCGAGCTGTCGCTCGAAGGCGGCGGGGGGCGCATGACCCTGCGCTCGGTCGCGCGCGAGCCGGGCGCGGGCGGGGCGGCCGGCTTCCTCCCGGACAAGAGGGCGGAGGTCGGCGGCGGCGCATCCGATACGTTCGTGCTCGAATTCAAGATGGACTCGGGGGACGGCCGCTCCGGCGTGCCGAGGGACGTGACGGGGCAGGCCGTCACGCTGCGTTTGCCGGTCGAGGTCGGGAAGGGCGCGGCGGCCGATTTCGTCTTCGGCTTTCAGTACGCGGGGCGTCGGTAAGCTCTAACACAGACAAGGAAACGAATCGGAGAAGGAAGAATGCCACAGGAAGCACTCGGGATGGTTGAGACGAAGGGACTCGTGGCGATGATCGAGGCGGCGGACGCGATGGTGAAGGCCGCCAACGTCACGCTGGTCGGCTACGAGAAGATCGGCGCGGGCTTCGTCACGGCCATCGTCCGCGGCGACGTGGCCGCCGTCAAGGCCGCCACGGACGCCGGGGCCGCCGCCGCACGCCGCGTCGGCGAACTCGTCAGCGTCCACGTCATCCCGCGCCCGCACGGCAGCGTGGACGAGGCGCTGCCGGTCGGGGCGGACAGGTAAAGAAGTGAATGGTGAATGGTAAATGGTGAATAGCCGTTGAGTGGTGGCCGTCTTGGACTGTAACCGCTCGGCCGGCAATAACCGAACACCATTTACCATTTACTATTCACCATTCACTAAACGAATGATTATCGCGCGCATCCTCGGCACGGTCGTCTCGACGCAGAAGGACGAGCGGCTGAAGGGCAGCAAACTCCTGCTCGTCCGGCCGCTGAACCTCGACGGCTCGGACGGCTCCGGCTACGTCGTCGCCGTGGACACGGTCGGCGCCGGCTTCCACGAGCGCGTCCTCGTCGTCGCCGGCTCCTCCGCGCGCCTCGCCGAAGGGCAGAAGGACAAGCCCGTGGACGCCGCCATCGTCGGCGTCATCGACACCGTCGATTTCGTGAACGACTAGCTGGTGAATGGTAAATAGGGAATGGTGAATAGAAAGAGCACCATTCACTATTTACCATTCGCCATTTACCAGAGATGCAACTCGCGCGTGTCATCGGGTGCGTGGTGGCGACGGTGAAGAACGATTCGCTGGAGGGGCGCAAGCTGCTCGTCGTGCAGTCGCTCAACGCAGACCTGGAGCCGCAGGGGCAGCCGCTCGTGGCGCTCGACGCCATCGGGGCGGGCGTGGGCGAGCTGGTCTTCTGGTGCAGGGGCAAGGAGGCGAGCTTCCCCTTCCGGCGCGAGGACACGCCGACCGACTGCACCATCGTCGGCATCGTCGATTCGGAGGCGCACGTGTCGAAGGGGAGGGGGCGCAGGTGATTCTCGCGCGCGTGCTCGGCAACGTGGTGGCGACGCAGAAGAACGAGCGCTACGCGAGCGCCCGCGTGATGCTCTGCCAGCCCGTCACGCCCACGGGCGAGGAGTTCGGCGCGACCATCCTCGCGCTCGACTCGGTGGACGCGGGCGAGGGCGACACGGTTTTGATAGTGCAGGAGGGCTGGGGCGCCTCGACCGCCGCCACGGGCGAGCAGGGCGCGGCGATAGACTCGGCCATCGTCGGCGTCGTCGACCGCGTCGACCTGTTGGCAGATGAGGTTTAAGAGTCAGGGATGAGCAGCAGCGAGCAGGACAGGGTGAGGGAGCTGGCCGAGCGCGTCGCGCGACGGTTGGGCGATGCCCCGCCCGAGCAGGCGGGCGCCGAAGTCCCCGTGGGAGGGGAACTCGCCGCCGTGCGCGCCAGCCTCGCCGAGATTCAGCGGCGGCTCACGCACATCGAGTCGCACATCACGCACGGCGAAGACTGCGGGCGCGGCGAGCGCCAGTCGGACGACGCTCGGTCAGCACCGACTTCATCCTCGACTTCTTCGACCCCGGCCACGCCCTCGCAGGCGCGCTCGACGTGGCTGAGCGGCACCTACGTCCCCGCCACCTCGCACCCGAGCCAGGAGCAGTTCGAGGGCCTGGGCGAGGCCGTCTCCGAACTCGTCGAGTTCTTCGAGCGCGAGAAGACCTGCATGCTCGAACCCGGCGACAAGCCCTGCGACCACTGCGGCCAGTGCAGCGCCCGTGGCTTTTAAGTTTTAGACAGCGGCCCGACCGCGAGGGGGCTCCGCCCGAACGTAGAAGGGGGAGGATGAGAGGCGGCGAGCCTCTCATCCTCCCCCTTACTTCGTAAGACTCAAGCCCTCCCCCGCGGACGGGCTTCCGCCTGGCCTTATTTGTTCGTCGAGCCGCCGTCGCGGCGCATGACGTTGGGGTCGATGCGGGGCGCCTGGCGCGCGCCCTCCTCGGCCTTGAAGTAGGGCTCCTCCTTGAAGCCGTACATCTTCGCGGCGATGACCTGCGGGAAGCTGTTGCGCGACGTGTTGTAGTCCTGCACCGCCGCGTTGTAGTCCTCGCGCGCGACGTTGATGCGGTTCTCCGTCCCCGACAGCTCGTCCTGCACCTTCATGAACAGCTCGTTCGAGCGCAGCTGCGGGTAAGCCTCCTGCAAAGAGAGCAGCCGGCCGACGGTGCCGCCGAAGCTGTTGGCGGCGTCGATGACGGCCTGCCTCTGCTCGGGCGTCTTGTCGCCGCCCTCGCCCTGCCCCTGCGCGCCGGTGGCGTTGATGAGCCTGGAGCGCGCCTCGGCGATCTGGCCGAAGACCTCCTGCTCCTGTATGCCCGCCGACTGCGCGGCCGCCACGAGGTTCGGCACGAGGTCGGCGCGGCGCTGGAGCCGGCTCTCCACGTCGGCCCAAGAGCGACGCACGTTCTGCTGCTTGCTGGTCAGCGTGTTGTAGCCGCAGCCGCTCGACGCGAAAGCGACGAAGGCGACGAGCGTGAGCAGCAACACCCTTCTTGTTTTCATCATACTCCTCCTCAAATCTGACGATGGCCCGCGAGGATTGAAACCCGCGTTCTAAAACTACCTCCCGTCCGATATGTCTAAGCGGTCAACGGCGTCGATGACCCGCTCTATCTGCGACATGTAAGACGCGAACAACTCGTCCGCCTCGCGCTCGCCCGGCGGCGCCGCGCCGTCGCGCAGCGCGAAGACGCGCTCGAAGACCGCGCCGTCGAGCCCCAACAGTCTGACGGCCGCGCGCACGATGTCGTGTTTGAGCACCGGCGGCTCCTGGTTGTGCAGCAGCAGGACGGGCGCGAACAGCGTCGCGAAGCTCGAAAGGCTGTCGGCCATCAGGTCGCGCAGCCGCGTCGCCGAGCCCGACGCGGGGATGTAGAGCCGGCGCAGTTGGATGAGCTTGCTGCGCAGCTCGTACTCGGTCTGGTGGCGCAGGTTCTCGTCCGAGATGCTGAAGCTCTCGAAGGGGTCGCGGCCGTAGAGCACGACGCGCGCACGCTCCATCCGGTGGAACTCGATGGGGAAGACGTCGGCCGCGTCGCGCAGCTCCGAGAAGGTGAAGTAGACGGGCAGCGGGTGGCCGAGCCGCTGCCACTCGCGCGCGGGCGCCTGCGCCTGCCGCAGGTCTTCGGGCGTGATGCGGTGGAGCGCGATCAGCACGTTGTAGTCGGACTCCAACTGCACGAAGTCGCCCGAGGCCGCCGAACCGTAGAGGACGACCGACGCGAGGTTGTCGCCGTGCGTCGCCTTCAGGTCGCCGACCAGATGGTTGAAAGCCTCGTGCGCCACTTGATACGCCATCACAATCTCCGAACGATGAACTCGGGACGCCGAACGATGAACTGAATGCGGCAAGTCTTTACTTCATCATTCACCGTTCATACTTCGTCGTTT
>DASVQJ010000056.1:0-5829 GCA_036389235.1 Pyrinomonadaceae bacterium | reverse complement strand
CCTCATCGCGAGGTTGAAGACGCGCCCCGACTGCTCGCGCGTCCAGGGCTGGTGCGTGCCGATGAGCCGGCGGTCGAGCGCGCGCGAGCCGAAGACCACGTCGTACTGCCCCGAGCGTATCGGCTCGACGAGCTTGGGCGTCTCGGTGACGGGCATCGAGAGGTCGGCGTCGAAGAAGGCGGCGACGGTGTTGCGCGCCGCGAGCAGCCCCGCCCGCACCGCGTTGCCCTTCCCCCGGTTCGGCTCGACGCGGACGACGCGCCCTTCGACGCGGGCACCCGCGTGCTCGCGGAATATCTTTGCGGCGACGCCCGACGTGTCGTCCTTCGAGCCGTCGTCAACGACGATCACCTCGCCGCCGCCGGGCTGCGCCTCAAGGTAGGCCAGCACTTCGCGCAGCGTCCGTCCGATGCGCGCCGACTCGTTGTAAGCGGGGATGACGATTGAGAGAGCAGATGAAGACATCGGTTAGGCTAACTTCCGGGTCGAATACCGCCGCGAAAATATAGCAGAAAGTAGACAGCAGACAGTAGTCAGTAGGAGAGCTGGCAGTAGGCGGAGGTCGTAGGCAGTGGGCCCCGGAGGGGCGGCAATGTTTATAGCCCAACGTTGAATTAAATCAACGAGCCCCGTCAGGGGCGAAATGTGACACGTCGCGCCTCCGGAGCTTCCGAAATTAATAACAGGCTTGAGCTATAAACATGCCGCCCCTCCTGGGCTCAAACCCTCTCCGCGCCCCTCCTGCCTTCAACTGCCTGCCGCCGTCCTCCTACTGCCTGCTTCCCCGCTCGTGATAAAATCCCGACACGGGCGTATAAACGCGCGGGGGGCAAGGGGAGTTCGGGGGTTTCAATCCATGAGCAGCAGGACGTTCGGACGCATCACGGCGGCCGTCATCATCTTGGCGGCGACGCTGGTCGGCGGCATCTACGGGCGGCGCGCCTTCTCGCAGGCCGCGGGCGACGCCGCCCAGAGCGGCGCGCAGCGCATCGAGTCGGCCTACCAGGAGGCGCTCTCGGTCATCTCGGAGAACTACGTGGACAGCGTGGACTACGAGAAGGCCAACGAGGCCGCCGTCCAGGGCATGCTCTTTACGCTCGACCCGCATTCGAGCTTCTTCTCGCCGGCCGAGTACCGCCGCCTCCTGCAAGACCAGGAGTCGCGCTTCACAGGGATCGGCGTCTCCATCCTGCGCCACCGCGACGGCGTCTACGTCCAGACGCCGATTGAGGGCACGCCCGCGGCGAAGGCGGGCCTCCGCTTCGGCGACCGCATCGCCGAGGTGGACGGCAAGGACGCGCGCGACTGGACGACGCAGGCCGTCTCGAAGGCCGTCCGCGGCCCGGAGGGCGAGCCCGTCACCATCAAGATCGAGCGCGCCGGCTCGCAGGCCCCGCTCTACTTCACCATCAGGCGCGGCAGCGTCCCGCAGCCCTCCATCCGCAACGCCTTCATGGTCAAGCCCGGCGTCGGCTACGTGGGCCTGACCGGCGGCTTCACGCACACGACCTCGGACGAGCTGGCGCAGGCGCTCGAAGAGCTGAGCGGCCAGGGCATGCAGCAGCTCGTCCTCGACCTGCGCGGCAACCCGGGCGGCCTGCTCGACCAGGCCATCAAGGTCGCCAGCCACTTCGTCCCGCGCAACCGCGCGGTCGTCTCCGTCCGCAGCCGCGACGAGGATAACAACCGCGAGTACAAGAACGTCTACTTCGACCCCGTCGAACTCCCGCTCGTCGTCCTCGTCAACGGCAACTCGGCCTCCGCCTCCGAGATCGTCGCCGGGGCGATACAGGATCACGGCCGGGGGCTGGTCGTCGGCGAGACGACCTTCGGCAAGGGCCTCGTCCAGCGCATCTTCAACCTGCCCTACGGCGCGGGGCTCACCCTGACGACGGCGAAGTACTACACGCCCTACGGGCGCCTGATTCAGCGCTCGTACGCGGGCGGCTCCATCTACGACTACTACACGCACCAGAACCCGAACGCCGAGCCGACGCCGCGGGCGACGGGTCCGACGACGCCCGTCAATCCGACGGCGCCGCCCGCGCCCAACGCGGGGGCGGTCTCGCCGACCCCGCAGCCGACCCCGGCGCCCACGCCTTCGGGGCCGCCCATCAAGACGGCGGGCGGGCGCGTCTTCTACGGCGGCGGCGGCATCACGCCCGACCGCGAGGTCAAGCCGCTCGAAGTGGGGAGCCCCGTGCGCGCGCGCATCTACGAGGAGGCTTTCCAGTTCGCGCGCCAGTTGGTCGGCGGGCAGATTCCGGGGCTTGAGGGCTACCGCGTGACGGCCGAGCCGCAGTTCGGCAAGAGCGCGCGCCCGACCGACTTCCCCGTCAACGACAAGGTCTTGCAGGCGTTCCGCGACTTCGCCCGGCGCGACGCCGAGTCGGGCCTCAGCCCCGCGCAGATCGACCGCGAGCTGGAGTACGTGCGCCTGCGCATCCGCGAGAACCTCGTCAACGCCACCTACGGCGGCGACGCCGCCACGCGCTACCTCCTCGAAGGCGACCCGCAGGTGCTCCGCGCCCTCGAACTCTTCCCCGAGGCCAAAGCCCTCGCCGAAAACATCGGCCGCCGCCCGGACTCGGAATGAGACGGCGACACACACCGAGTACACTCAAGCGGGGGGCGACGTTGTTCGCCCTCTCGCTCTTTCTGCCGTCGGCTAACGTCTCGGCAGCGACGGCGTTAGTTTAGTCGAGTCTTGTGGGTTGAGTTAAGGGCGGTTAACCACAGAGGCACAGAGGGCACGGAGGGGGCACAGAGTATTCAAGTCTCTGTGCCCCCTCTGCGTACTCTGTGCCTCTGTGGTTAACTCAAGTACCTCTAACCGCAAGCCTGATTTCAACACTCACCTGCCGCTACTCGCCACAGTTCTCTTCCTGCGCGCAGGCTTGGGGCGGCCGAGGAGCGGTTCGGCGTGGCCGTCGGCGAGGGCGCGGCCCTGCTGGATGCTGGCGACGGGGACGACGAACTTGGTGCGGCGCGTGACGCTGGCGAGCATCTTCTCAAGCTCGGCGTCGTCGAGGTCGGCGGCGTCCACGCCGCTCGCGCGCAGCTCTTCGCGCAGGCGCGCGGCCGTGTTGGTGCCGCGGTCGTACACGTCCGGGTAGATGTAGAGCACGCCGCCCTCGACGACCAGCGTGTCGTAGTTGATGTCGAACTCCAGCGGCTCTTCGAGCGCGGCCACGAGCGTCTTCTGGCTCGCCTTCGCCGCCGCGATCTGCCGCCGCGTGACGGGCAGAGAACGCGCCGCGATTATCTTCTCGGCCAACTCGTAGAGGTCTGCGCGCAGCATGCGGACGCAGCCGTGCGAGACGAGGTTGCCGAGGTCGCCCACGCCCTTCGCCTGGTGTATGAGGTAGCCGTCGCCGAGCGGAATCTTCACCTTGCCGAGCGGGTTGCGCGGGTCGCTGGCCTTGATGACCTCGCCGGGGCGGACGCCCTTGTGCCCCTTGACCCAGTCGCTCGAAGGCGGAATCCACGGCGGGTTCCAGATGACCTCGTGCGCCTCGCGCTCGCCGATGTAGATGGGGTAAGCCTTCATCCCGACGCCGACGTTCCAGGACTTCACTTCCCTGCCGTTCTGCCAGAGCGTGAGGCGGAACGAGGGCACGTTGAGCGTGAGCTTGATGTCGGGCTGTCCGGCCTCGAACTCCGCCTTCTCGATCCGCCCGCCCGTCAGCTTGTCCGAGCGCTCCGACTCGAAGCGGTCGTAGCGTATGAAGTTCTGCTGCTGCTGCCGCGCGTAAGCCGCGCCCGCCGACAACGTCAGCGCGAGCGCCGCCAGCGAGACTCTCAAAATTCCGCGTGCGAACATGAATGCTTCACTCCCTCCTGCAATTAAAGCTCGCGCGCCCGCCGGGAGGGAGAGCCGGGCGCGGGCCTGTACTGTCTCAAACGAACGGGGGCTTGGGGTAGGTATAGTTATCCGACGAAATGGTTGTCCGGCGCAAGGGGAGAGGCCGGGCGCCGGGTATCAGGTGCCGGGTTTTAGGTTTTCGGTGGGGCGGTTACCCGACACCTAAAACCCGGCACCCGGCACCCTCCCTCACCGCCACATCAGGCGGAAGTAGAGGTAGGCGGCCTGGACGACGCCGATGACGAAGCCGATGAGGAGGCCGAAGAGCTCGATGGTGCGGAGGTGCTGTTTGGCGACGGAGAGCACGAGGTCTTCGAGCTTCTTGATGGGGTAGCCCGCGACCTTCTCCTCGACGATGCGGCCGATGTCGAACTCGGCGATGGCGTGCGGCAGGCGCTCGCGCGCGGCCGACTCGATGCGCTCGGTGAGCATGTCGGCGGCGCGCCGCACCTTGTCTTCGGGCAGGAGGTCGCCGACGCGGCCGATGGGCCTGACGAGCAGCTTCTCGACCTGCGCGGCGAGGATGGCGTTGATGGTGCGCGCCGTCTCGTCGCGCGCGAGCACGCCCAGAAGGCCGCGCGCGAGGAGGCGCTTAACCTCCTCGGTCGAGTCGGGGCGCGCGTGTTCGAGCAGCGCGCGCAGGCTGTGCGGCTTGAGGCGCTCGAGCGCGTCGGTGAGGTAGGCCGAGACGGAGGCCGACAGCTCCGCGCTCTGCGCGACGGCGAGGACGCGTTCGGCGATCTGGTCTTTGATCGCTTCGAGCTTGTCGGGGGCGACGGTGCCGACCAGCTCGTTGACGGGGCGCGCGAGCAGGTTGTCGATGGAGGCGTCGATGAACTCCTCGGCCTGGCGCTCGAACGCCTCGCCCGAGAGGAACTCGCCGACGCGGCGCGGCAGGGTCTTGTTGACGAGGTCGTCCACCTCGCCGTGAATCTGGTCGCGCGAGACGAAGATTTTTTTGAAGAAGCTGAGCTGCTTGTAGTAGTCGTCCACCTCGCGCTTGATGAGCGCGCCGATCTGCCTGCGCGTGTCCCGGCTGGTGGCGAGGTCGGTGAGGTGCTGGACGATGGGCGGCACCTGGCTGTCGATGCGCTCCTTGATGACGGCGACCGTGTCGGGCGTGAACATCTCGGCCAGCGTCGCGCGGCTCGCGGCGAGTTCGTCCACGCGCGACGAGACGAACTCCCTGACCTTCGACTCGAAGCCGCGCTCGCCGACGAGGCCGCGGAAGCGGTTCTCGACGAACCCGAGCACCTGCTCGAACGCCTCGGGGCTCACGGCCTCGGACAGTCGTTGCGAGAGCAGCTCGTCCACGCGGCGGTCGACGAAGCGGCTCAGGGCCTCGGCCGTCTCCTCACTCTTGAGCGCGCCCGCGATGTGCTCGGCGATGCGGAGCTGGAGCGCGGCCAGCGCGTCGAGGACGGCGACGCGGGCGGACTTCGGGATGGCGTCGAGGAAGGTCGTGTAGTTCTTCTCCAGCAGCTCCTCGGTGTAGGAGTTGACGAGGGACTCGACCTTGCGGCGGAAGAAGCCGGTCTCGAAGAGCGCGTGGACGACCGTCTCCTGCGAGACCAGCTCGTTGCCGACGGCGTGGCCGATGGTCTGGGCGAGCCGCTCGCGGTGGCGCGGGATCATCCCCTGCGGCCAGACGGTGAGGCCGAAGAGCTTTACGGGGCGGTGCGGGCGGAAGAGCATCCGCACGGCGAGCCACGCCGCGCCGTAGCCGTGGACGGTGGCGACGGCGATGATGGTGAACAGCCCGAACCACTGATGGTGGATGACAGCCTTAACCCACTCGATGTCGAGCACCCCACATGCGCGCGGCGGAGATGTGTGCAGGGGAACCGCTGCGATGCTAAACGCCCCGCGCGCCGCGCGTCAAACGTAAAGGTGTGACGCGCCCGGACTCCTGCTCTTTAAGGCTCTCGCCCTTCGCCTTCGGCCGTTCCGCTTTCGCCGTGAGG
>DASVQJ010000055.1:0-8794 GCA_036389235.1 Pyrinomonadaceae bacterium | reverse complement strand
CCTTCTACATGACGCGCCTGATGGCGCTGACCTTCTGGGGCAGGGAGCGCTTCCTCGAAGTCCGCGCGGGCGGGCAGGCCGACGAGGCGCACGCGCAGCGCTACGCCGAGGGCGAGACGACGCACAAGGCCGCGACGCCCTCAGTCGGGGACCGCCCGCACCACGGCCCCGAAGAGAGGGTCGGCGCCGCCCACGCGCTCGAATCGGCCGAGGCGGGCGAGCCCGAGGGCGTGGACGCGCGCGGCCACGACGTGCACGACCACCCCGACCCGGGCGAGCCGGCCGGCCACGGGCACCACCCGCACGGCTCCGTGCTGCCGCACGAGTCGCCGCCTTCGATGTGGGTGCCGCTCGCGGTGCTGGCGGTGCTGGCGACCGTCGGCGGCTTCCTCGGCATCAGCCCCGCCTTCACCGGCGGCGCGCACGTCGGCGGCAAGCTCAACATCGTCAACTGGCTCGACCCCGTCATCTGGAACCCCCTGACGGGCCGGTTCGGCAAGGAGTCGCACGCGCAGACCTCCGCGCTGCAAGCGCACGACAAGGAGGCGGCCGGGCACGAGGCCGTCAGGCAGGAGGGGAGCCACGCCGCCCCGCTCCCGACGCAGACGGACGCGGAGCATGGTGCGGCAGGCGGGCACGCCGCGACGCCCTACGGCGACGAGGGGCGCTTCAACCTCGCGCACGCCGTCCAGTCGATGCTCGGCGGGAGCCACGCCGCGGCCGAGTGGTTCTTCATCGTCCTCTCGCTCGTCGTCGCGGGCTTCGGCATCTGGCTCGGCTTCCTCTTCTACGTGTGGAGGCCGGAGCTGCCCGGCCTCTGGGCGCGGAGGCTCGGGCCGCTCTACCGCGCGAGCTTCAACAAGTACTGGGTGGACGAGCTCTACGGCATGCTGTTCACGCGGCGGACGATGGACGCGGCGCGCGGCGTCTACGCCACCGACTCGCGCGCCATTGACGGCGCGGTCAACGGCGCGGCGTGGCTCACGCGCCAGTTCAGCCGCTTCACGGGCAACGCCGACCGCCTGGTCGTGGACGGCGCGGTCAACGGCGTCGCGGGCTTCATCAAGCTCCTGATGTCGCCGCTCCTGCGCGCCGCGCAGACGGGCGTGACGGCCAACTACGCGCTCGCCATGCTGCTCGGGCTCGTCGCGGCCGTCGGCCTCTTCTTCGGCCCGGAGATTTGGGAGAGTCTCGCGAGCGCCGTCGGCAAAATCTTCGCCTTCGTCTTATAAGTTCGCGGCGGGCCGGGTCCCGCCCCCGGGGTGCACAGTGAAAATTCCCTACCTCCTTTCGCTCGTCACGTGGCTGCCCGCGCTCGGCGCGATCATCGTCGTGCTCCTTTTCAGGAAGGGGCAGGAGGGCGCCATCAAGCGCTTCGCGACCGCGTGGTTCGCGCTCGACTTCGTGGCCTCGCTCGCGCTCCTCGGCTACGACCGGGGCGCGGGCGGCTTCCAGTTCCTCGAAGACTGCCAGTGGATTCCGGTCATCGGCGCGCGCTACCAGATGGCGGCCGACGGCGTGGCCGTGCTGCTCATCCTGCTGACGACGCTGCTCGGCTGGATCGCGTCGCTCTCGTCTTGGGAGTACATCCGGAAGCGCGAGAAGGAGTACTACGTCCTGCTGCTCCTGTTGCAGACCTCGGTGCTCGGCGTCTTCTGCGCCGGCGACCTCTT
This sequence comes from Pyrinomonadaceae bacterium, assembly GCA_036389235.1. Lineage (GTDB taxonomy): Bacteria > Acidobacteriota > Blastocatellia > Pyrinomonadales > Pyrinomonadaceae > QHXN01. The sequence continues at coordinate 7,121 of DASVQJ010000055.1, read as the reverse complement.
CCTCTTCTTCCTCTTCTTCGAGGTCTCGCTGGTGCCGATGTACTTCCTCATCGGCGTCTGGGGCGGCGAGCGCCGGCTCTACGCGGCCATCAAGTTCTTCCTCTACACGCTGGTCGGGTCGGTGGGGCTCCTGCTCGGGATCATCAAGATGTACTTCCTGACGCAGGACGCGGCGATAGTCGGGGCGATCACGCCCGCGGCGAAGGCGCTCGTCGCGGGCAACGACGCCGCGCTCGGGGTGCTCAACTCCAGCCTCGCCGCGGCGCAGGACGCGGGCACCGGCACCTTCAACATCATGTTCATGCAGGCGCTCGGGGGCGCCATCCCGATGGGGGCGATGCAGGTGCTCCTCTTCTTCGCCTTCGCCATCGGCTTCGCCATCAAGGTGCCGATGTGGCCGTTCCACACCTGGCTGCCGGACGCGCACGTCGAGGCGCCGACGGCCGGCTCCGTCATCCTCGCCGGCATCCTGCTCAAGCTCGGCACGTACGGCTTCTACCGCTTCAACCTGCCGTTCTTCCCGAAGGCTTCCATCGACCAGACCTACTTCTGGGACGGCGCCTTCGGCGTGCGCAACGTGATGGTGGTGCTGGCGCTCGTCAGCATCATCTACGGCGCGCTGGCGGCGATGTACTTCGTCGTCAAGCGCGACGGGGACGTGAAGAAGCTCGTCGCGTACTCGTCGGTCTCCTCGATGGGCGTGGTGATGCTCGGGCTCTTCGCGGCCAACCCGAACGGCGTGAACGGCGCCGTGCTCCACATGATCAACCACGGCATCTACTCGGGCGCGCTCTTCCTGCTCGTCGGCATCATCTACGAGCGGCGCCACACGCGCGCCGTCAACGAGTTCGGCGGGCTCTCGCACGTGATGCCCGGCTACGCCGCGGTCTTCCTCGCGATGGCGATGACGGCCATCGGGCTCCCGCTCCTCTGCGTCTTCATCTCCGAGTTCCTCGCCATGCGGGGCGCGTTCGAGGCGAACCCCTTCTGGGCGGGCTGGGCGGCGCTCGGCATCATCCTGAACGCGGGCTACATGCTCTGGCTCTACCAGCGCATGTTCTTCGGCAACGTCGAGAACCCGAAGAACGAGGGGCTGCGCGACCTCAAGGGGCGCGAGTGGGCCTACATGGTGCCGCTCTTGGTCATGTCGCTCTGGATCGGCGTCTACCCCAAGCCCTTCCTCGACTTCATCCAGAAGCCCGTCGCCGCCGTCGTCAAACACGTCCGCCCCGACTACCCCGTCAACCCCGCCGCGCCCGCGCGCGCGCCGCAGACCGCGGAGAAGAGGTAAGCTGTTAGCTGTTGGCTGTTAGCTTTTTGCTTTCGGCCTTTGACGAAGAAGCCAACAGCCAACAGCCGACAGCTAACAGCCATCTTATGTTTCTTCAAGCCTCTACCACTGCACTGTTCGACTTGGCCGACCTGAAGTTGATCGCGCCCGAGATCATCCTCTCGCTGTGCGCCTGCGTGGCGCTGGTGATGGAGGTGGTGCTGCCGTACCGGCGGGGCCGGTGGGTGGGCTACTTCGCGCTCGGCGCGCTGGCGCTCGCGGCCGCCTCCGTCTGCGTGCTCGGGTGGCCGTCGGTCTCGGGCTTCCTGCACGAGGTGCCGCTGGTCGGCCGCCGCGTCGCGGCGGCCTCGGGCGACGCCGCCGGGCTGACGGGCTTCTACGGCACGGTGAAGGTTGACGGCTTCGCCGTCGTCTTCAAGCTCATCTTCCTGCTCTCGGCGGCGCTGACGGTCGCCATCTCTCTGCGCTACCTCGACGTGGAGGGCGAGCAGCGCGGCGAGTACTACTCGCTCGTGCTCTTCGCCACGACGGGGATGATGTTCCTCGCGAGCGGCTACGACCTCATCGTACTCTACATCAGCCTGGAGCTGATGGCGCTGACCTTCTACGTGCTCGTCGGCTACACCAGGCGCGAGCGGCGCTCGAACGAGGCGGGGATGAAGTACTTCCTGCTCGGCGCCTTCTCGTCGGGCATCCTGCTCTACGGGATGTCTCTGCTGTTCGGCCTGGCCGGCTCGACGAACCTGGGCGACATCGCGCCGGCCGTGGGGCGGGCGGCGCTCGCCGCCTCGGACGCGGCCACCGGCGCGACGCTCCGGCCGCTGGCCATCCTCGCGATGATCGCGCTCGGCGCGGGGCTCTTCTTCAAGATCGCGGCCGTGCCGTTCCACATGTGGGCGCCCGACGCCTACGAGGGCGCGCCGACCTCCGTGACGGCCTTCCTCTCGACGGGCTCGAAGGCCGCGAGCTTCGCGCTGCTCGCGCGCATCTTCCTCGAAGCGCTGGGCGGGATGCGGGTCGACTGGGCGCCGCTCCTGGCGCTGGTCGCGGCCTTCACGATCATGGTCGGCAACTGGGCGGCCGTGACGCAGACGAACGCGAAGCGGCTGCTGGCGTATTCGTCGGTCTCGAACGCCGGGTATCTGCTGCTCGGCGTCATCGCGGCGAACGAGTACGGCTACACGGGGCTCGTCGTCTACCTCGTCGTCTACACCTTTATGAACGTCGGCGCGTTCGGCGTGCTCATCGCGCTGCGGCGGCGCGGCGTGGTCGGCGACGAGGTGGAAGACCTGACGGGGCTGGGGCAGAAGGCTCCGGGGCTCGCGCTGATGATGGCGATCTTCATGCTCTCGTTGGGCGGCCTGCCCGCGACGGGCGGCTTCATCGGCAAGTGGTTCCTCTTCGGCGGCATCATCCAGCGCGGCGCGGCCGAGGGGCGCGACTGGTACTACTGGCTCGCGGGGTGGGCGGCCTTCAACACGGTGGTGAGCTTCTTCTACTACCTGCGCTTCATCCGCGCGATGTATATCGGCGACCGCGAGGCGGACGCGCGCCCGCTCTCGCTCTCGGCGCCGCTCAAGACGGCGCTCGTCGTCTGCGCCGTCGCCGTCATCCTCATCGGCGTCTACCCGCACCCCTTCATCAAGGCGGCCGAGTCGGTCGTCACGGCGGTGCTGCCCGCCGCCGCGCCCGTCGCGCGGAGGTGAGCCGCCGGGCGCCCGCGTCTACACACACGAAGAACAAGAGGGGGGTTGACGATGGCAGGCGAGTTAGAGGGAAGGGCGGCGCTCGTCACGGGCGCGACTTCGGGGATCGGGCGGGCGGCGGCGCTCAGGTTCGCCGCGGAGGGCGCGCGCCTCGCGCTCGTCGGGCGCGACGAAAAGACCCTGGGCGCGGTCGCCGGGGAGATTCGCGCCGCGGGCGCCGAGGCCGTCGAAGTCCAGGCCGACGTGACGGTCGAGGCGCACGCGCGCCGCGCGGTCGAGACCGCCGCCGAGGCGCTCGGCGGCATCGACGTGCTCGTCAACGCGGCCGGCGTCATCGCGAACGGCACGGTCGAGACGACGCAGCTCGCCGACTGGGACGCGATGATGAACGTCAACCTGCGCTCGGTCTTCCACCTCATGCAGCTCGCCGCGCCGCACCTGGAACAAAGACCCGGCAACGTCGTCAACGTGTCGAGCGTGACGGGGCTGCGGGCCTTCCCCGGCGTCCTCGCCTACTGCGTCTCGAAGGCGGGCGTCGATCAGCTCACGCGCTGCGCGGCGCTGGAGCTGGCGCCGAAGGGCGTCCGCGTCAACGCCGTCAACCCCGGCGTCGTCGTCACGCAGGTTCACCGCCGCGGCGGCATGTCGGAGGAGAAGTACGCGGACTTCCTCGAACACTCGAAGACGACCCACCCGCTGGGCCGGGTCGGCGCGGCCGAGGAGGTCGCCGACCTCATCCTCTTCCTCGCCTCCGACCGCGCCTCCTGGATAACCGGCGCCACCTACTCCATCGACGGCGGGCGCGCGCAGACATGCGCGAGGTAAAGCAGTAGACAGTAGACAGTAGACAGTAGTCGGTAGGCTCCGCTTGCGGAGGTTAGTGATGACAGCCGCAGGGTTCGCAATACGAAGTTTTTCTACTGACTACTGACTACTGACTACTGTCTACTCATGCTTCTCTTCTACGCCCTCGCCGCGCTCGTCGTCCTGCAAAGCGCCCTCTCGCTGCGCGGGGGCGTGCGTTACCTCAACTTCTTCCGGCGCGAGCTGGGGGCGCCGCGCGCTCTCTACATGCCCTTCGCGTCGGTCTTCGTCCCGTGCCGCGGGTTGGATCAGGGGTTGCGCCTGAACCTGCTCGCGCTCTTCCGGCAGCACTACCCCGCGTACGAACTCGTCTTCGTCTCCGACCGCGCGGAAGACCCCGCGCTCGAAATCGCACGGCAGTTGAGCCGGGAGCTGGAGGGGGAGACCGTCGCCCGCTCGCGCTTCGTCGTCGCGGGGCGGGCTCTCGACAGCGGGCAGAAGGTTCACAACCTGCGCGCGGCTCTGGCCGAAGCCGACCCGTCGAGCGAGGTCTTCGTCTTCGTGGACACGGACGCGCGGCCGCGGGCCGACTGGCTGCGCGCGCTGGTGGCGCCGCTCGCGGACGAGGGCGCGGGGGCCGCGACCGGCTACCGCTGGTTCCTGCCCGCGCGCGGCCGCGCGGCCTCGCAACTGCGCTCGGTGTGGAACGCGTCCATCGCCTCGGCGCTCGGCCCGAACATGGGGTCCAACTTCTGCTGGGGCGGCTCGACCGCCGTCAGGCGCGAGACGTTCGAGCGGCTGAACATGCGCGAGCGCTGGCGCGGCACGGTCTCGGACGACTACGCGCTGACGAGCGCCCTGCGGGCGGCGCGACTTCCCATCCGCTTCGTGCCCGCGTGCCTGACGGCGTCGGTCGATGACTGCACCCTGCCCGAGCTGTTCGAGTTCACCACCCGCCAGTTGAAGATCACGAGGGTCTACGCGCCGCGGCTGTGGGCCTTCGTGCTCGTCTCGAACCTGCTCTTCGTCTCGGTCTTCTTCGGGGGGCTCGCGCTCGCGGCGTGGCGCGCGGCCGCGGGGCTTCCGTTCGTGTGGCCGCTCGCGGCCGTCGCGGTCGTCTTCCTGCTCGGCCTCTGGAAAGCCTTCTTCCGCCTGCGCGCCGCGGCGCTCGTGCTCGAAGAGCACCACGGGCGCCTGCGCCGGAGCGTCTGGGCGCACCTGCTGCTGTGGCCCCTGACGGCGGCGCTCTTCCTCCACAACGCGACCGCCGCCGCGCTCTCGCGCCGCATCGTCTGGCGCGGCATCGGCTACGAATTGAAATCGCCGACGGAAACTGAGATTATCGGGCCGGATGCCTAACAAGGTCACGCAGTTCGTCCGGCTCCTCCGCTCGACCGCGCGCGAGCGCCGGCTCGGCACGGTCATCTTCTTCGTCACGTCGCGCTGCAACGCGAAGTGCGAGACCTGCTTCTACCACGAGGAGCTGAACCGCCCGGGCGACATGACCTTCGAGCAGATCGCGCGCGTGTCGCGGACGATGCCCGCGATCACAGACCTCTGGCTCTCGGGCGGCGAGCCGACGCTCAGGCCGGACGTGGACGACGTCATCCGCCTCTTCGTCGAGAACAACGGCGTCCGCCGCTGCATCGTCCCCACCAACGGCCTGCTCAAGTCGCGCACGTACGCGTTGGTCGACGACGCGCTCTCGCCCCACCCCGAACTCCACCTCTACCTCAACGTCGCGCTCGACGGCTACGGCGAGACGCACGACCGCGTGCGCGGCGTGCCCGGCAACTGGGGGCGCACGCTCGACTGCATACGCGCGCTCTACCCGCTGAAGGAGAAGTACGGCGACCGCTTCCGCCTCAACGTCAACACCGTCGTCTGCGCCGAGAACTACGCGGAGGTCGGCCGCCTCGCCGACTTCATGTGGGAGAATTTTCAACTGGACGGCCACTACTTCAACGTCGTGCGCGGCGAGACGAAGGCGGGCGCGTGGGTTAAGCAGATACCGGCCGAGGTCTTGCCGGGGATGTACACGACGGTCGCGGCGCTCACCGAACGTTACGGCGGTCGCATGTTCGCCGGGGACGACGCGGCCACGCGCTTCGTCAAGTCGGTCGCCTACGTCGGCGCGATAACGACGCACTATCGCACGCAGCACGCGAACTTCGAGCAGCCTTCGGCGTGGCCGTTCCCGTGCACGGCGGGCGAGACTACCGCGGTCATAGACTACGAAGGCTCCGTGCGCGCGTGCGAGCTTCGCGGGCGCTTCGCGTCGCTAAAGGATTTCGACTACGACTTCGGCGCGCTATGGGACTCGCAGGCGCGCGCGCGGGAGACCGAGGCGATTGACGGCGGGCGCGCGTGCTGGTGCACGCACGTCTGCTTCATACACGACTCGATGCGCCACTCGCGGCGCGGGCAGTTGTGGGAGGTTCCGAAGAACTACCTGCGGCGCGGGAGCTGGTGAGGCGGAAAGTTTCGAACGCGCGACGCCGCGCGGACGTTTATCCGTGTGAAGGCGAAGGCCCGTCGGGCGTCGGAAGATTTACCACGGAGGTCTGTTCGTAATGAAACTGTTCAAAGTCGTGCTCATCCTGATAGCGCTCTTCCTGATGGTGCTGGGCGGGCTGGCCCTCTACGGCCTCTTCTTCGTGCTGCTCAAGTGGGCGGTCATCCTCGGCGTCATCGCGCTCGCGGGCGTGGGCGCGTACAAGCTCCTTTCAAAGCCGGACGGCGAGCCGCAGCTGGGCGAGTTGTCCTCGGCCGAGCTTGAGATGATGAAGGCGGAGCGCATGCTCGCCGAGTTGAAGCGCAATCAGTTGACGAAGTAGCGAGCGCGCGCAAGAACCGAGATGAAGAAGACCGAAGGGGGCGAGCCCGAGAGCGAACAGCAGGAGGCGACGCGCAAAGGGAGCGTGGCCTACGCCGCGGGGCTCACGATATTCTTCTCGGTGCTCGCCTTCATGGGCGTCGGCTGGGCCTTAGACCGCTGGCTCGGGACGCGCTGGCTGATGGTGACGGGCATTATACTCGGGGCGGCGGTCGGCCTCTTCGAGTTCGTACGGATAATCTCCCGCATTGACAAGTGACACGCGCGCCGCGTCGGCGTAAGGGCTCAGAGCCCGTGGGCGCGTGCTTCCAACTCGACAGGCGCGCGGGCGTCCGTGTAAAATCATCCGTTCCGTGATGAGCGAAGGCGCAGACAGTGCGCGCCCGAGCGGTGCGAGCGACGCGGGCGAAGACCCGCGGGCGGTCGAGCGGCGCGTCTTCCGGGACACGTGCTTGGCCGTGATTGTAGCCGTCGCCGCTTCCGC
>DASVQJ010000054.1:0-2702 GCA_036389235.1 Pyrinomonadaceae bacterium | reverse complement strand
GCGTGACGCAGACGCCCTTCGGCCTGCCGGTCGAGCCCGACGTGTAGATGACGTAGGCGAGGTTGTCTGGCGCCGCGACGTTGTCGAGGTTCGTCTCGTCCTCCGCGGCGAACTCTTCGCGCCCGGCGTCGAGGCACACGACGCGCGCGTCGTGCCGCGGCAGCTCGCCCGCAAGCCGCTCCTGCGCGAGCAGCACACGGACGCCCGCGTCTTCGAGCATGAAGGCGAGGCGCTCGGAAGGGTACGAGGGGTCGAGCGGGACATAGGCCCCGCCGGCCTTTAAGACCGCCAGCAGCGCGGCGACGAGGTCGGCCGAGCGTTCGGCGCAGACGCCGACCCGTGACTCGGGCCGGACGCCGTGCTCGCGCAGGCGACGCGCGAGTCGGTTGGCGCGTCCGTTGAGTTCGGCGTAGGTCAGCGCCTCCCGCCCGAAGACGACGGCCACGGCCTCGGGCGTGCGCGCCGCCTGCTCCTCGAACAGTTGGTGCACGCACAGGTCGGACGGGTAGGCCGTCCGCGTGTCGTTGAATTCGACGAGCAGGCGCCGCCGCTCCGCGTCCGCCAGCATCGGCAGGGAGGAGATGCGTTCTTCCGGCCGCGCGGCGATACCCTTGAGCAGCGTCGTGAAGTGCCCGGCCATCCGCTCGACGGCCGCAACGTCGAACAGGTCAGTCCGGTACTCAAGGGTCACGCCCAGCCCGCTCTCCGTCTCCGCGACCCCGAGCGTCAGGTCGAACTTCGAGAGTTCGGTCTTCAGGGTCTCCGCGCTCATGGCCAGTCCGGGCAGTTCCAACGTTTCGCGGGGAGAGTTCTGTAGCGCGAAGGCCGCCTGAAAGAGCGGCTGGTGGCGCGGGCTCCGCTCCGGCCGCAACTCCTCGACCAGCCGCTCGAACGGCACGTCCTGGTGGGTGTAAGCGCCGAGCGTCACCTCGCGCACACGGCCGAGCAGCTCACGAAAGCTCGGGTCGCCGGACAGATCCGTGCGCAGCACCAGCGTGTTGACGAAGAAGCCGATCAAGCCTTCTAGTTCCGGCAGCCGGCGCCCGGCAATCGGCGTCCCGACCGCGATGTCCTCCTGGTTCGAATAGCGATAAAGCAGGACGTTGAACGCCGCCAGCATGGTCATGAACAGCGTCACGTCTTCGCGCAGGCTGAGTTCTTTGAGCCTTTGACCGACCGCGTCGGGCACCTTGAAGGAGTGAGTCGCGCCCGCGTGTGTCCGCGCGGCCGTGCGCGGCCGCTCCGTCGGCAACTCCAGGATGGGGACGCCCGCGAGCCGCTCGCGCCAGTAGGAGAGCTGCCCGTCGAGGGTCTCGCCCGCCAAGTGCTCCCTCTGCCAGACCGCGTAGTCCGCATACTGCACGGGGAGGCCGGCGAGCGGCGACCCTTCGCCGCGGGAGAAGGCGGCGTAGAGGGCGCTGAGTTCGCCGACGAGTACGCCCGACGACCACCCGTCGCTGATGATGTGGTGCATCACCAGTACGACGACGTGCTCCTGCCCGGAGAGCCGCAGCAATCTTGCCCGCAGCAGCGGCCCGCGCCGGAGGTCGAAGGGGCGACGCGCCTCTTCCGACAGAAGCCTCGCGGCCTCGCCCTCGCGCGCTTCGGCGGACAGACCCGACAAGTCCTCCAGCGGCAGGGCGAAGTCGCCCGCCTCGGCGATGACCTGGGCGGGGCGCCCGTCGGCCTCGGCGAAGGTCGTGCGCAACGCCTCGTGGCGGCGCACCACTTCGGAGAGCGCGCGGCTTAACGCCTCGACGTCGAGCGGCCCCCTGAGCCGCACCCCGGCCGGGACGTTGTAGAGCGGCGTGCCCGGCTCCAACTGTTCGAGGAACCAGAGCCTTTGTTGGGCGAAGGAGAGCGGGATGTTTCCGTCTCTCGGGGCGGGCCGGATGGACAGGGGTTTGGATTCGGGGTCATCCCGCTCCGCCAACTCCTGTCGGAGCCAGAGTTGAAGCAACTCCTGTTGCTCCGGCGACAGGTCGCTCAGGTCTCCGAGCGGGTCGGGAACGCTTTTCGCCCGAACCCGGTCGCCGACGGGACTCACACTGGCGGTCATCCGTTTATCCATACATGAAGCTTCGAGAGGATAGAGGTTGACGAGGGCCGAAGAAGCGTGACGGCCGAGAGCATCTCCCGCCGTCGCCCAGCCCCCCTAGCTTGAGGGACGCCGGCGCTCGGGCGGAGGGCGGTCTACGGCGGAACGAATCCGCCGTCGTGATTGCCTAATCCGTGTTTATTTTGCTTACTTTACCCGGAACGAGTGGCGGGCAGAGCTACCGCATCTTGAGCCGGCGGAAGACTCAACGGCCTAATATCTGTTTGGGGCTTGGCGCTGTCTGTCTGAGACTAGTAAGGGGCCTGAACCGCGCCGACGTAGGGGAGAGTCGTGCCGTTAAAGCGAATAATGAACGCAAAACTTATAGAAGGAAAAATTTGATTTAAGCCGCTACTATTTGCAAAATTTTGATGAGGATGTGATGGAATCAAGCCCCTTAACAATTGTTTGGGGGAGCGCATTATAAAGACATGTAAAATATTATGTCAACAGAAATCATTGCTGATGTGTTGCCCACGCGAAAGTGTCAGTGCTAATGCCCAAGCGAAAATGTCAGTAGAGTGCCTCCGCCGCAAGGCGGGAGGCACGGATGCTACTGACGATGAGAGACCAGCAACGTATCGAGGCGATTCAAGCACTGATG
>DASVQJ010000053.1:0-35619 GCA_036389235.1 Pyrinomonadaceae bacterium | reverse complement strand
TCATCAGGGCGGTCTCCTTATTATGGCGGCGCATGCTATCACGCCGCGCCCGGAAATTTCTACGGGAAAAGAGTTTATGTGCGCCGGGTTGCCACCGGTCGTACCGAACCCGTCCCCTTGCCTTCAAGATGATTGATGTCACGTCCCCTTTCCGTCCGAATCTGGCGGAGGTCTCGCTGCGCTGTCACGAAACAGTCACATTGCCGCTTGTGGCGTCCGTATCTGTTCTGTAGGATGAATTTCAGGCGTTCGAGCCGATGGGTGAGACGCCCCACCTCAAACAAGCAATACCCCAGAGCAATACCAGAGATTTTGGCAGAGGAGACCGTTCCCCTAGATGTCTTTTTGCAGACTTTTCCCCCGGCCGCTCGCGGCCACGTTCGTCCTGACCCTGCTCGCCCTCTCCGCACATGCGCAGACCGCCACGCGCCCGCGCCAGGCGACCGCCGCGCAGCCCACGACCACCAACGAAGTCCAGGGGCGGCCGAAGCTCGAAAACGACATCTTCGTCGTGGAGAGCGCGCCGGAGGACGAGGCGGAGCCCGCGCCCGCCAGGCCCCAGTTCGGCGTGCCGACGGCCAGGCTCGGTTTCTTCGAGCGTTCGATGCTGTCGGCGATTGAGGAGCGCCTGGGGACGCCTTACCGGATGGGCGCGGAGGGGCCGAACCGTTACGACTGCTCGGGGTTCGTGTGGAGCGTCTTCCAGCAGGCGGGCGTGGCGTTCGAGCGCAGCTCTGTGCGCACCTTCTGGCAGGAGTTCGCGCCGCCGACCGAGGACGAGAAGTACAAGTTCGGCACGCTGGTCTTCTTCAACAACCTGCACCACGTCGGCATCGTCGCCGACGAGAACGGCTTCTACCACGCCTCGACCAGCCGCGGCGTCGTCTACTCGCGCTTCGACGAATACTGGACGAAGCGCATCAACGGCTTCCGCCGCGTCCCGCAGGCGCAGGGGACGACGTTCGTCGCCTCCGCGGGCAGGTGAGAAAGTTCGCGGACGGACTTCCGAACACGCTTCAGGCCGACGCCCTCCGGAGAGGGGTCGGCCTGAAGCTTTTGTGGCGGGAGCCCGACCGCGCCTTACTTACCGCGGAAGCCGACGGTGAAGCCGGCGCGCTGGTCGCCCGACTTGGTCTCGCTGAAGACGATGATGCGCTCGATGGAGACGTAGAACATCTGGTCGTCCTCGTCCACCATGTGCGCCACGCCCTCGTCCACCTTGACGAGCTTCCCCCTCAGACTCGACGTGCCGCCGCAGAACAGGTCGATCTTCTTGCCCACCATCTTCGCCAAAATTTCTCGCATCTTCAGCACACCTCCGCAAGCGTGATAAGTGACGGGTGATAAGTGATAAGAAAAAGCCCGGCGCCCTTTCGCCGACATCTTATCACTTATCACCCGTCACTCATCACTTCTCCGGCTGCCACTCCCAGACCTTCTCGCACTTGTCGTCCACTTCCGGCCCCTTCTTGACCTCGCGGAAGGTGATCTGGACGAGGGGGATGACGGTGTCGTCGGCCTGCTGGCGGCGCTCGAACTGGAGCACGTCGTAGTAGGCGCAGCGCGAGCGGTCGGGGTACTCGCGGCAGACGCCGGGGCGCGCGTGGTAGATGGTGCAGCCGCGCTTCTCCTGGTCGAGGAACATGCAGGTCTCGGGGAAGATCGTGTCCTTGACCTTCTTGAGGATGCGCTCGTTCTCCCACTGCTTCGTGTAGCGGCGGCGCGCCACCTCGTAGGTGACGCCGAAGTGCTTGGCGAGGCGCGTGATGTCCCGCTTGGTCACCTGCACGCGCTCGTAGATCGAGCAGCAGTAGGCCGGGCACTTCGTGCAGTCGAAGTACGTGCGCGGCTGGTCGTCCTTGATCGTTTTAACCATTTACCTTCTTTCCGATTTTTCGTATTCAGAAAGCAGTAAGTCCATCAGCTCCCCGCGGCGGTCGTAGAGGCGCTTGAGCGGGCGCGGCTCGTGGCGCGCGAGCGCGTAGGAGGTGACGACCGGGAGCGCGATGGTCGAGTCCACGTAGCAGACGACCGCGTCGGGCAGGCGCTCGGGGTCGACCTTGCCCCACGAGACGGCCTCGCCCGGCGTCGCGCCCGACAGGCCCCCGGTGTCGGGGCGCGCGTCGGTGATCTGGAGGAAGTAGTCGTGCCCGCGCTCGTCGATCCCCAAGACCTCCTGTATCTGCGGCTCGGTCTGGAGCATGAAGTTCTTCGGGCTCCCGCCGCCGAGGATGAAGACCGCCGACCTGCCGCCGTGCTTCTTCCCCTTGTCGCCCCGGCCGTGGATGGCGCCGCGCTTGGCGGCGAGGACGAGCGCGGCCGTCTCGTTCACGTCGGCCGACGGGTCGAAGGCGAGTTTGTTCCCCTGCAAAGCCTTGGCGGCGACGTTCATGCCGATGGAGGAGTCGCCCGGGCTCGAAGTGTAGAGCGGCACGCCGTACTCGTAGGCGGCGGCGAGGAAGGACTTGTTCTCCAGCCCCAGCTTGCGCTCGCGTTCGAGCACGTACTTGCCGCAGAGGTTGTGGAACTCGGCCGTGGACATCGGGCGCTGGAACTCCTCGCCCTCGATCAGGCGGCGGAAGAAGGCGTCGGTGTCCAAGAGCACCGTGTAGTCGAAGAAGATGTCGTAGATGCGCACGACCTCCTCCTCGCGCAGCACGACGTCCGAGACGGCGGTGTTCCCCTGGTGGAGCGCGAGCCCGATGCCGAAGTGCGTGTCGTGATAAAGGTTCGCGCCCGTCGTGATGACCCAGTCCACGAAGCCCGCGCGCATCAGCGGGATGAGCGCCGAAATCCCGAGCCCCGCGGGCGTCAGCGCGCCCGTGATGGAGAGCCCGACCGTCACGTCCGGCTCCAGCATCTTCCGCGCGAAGAGCTGGCACGCCTCGCGCAGCCGCGCCGCGTTGTACGCCAGGAACGTCTCGTCCACGAGGTCGGCCACCGTCTCGCCGCCCTCGATAGCCCGCGGGTCGATGCGCCGACCCGAAAGATACTTGCTCGTCTTCTTCTTCGCCATTCTTCCCCTGTGAAAGTGGTCTGTCGAACCGGGCTACTCCGACGCGGCGGCCGCCTCGCCGTCCTCCGCACGCGTGCGGCGGAGGCGGAGGCGGTTGATGCGGCGCTCGTCGGCTTCGAGGACTTCGACGTCCAAACCCCTGAAGTTGAGGCGCGTCCCCGGCTGCGGCACCGTCCCCGACTCGTTGATGACGAGGCCGGCGATGGTCGTGAAGTCGTCGTCCTCGATTTCGAGGTCGAAGAGCCGCTCGATCTTCCCGACCTCGGTCGAGCCGAGCACGTCGTAGTAGCCGTCGTCCGACTCGACGATCTCGACGATCTCCTCGCTCTCGATGTCCTCGTCCTCTATCTCGCCGACGATCTCTTCGAGGATGTCCTCGACGGTGAGCAGGCCGGCCAGGCCGCCGTACTCGTCGATGACGAGCGCGAGCTGGACGTGCGTCTTCTGCATCTCTTCGAGCAGCTCGTCCACGGACTTCGTCTCGGGGACGAAGTAGGCGGGCCTGAGCAGCGGCTCGATGCTCTCGTCCTCGCGCCCCTCGGCCCAGTACGAGAGGAGGTCGCGGACGTAGATGATGCCGACCACGTCCTCGATCTGCTCGCGGTAGACGGGCAGGCGCGAGTACTTCGACTCCTCCATCACGTCGCGCGCCTCGCGCACGGTGGCCGTCGAGGGGAGCGCGACGATGTCGGTGCGCGGCGTCATCACCTCGCCGGCGCGCGTCTCGCCGAACTCGATGATGGACTGGATGAGCTCGCCCTCCTCCTCTTCGAGGATGCCCTCCTCCTCGCCCACGTCGATGAGCGCCTGGATGTCTCCGCCGTTGTCGTCGTCGTCGGACTCGGCCGCCTCCGCGGCGGCCCGCGTGAGGTGTATGTCGTCGCCGCCGCGCCGCGAGCGCTCGGCCGCCACCTGCCGCGGGGTCGCGACGAGCGAGAGCACGCCGTAGAAGGGCCTGTAGAGCGGGAGCAGCGTCAGCAGAGTCCGCTCCGGGTTCCCCGCCGCGAGCAGCCGCGGGATGACCTGCCGGAAGAGTATGGTCAGGGCCAGCGCGATGAAGAACGCGATGAGCAGGAAGCGCCGCTCGGCCCCGAGCAGCAGGTAGCAGACCGACGTGACGAGCACGACGACCGCGACCAGCACGACCTGAATCGCCGCGTTCAGCGTGAAGCGGAAGCGCGGCCGGTTCTCCAGCACCTCGCCGAGGAACTCGACCGAAGGGCTCGGCTCCTCGCGCTCGCCCGTCAGGCGCCGGAGCCCCACGTCGCTCAACTGGCCGAACGCCACGTCCACCGTCGAGAGGAAGGCCAGCACCAACAGCAGCACACAGCCCGCCCCGATTTCCAGCTCAGTCTCCATAGTCGGTGAATGGTAAATAGTAAATGGTGAATAGTGGATAAGTCCCGCCCGCCCGGCGGCCTAAGTCGAACACTCGCCGGCTACCATTCACCATTTACCATTCACTATTTACCAAAGATTATATCCCGAGCCGGCGGCGCAGCCTCAGCTCCAACGCGTTCATCTCGCCGCCGTCCCGCTCGTGGTCGTAGCCGCACAGGTGCAGCAGCCCGTGCAGGATGAGCTGCTCGACCTCATTCTCAAACCCCAGCCCGTGCTCCGCCGCCTGCCGCGCAGCCTGCTCGACGGAGATGACCACGTCGCCCAGACTCAACCCCTCCCCCTTCTCGAACTCCTCCTGCCCCGCCGGGAACGACAGAACGTCCGTCGTCCCCCGCTTCCCCCTCCAACGCTTGTTCAACTCCCGCATCGCCCTGTCCGACACGAACGCCACCGTCGCCCCCGCCCCGTCCGCCGGCACGACCTTCAGAGCCCTCTCCGCGAACGCCCGCCAGCGCTCGCCGTCCACCGGCACTTTTCGCTGACGGTTAACGACCTCGATCATAAGAAGCAGGTGTTGAGTGACGAGTGTGAAGTGGTGAGAAAGAGAAGAAGCCTCTTGCCTTCCTCTCATCACTCATCACTTATCACTCGTCACTCTTTAGAGCCGGCCGACTGCGACTCGTAAGCCTTGATGATCTGTTGGACGAGGCGGTGGCGGACGACGTCCTTGTCGGTGAAGTAGACGAACTCGATGCCCTCGACCTTCGAGAGGATGCGCTCGGCCTCGACCAGCCCGCTGCGCTTCCCCGTCGGCAGGTCGATCTGCGTCACGTCCCCCGTAATCACCGCCTTCGACCCGAACCCGATGCGCGTCAGCGCCATCTTCATCTGCTCGCTCGTCGTGTTCTGCGCCTCGTCGAGGATGATGAAGGCGTCGGCGAGCGTGTTGTGGGTCAGGATGAAGTCGTCGGTGACGTAGAGGGAGTCGGGCGCGGCGACGCTGATGCACTGCGTCTCGTAAACGCCCGCGGGCTCGATGCTCTTGACGAAGCGCATGGGGCGGCCGCCGCCGTGCGCGCGGTAGAGGTCGGCCTTGCGCTTGAGCCTGAAGGGCTCAAAATCTCGCGGCAGGCGGATGTCCAGGACGAAGGTGTCGCTGCGGTAAGGTATCTCCCTGCCGCGCGCGAAGCCGGGTTTGCGTCCCTCGACCTTACGCCTGCGCCAGTAGGCCACGCCGCCGAGCGAGCGGACGAGGAAGATCACGCCGTCTCTGAGCCGCTCGGAGTTTGTCGTGTACTGAATGCGGCAAGTCCGACCTTCCTGAAGAACAGGCCCGCCATCGGTATCCAACAGACCTTGCAGGACGCCGAGGCGCACGTCGGCGCTGTTGTGGAGGTAGACCTCGGGGATGAACTTGCTCGCCGAGTAAGTGCCCGCAAGGCTCAGTTCGCGTAGCGCCTGCGTGAGCGGGTTGCGGACGATGACGCCGCCGCGACCGGCCAGCGGGTTCGTGATGACGTAATCGACGGCCGACTTGCGGCGGAACGAGAGGTTCATGTCGCCGAGCGCCAGTTCCAACGACGTGACCAGCTCCGCGTCCGATGTGGCGAAGGTCGGCGAAGTCTTGTCCGTGATGCAGCCGTCGCCGAGCAGCAGACCGAGCGAGTAAGGCTCGACCGGGACTTCGCGGTGCGGCCAGTCCACCGGGGACGAGAGCAGGGGCAGCTCGTAGCGGTACTGGTGATTGCGCCGGTAGTTGCCGAGCATCTCACGCGTTTCGATAACACGCGGAGACTTGTGCCTGCGCTTGTCCTCCATCGTGCTGACGGCCCAGAGGTGTTCGGCGCAGGCCAGCGTGCTCGCCCCGTCGGTCATCCTCACGCGGTAGACCTCTTTCGGCCCCTGCGGGAAGACGCCTAACACACGGACGGGTCTGCCGTCCGAGCCGATGACGTAATCGCCCGCGGCGAGGCTGCCCATCGTGCGCCAGCCCGCAGGCGTCATCACGCGGCTGTGCAGCGGCTGCGCCCGCCCGCGCATGAAGGCCAGGGGGGCGACTTCGATGATGCGCTTCTCCAGCATCTTGGCGACGCGCTCGGCGTCCATGAGGTCGAAGAGGGCGTCGTAGAGGGGGCGGAGGTAGGGGTCTACCTTCTCCTGGAGGTCGCCGGGGAGGAAGCCGAGGCGCTCGCCGGCCTCGACCGCCGGGCGGGCGAGGACGATGCGGCTCACCTGCTTCTGCGTCAAAGCCTGCACGGCCATCGCGACCGCGAGGTACGACTTGCCCGTGCCGGCGGGGCCGATGCCGAAGACGATGTCGTTCGCCTGGATGGCCTCGATGTAGCGGCGCTGGTTGGCCGACTTGGGCGCGACCTGCTTCTTGCCGGCGGGGTTGAAGCGCGCCTTGGTGAAGTAGTCGCGCAGGGTGTAGGCGCGGTCTTCGGCGATCTGTGCGAAGGCTTCGCGGAGCTCCTTGTCGGTGAAGGTCTTGCCCTCGCGGAAGAGCGCGGCGAAGTCTTCGATGATGCGCCCGGCGGTCTCCACGTCCTCCGGGGCGCCGTCGAGCGTCAGGTCCTGACCGCGCGCGTCCACGCGCACGTCGAGGAGCGATTCCAGGTGCTTGATGTTCTGGTCGTGGACGCCGTAGAGCGTCTCGACGGCTCGCGGCGGAAGCTCGATCTTCT
Source organism: Pyrinomonadaceae bacterium (assembly GCA_036389235.1). Taxonomy (GTDB): domain Bacteria; phylum Acidobacteriota; class Blastocatellia; order Pyrinomonadales; family Pyrinomonadaceae; genus QHXN01. The sequence continues at coordinate 28,578 of DASVQJ010000053.1, read as the reverse complement.
TCAAAAGGCGCTCTCTTCTCCTTCTCGCGGGGACGTGGCGGCGTGGCGGCGCGGGGGGCGGATGAGGGACGAAGAAACGGTCTGGCTCATTGCAGAAACGACGCTACAACACGGCGGGCGGGGGTGTCAACGCAAGCGTGCGTGGGCGCCCCCCGGACGTGTGCGGGCGGACGTCCGGGGCGGTCTGTTGCGCCCGCCGCGGCTCCTTGACACCGGTGGCCCGGCTCCCTATACTTTGGGCTTTGCTCTGGCGGGCAGATTCTCGACAGTGTGCCCCGGCGAGCTTTTCAGACGAGGAATAAGGACAGACGGAGTTAATCGAGAGATGCCTAATCACAAGTCGGCCGAGAAGCGCGTGCGCCAGAACGAGAAGCGGCGCGACATCAACCGCGGCAACCGCGGGCGCCTGCGCACGGGGATCAAGAAGCTGCGCGCCGCCATGGAGTCGGGCGACCCGGGAGCGGCGCAGGAGCTTCTGCCCGCCACGGTCTCGCTCATCGACAAGGCCGTGCAGAAGGGCGTGCTCCACCGCAACGCGGCCGCGCGCCACAAGTCGCGCCTCACGGTTCGCGTCGGCGAGTCGGGCAAGTAGGGCGCTTACAACTTTACGGATGCGAGGCAGGCCGCGCGCGCGGCCTGCCTCGCTTTTTTGCGTCAGGAGGGCTTGATGATGCCGAAGCCGAACGAGCCGTACCGGACTGACGAAGAGGTCTTGGAGGTCGTCCGCAGTTTCGAGTCGTGCGAGCTGCCGCCGGCCGACTTCAACCACCGGGAGCACCTTCTGGTCGCGCTCTGCTACCTCCTGCGCATGGGCGAGGCCGACGCGCTCGAACGCGTCCGCGCGCGAATCAACGCGTACGTCGCGGCGCACAGCGTCAACCCGAACCTCTACCACGAGACGATCACCGCCTTCTGGCTCAGGCGCGTCCGCGCCTACGTCGAACACGCGGGCGCCGGCCGCGACCTCGCCGGGATGACCAACGCGCTGGCCGCCGAGTGCGGCAGCTCCCGCCTCATCTTCGACTACTACAGCAAAGAGTTGATTGATTCGGAAGGTGCGAGGCGCGGGTGGGTCGAGCCCGATTTGAAACCGCTCGACTTTTAACGGCCTTCACGCCGACAGCTCGCAGACGAGCATTTCGAGTTGGAGGCGGGAGCCGCGGTCGCCGCCGCCGCCGAGCGAGGTCTTGATGGCGAGGTCGGCCTCGGCGATGCGCGCGATGCGTCGGGCGAGTTCCTGCGCGTCGGCGCGGCGGGCGGTGGCGAGGAACTCCTTGCGCTGGCTGAACGGCATGTTGACGACGCGGAAGACCTCCTGCTCGGGCGCGCCGCGCGACATCAGTTCCTTGGCGAGCGCGAGCCGGTGGAAGTTGCTCGCCAGCAGGCCCAAAAGCATGACGGGCTCGGCGCCGTCGTCCAGTAACTTGCGCAAAGTCTCCAGCGCGCGGCGCCGGTCGCGCGCGACGAGGTGGTCGGAGAGCTCGAAGTTCGAAAGCTCGCGCGAGCGCCCGACCAGCTCGTCCACCAGCTCCGTCGTCACCTGCCCGCCGGGGAGCGCGGCCGTCGCCAGCTTCTCCAGCTCGGTCGCGACCCTCCGCACGCTCGGGCCGGCGAGCGCGACGGCCTGGCGTAGCGCGCGCTCGTCGGCGTGCGCGCCGAGGTGCTTCAAACGGTCGCGCGCCCACGCGGCCAGCTCCGCGTCCTTCAACTCCGCGAACTCGACGCTCGCGCAGACGTCGAGCAGCGTCTTGCTGAGCTTAAGCCGCTTGTCGAGGTTGTCCGCGACGAAGATGACGGTCGAGGTCTCCACGGGTCGCGTGACGTAACGCACCAGAGCCTCCTCGTCCGCGTCGCGCAGGCGCGCGAAGTCCGTGACGCGCACGACGCGGCGCCCGCCCATCATCGGCATCTGCTCGGCGGCCGCGATGGCGTGCTGCACGTCGCCCGACGTGAGGCTGAAGCCCGACTCGTTGAACTCGCGCAGCGGCGCGCCCTTCAGCGCCGCGTCGGCCACCGCGCGCGCCGCCGCGTCCCGCAGATAGTCCTCCGGCCCGAACAGAAGGTAGAGCGGCCCGACCTTCCCCGCCTTCAACTCCCGCCAAAGCTCTTCGCGCGTGAGCGTGGACATAAGCAGTAGCCGGTAGACAGTAGTCAGCAGTCGGTAGAAAACCGGTCAGTAACGAAACGTGCGAATGTCAGCGTCAGCGCCCGTGGGGCGAAGCCCTACTGACTACCGGCTACCGGCTACTGACTACTGGTCTTCATTCACCCCGAAGCCGTTGACGAGGGTGGAGACGAGGCTCTCGGCGAAGCTGCGCGAGAGGCGTTCGACCGCGGGGTCTTCCTCGTTGAAGAAGGAGCGCGGGTCGTCGGTGAACTCGAACTCGCCGCGGTAGACGTAGTCCTGGTTGTCGTAGAGGACGCGGTTGGTGACCTGGTCGCGGACGGTGACGGCGGCCGTGATCGTCACCTCGAAGATGCGCGCGCGCCCGCGCGTGTCGAGCAGCACGCCGTAGAAGGCGAAGCTCTTGATGGTGCCGTCCACGACGGCGTCGGCGCCCTTCGTCTCGCTCTGCACGCGCAGGCCCTTCCCGCGCCGCAGAATCTCGCGCATGACGGAGTCGGTGAAGCGCGACTCGATCTTGTAGCGCAGCGCCTGATTCTGGAAGGCGGGCACGGCGACCGTCTTGACGTGGCCGGGCAGCCCCGACTTCGTCACCGGCTTGTAGCAGCCGCGCCAGCCCGACGCGAGTACGACGAGCCCGGCGAGCGCGGCCGCGCGTAAAAGTCTCTTACTCAGCAGCATCGATTTGACCGTAGCACATGAAGCAAAGGGCGTAAACCGCGAACCGTGAACCGTGACAAGAATAAGGCCGTGAGCCGTGAGCCGTAAACCGTGACGAGAGAAAGCCCGTCTTATCTTGTCACGGTTTACGGCTCACGGCTCGCGGCTCACGGCTCTTATCGCGTCTATCACCTTGACGGTCTCGACGGCGGCGCGCACGTCGTGGACGCGGACGATGTGTGCGCCGCGCAGCACCGCGGCGGCGACGCTCGCCATCGTGCCGTGGACGCGCTTGTTGACGGGCGCGCCCCCGAGCAGGTGGCCGACGAAGGACTTGCGCGAGGTGCCGACGAGCAGCGGGAAGTCCGCGAAGTCGCGCGCCAGCACGTCCAGCTTCGCGAGCAGCTCGACGTTCTGCCTCTGCGTCTTGCTGAAGCCGATGCCGGGGTCGAGCACAATCTTCTCGCGGCGGACTCCGCGGCGCTCGGCCTCCCCGATGCTCCGCCGCCAGCCGTCGGAGACCTCCTTGAGGATGTCTTCGACCGGCTCCTGCCTGTGCATGGTCTCGAAGGTGCCGCGCGAGTGCATCAGGATCAGGCCGGCGTCGTACCGGGCCGCGACCTCTGCGAGCGCGGGGTCGAAGCGCAGCCCCGAGATGTCGTTGACGATCTCGACGCCCGCTTCGAGCGCGACGCGCGCGACCGACGCCTTCGTGGTATCGACGGAGTACGGGCCGCGGTACGCGGTGATCTTGATCATGATGTCGAGGTACTTCCCGACGCGGTGCATCTCCTCCTCCGCCGTGACGGGGCCGGCGCCCGGCCTCGAAGACTCGCCGCCGATGTCGATGATGTCCACGCCGTCGAGCGCCATCCGCTCGGCGTTCTGCCACGCGCGCTTGCCGGTGAAGTAGCGGCCGCCGTCGCTGAAGCTGTCGGGCGTGAGGTTGATGACGCCCATGACGAGCGTGCGCGCGCCCAGCGGCAGGCTCCTGCGCGGGAGCCTCCACTCGCGCGCGCCGACGTTCGTCCTGTCTGAACTCTTTTCCATGCTCGGGCGCCGAAGCTCAGGGCTGTCGGAAGAGAAGGCTCATGCAGGTCATCCCGCCCTCGGCCTTCGCGAACTCGGAGACCTCGGCGGCGCGCACGTCGTACCCGCGCGCCGCGAGCGCCTCGGCCGTGCGCGGGAACGCGGCGCTCACGCAGACCGAGCCGGCCACGCCCAAGACGTTCGCCGCCCAGGGCTCGGACGCGTCGACGTGTACGACCCCGAGCCCGCGGAAGACGGCGGCGTCCACCCAGTTGGGGTTGACGAGCACCGTCGCGTCGTCGAGCCCCGAGCAGCCGGTCTTCAAATGCAGGCAGCCGCGCAGCTCGACCGTCGAGACCTCGTAGCCGTGCGGCGCGGCGAGCCGGCGCAGCGCGTTCGCGCCCTCCGCGTTCGTACGCGGCGAGAGCCCCACGTAGAGCGTCCGCCCGACGCGCAGCACGTCGCCGCCTTCGAGCGTCGCCGGCGGCTCGACCCTCACTACGCTGCGGAGCCGCGCCACCTCCGGCTCGATCAGCCCCACCTCGCCGCGCCGCGACTCGACGCCCGGGCGCGTGAGCACCGCGACCTCGTCGAGCACGACCGCCGTGTCTTCCACGAAGACGCTGTCCGGCAGCCCCTCGGCCGGCGGCAGCGTGACGACGCCCGCGCCGCACGCGCGAAGCGCCTCGCAATAAGCGCGATGTTGCGCGGCGGCGGCCGCCGCGTCAATCGGCTCGCGCTCCCTGTACGTCAGCTCGCACGCGTCCAGCGCGGCGGCCGGCTGCCTCGTCAGGGCGACAATCATGCCTGCTTACTTAACAGAAAAACCGAACGGGCGAAAGTGAGGAGACGCTCCCTTCGCCCGAGCCCCTTGCGTCAAAAGAGAAAGGGGAAGAGGTTTAATCCCCTTCCCCTTTTGACCTTCCCCTCCGGCGCCTTTAGGCCGGCGCGGGGTTGCCGCCCGTGATGGGGGGCAGGATCGGCTTGAGCGGGTTGGCGGCCGGCTCCTTGAGCTGCGGCCGGTCGGAGTCGTCCTTGTGCGACGAGGGGTCGTCGTCGTCCAGCGACAGGCCCGCGATGATGCGGCGAATCTGGACGGCGTCGAGCGTCTCGCGGTCGAGCAGCGTCTCGGCCAGCCGGATCATCGTGTCGCGGTTCTCCTCGATGATGCCGCGCGCGCGCTCGTACTGGTCGCCGACGAGCTTCTTGACCTCCTGGTCAATCTTGATCGCCGTGTCCTCCGAGAAGTCCCGGTGCTGGGATATCTCGCGGCCGAGGAAAATCTGCTCCTCCTTCTTGCCGAAGGTGAGCGGCCCGAGGTTCGACATGCCGTACTCGCAGACCATCGCGCGGGCCAGTTCGGTCGCGCGCTCGATGTCGTTCGACGCGCCCGTGGTGATGCTGCCGAGGAAGACCTCTTCGGCGATGCGGCCGCCCATCAGGATGGCGATCTGGCCGAGCAGGTACTCCTTCGTGTAGTTGTGGCGGTCGCCCTCCGGCAACTGCTGCGTCACGCCCAGCGCCATGCCGCGCGGGATGATGGTCACCTTGTGGACGGGGTCGGCGTTCGGCACCTTGAGGCCGACGAGCGTGTGGCCGGCCTCGTGGTAGGCGGTGACGCGCTTCTCCTCGTTGGTGATGACCATCGACTTGCGCTCGGCGCCCATCAGCACCTTGTCCTTCGCCAACTCGAAGTCCGCCATGTTGACGATCTTCTTGTTGTAGCGCGCCGCGTTGAGCGCCGCCTCGTTGACGAGGTTGGCGAGGTCTGCGCCGGTGAAGCCCGGCGTGCCGCGCGCGATGACGCTGATCTCGACGTCCTCGCCGAGCGGAATCTTGCGCGTGTGAACCTTGAGGATGCCCTCGCGGCCGCGCACGTCCGGGCGCGGCACGACGACGCGGCGGTCGAAGCGGCCGGGCCTCAAGAGCGCCGGGTCGAGCACGTCAGGCCGGTTGGTCGAGGCCATGATGATGACGCCGTCGTTCGACTCGAAGCCGTCCATCTCGACGAGGAGCTGGTTCAAGGTCTGCTCGCGCTCGTCGTGGCCGCCGCCGAGGCCGGCGCCGCGGTGACGGCCGACCGCGTCGATCTCGTCGATGAAGATGATGCACGGCGCGTTCTTCTTGCCCTGCTCGAAGAGGTCGCGCACGCGCGAGGCGCCGACGCCGACGAACATCTCGACGAAGTCGGAGCCCGAGATGGAGAAGAACGGGACGTTGGCCTCGCCCGCCACCGCCCGCGCCATGAGCGTCTTGCCCGTGCCCGGGGGGCCGACCAGGAGCACGCCCTTCGGGATGCGGCCGCCGAGCTTCTGGAACTTCTGCGGCTCCTTGAGGAACTCGATGATCTCCTGGAGCTCCTCCTTGGCCTCGTCCACGCCGGCCACGTCCTTGAAGGTGACGCGCTTCTGCTGGTTGTTCAGGAGCTTCGCGCGCGACTTGCCGAAGGAGAGCGCCTTGTTGCCGCCCGACTGCATCTGCCGCAGCATGAAGATCCAGAAGCCGACGAGGAGGAGGACAGGCCCCCACCACATCAGGATCGACCAGAAGGCGCTGTTGCCCGCGGCGGTCTCGTCCTCGACGGCGATGCCCTTCGCCGCGGCGAGGTTCATCAGCTCGTTCTGCTGGTCCGAGTTGCCGAGCTTGGTGTGAATTTCGGCCTTCGTGCCCTTCTCGACGGCGACGGCCTCGGTCGGCTTGATGGTCAGCTTCTCGATCTTGGCGTCGTTGATGAACGTCCGCAGTTCGGTGATGTTCTTCTCCTGCGCGTTCTTCGCCGTCCGGTTCGTCACGAACTGGTAGAGCATCACGGCGCCGACCAGGATGAGCACCCAGAAAATTAGTTGTCTCGCAGTGGAATTCAAAATCTTCTACGCCTCCGACGCCGATGATAACGCATCAGGCGCCTTTTGTCGCTCCCCGCCCGAACCCCTCGAACCGCCGCCCGGCCGCCGACTCCGAAGGGAGCGAGCCACTGTTTTTATACGGCGGCGGGGCTTCGTTTGGATGCCCACGGCGCGCGCGCCGTTGCGCCCTCGCACGGCGCGCGGGCGCCCCCCCGATTGTAGGTTCGGCCGCCGCCATTTTCAACCTATTTCCCCGAAAAGGCCGCCCGCCGACGCGCGTACTATCAGCGGGCGGCCTTCTTTCGACAGCGCGGGAGGGTAATTCACGGGGCGGACGTGAGGAACACGTCCCATGCCCAGCGGTTCACCTTCGCCCCGCGCGCGTCGTCCACCTTCGCACGGTAGCGGAACCGGTTGCCGTACCCGTCCTCGCGCTTCGACTCCTTGTAGTCGAGGTGGATGCGGGTCACGTCGAGTTCGGGGAGCGTGTGCAACTCTCCGGATTGGGACACGCCGTCGTGGCCGGCGTCCCGCCACAGCCGCAGCGAGGAGAAGGCCGCGTCGCGCGCGTCGATCACGCCGTCGGAGTTCCCGCCCTGCGCCGCCTTGTCGTATTCCGCCAGCGCGAGGAAGCCGTTGTACTCCTGCCCGGCGGGCGGTGAGGGCTGCGACGTGAAGTTACCGAACAACTCCTGCCCGCTGTCAATCGCCCCGTTCCCATTACGGTCGAGGGCGAGCCAGGCGTCGTCGGAGCCGGGGGCCGTCCAGGCGAGTTGTTCGGGGCGGCCGTCGGCGTCGAGGTCGAAGCGGACGCCGCCCGCGGCGTCGGTGAGCGCGAAGCCGTCACCGCGCACGTCCACCAGCACGGGCGAGTACGGGCCGCACCGGCAGTTGGGCACGGGCAGCCAACTGCTCCCGTCGGCCCGCTCGAAGCAGTCTCGCATCCTCTCCTGCAACTCCTCCTCACTGATGCCGAGGTAGACGGCGCAAGGGCTGCGCTGCGTCGGGCAGCAGAGCGCGCCGTATCCCTCCTTGGAAGTCCATTCGTACCCGTCTTCGCAGACCGTTGCGCCGTCGTTGGGCACACTGACGCAGCCGTCGGTGAAGGCCGTCCCCGTCGGGCACCGGTCGGGGCCGCAGTTCCAACGGCAAAGCTGGGTCTCGGCGGGGAAAACCGTGTAGGGCTCCGGTGTGCAACAGGGGTTGGGCTGCGCATCCGGCGGCGTGCAGGGCGTGAGCGTCGCCGTCGCCGTCGCCGTCGGCGTGGGCGTGGGCGTCGGCGTCGGGTCACATGGCCCGTCTTTTGACCAGGTAATGCAATAACTCGTGGAGCTACACTCTGAGTAGCAAGCTATATTGAATTCGGGATCCGAACAGCTCCTCCTCCCCTCCGCGTCTTCATAAACGGCCGTGTTTGGGAGACAAGATAGAGTTCGTATCGCGGCAAAAAAAAAGGCCGAGGAAGTTGACCTCGACCCTAGCACACACGGCGAAGTGCCAATCTGCCCGTCACCTGTGCCCGCTCGGGGAGGAACAATGCCGGGCGCTAGAGATGCGAGCGATGGGAACCTCCTATCAAGCGCTCGATAAGGGTCAAGAAATTTAAGGTAGGCGGCGGTCTCCTGCCGCCTCCAGAGGGAGCCGTCGGCGAAGCGTGCCTCCTGCACACCTACCGTTAGCTTGAATCTTCCATTCAGTTCGCCATCCTTCGCCAATGACTTGAGTAGCAGGGCGGGGTACAGGGTGGGGATTTCTACCACCTTTGAGCTATTCGCCTCGACCCAGATGTTGGCGAACTGCGTGGCACCCTCCGACAAGACCTTCTCGGGGTCATCGAGGGGGGCTAACGTCCACCTGAGTTGTACCGAGTTGACGATCTTGGGGCTTCTGTTCTTTACTTCAATCCTTTTAATTTTCGTTATGCCCAAGTGCATTCCCCCACCGGACAACGATTGAATGCCGACGACAACTACCGGGGTCGTATCGCTTTCCGTCTGGCTCCTGTCAAGCACAGTCGTGAATCCCCATTTACCGCGTGGCTTTTCTCCTTTCACCTTTAAGTCGTCGTCGTTGAAATCTTTCTTGGCGTCTTCGGCAGTCTGGTTAGCGAACTCAGGGGGGAGCTGGTTGCCGCGTCCCTGACCGACGCTCGCCTCCACGGGCGGCTGCATGGTGCTGGCCGTGAACCCGCAGGCGACGATGACCGAGAGCGAGAAGAAGAAAGTGAAGGGGGCAACGTTCCGGCGGCGGAGCATCGAGCGAAATGTGTGAGCGTTCACGGCGTCTCTCCTTTCCGAGAGGTTGGTGAACCCGGCGGAGCCCATGACGACCAACACTTGAGGTAAGGGGCTCTGCGCGCGACAGCCGACTTATACGCCCGCCGCCGAGGGGCGTCAAGCTTCGCCGGCCCGACAGTTCCAGCGGCAAGACGGTATCGAGGCGAGGGGGGCGTGTAGGGCTCCGGTGTGCAGCAGGGGTTGGGTTGCGCATCCGGCGGCGTGCAGGGCGTGAGCGTCGGCGTCGCCGTCGGCGTCGGCGTGGGCGGCGTGGCCGTCGGACTGCTACACCTGCCACCCGGCACTCTGTAAACGGTGCACCATCCATCGGCGCTACAATCTGAGTAGCAGGCTTGCCCGGGTGAATAACCACCGCAGCTTTGTTTCCCCGTATCAAAATCAATGACAGTCGTCGCGTCGTCTTTGCATGAAGTAATTTGAAATCGAATGAAATAAAAAGCCGAGGCGGATGACCTCGGCGCTGCTTGGCACGGCGTTATTTTACCCCGCCTGTTATCCGGCCATGTTGGTGGAGGGATGTCAGGAAGAATTGAGGCAAGGGAAGGAAACTGTTTAGAAAGCGTCCAATCGAAGTAAGGGGCATTCGATCCGGTCATTACCTCTTGTCGTCTCCAGAAGGAACCATCAGCAAAATGCGCCTCTTTAACGCCTATCGTTAATTGGAACTGGCCGTTCAACTCGTTGTCTTTCGCCAGAGGCTTGAAGAACAGGGCAGGGTAGATGGTCGGAATCTCTATGACCTTGGAGCTATTGGCTTCCGCCCAGAAGTTTACGAACGGGATGGCACCTTCCAGCAAGACCTTCGTCGGGTTGTCGAGGCTGACTATCTCCCAACAAAGCTGCACCGAGTTGAGAGCCTTGGAACTCCGGTTCTTAATCTCCAGCCTTTTAATTTTCACAACCCCTGCGTATTTCCCGCCCCCGGACAACGATTGAATTGTGCCGATGGCCACCGGCACCGAGGCATCGTTGAACTGATCCATGTCGGTCTCAAGAACGATGGCCAACTTGCCGCGCGGCTTCTGGTCTTTCACCTTCAGGTCGTCGTCGTTGAAATCTTTCTTGGCGTCTTCGGCGGCCTGGTTAGCGAACTCAGGGGGGAGCTGGTTGCCGCGTCCCTGACCGACGCTCGCCTCCGCGGGCGACTGCATGGTACTGGCCGTGAACCCGCAGGCGACGATGACCGCGAGCGAGAAGAAGAAAGTGAAGGTGACAACATTTTGGCGGCGGAGCATCGAGCGGAAGCTGTGAACGTTCATGGCGTCTCTCCTTTCCGAGAGGTTGGTGAGCCCGGCGGAGCCCATGAAGACCGAAAACGACATAAAAGAGAAAGCCGAGGCGGACGGCCTCGGCTTTGCTTCGCACGGTCTGAAGATAGCACGAGCAATACCTGGGTCTGCCCACAAAGAGGGAAGGATCGAGCTTATTGAGGCGAGCCTCGGGAAACGACCGGCGACAGGCTGGTCATAGTAGAGAAAATTCAACGAGACTGCCGGCGCCTGTCGTCTCCAGAGGGAGCCGTCGGCGAAACGCGCCTCCTGCACCCCTATCATTAACTTGAACCGGCCGTTGAGTTCGCCGCCCTTCGCCAGAGGGTTGAAGAGATGGACGGGGTAGACGGTCGGGATTTCGATGACCTTAGAGTTGTCGGCTTCCGCCCAGAAGTTGACGAAGGGGAGCGTGCCTTCCAGCAACACCTTCGACGGGTCGTTGAAGCTAAATATCTTCCACCTGAGTTGCACGGAGTTGACGGCCTTAGAACTCCTGTTCTTGACCTCCAGCCTTTTGACTTTCACCACCCCCGCATATTTCCCTCTCCCCGACAATGATTGAACGATGCTGACGGCCACCGGCACCGAGGGGTCGTAGAACTGCTCCGTGTCGATTCCGAGACTGAAATTCCACTGACCGCGCGGCTTCTTCTGGTCTTTCACCTTCAGGTCGTCGTCGTTGAACTCTTTTTCGGGGTTCGGGTTATCAAACTCAGAGGGGATCTGATTTTCCCGTCCGTTGCCAACGCTCGCTTCCGCGGACGGCTGCATCGTACCGGCCGTGAACCCGCAGGCGACGATGACCGCGAGCAGGAAGAAGAATGTTAAGGGAATGACATTCTGGCGGCGGAGCATCGAGCGAAATGTGTGAGCGTTCACGGCGTCTCTCCTTTCCGAGAGGTTGGTGAACCCGGCGGAGCCCATGACGACCGACACTTGAGGTAAGGGCGCTGCGCGCGACAGCCGACTTATACGCCCGCCCCGCCGGAGCGTCAAGGTCAAGGAGTCGAGGCGGTGAACCTACGCTCCGGCCTCGCCTTCGGCCCCCGCGCCGGGGCGGAAGTGGAGGAGGCCGCGGCGGCGTTCGACGCGGGAGCCGCCCGGGAGTTCGGCGACGCGGCCGCCGCGCTCGCCTTCGAGCAGGCGTTCGACGCCGAGCAGGTGCGCGCGCGACAGGCGGCGCAGGTCGCCGCGCGAGCCCGCGAGCCACAGACGCAGCGCGCGGCGCCTGAGCGCGGGCGCCGCGCGCGCGAGGGCATCGACTTTGAGCGGCCACGCGCACGGCCCCGCGGCCTCTCCCACGTCATTCGTCACGGCCCCGGCGCGCGCCTCTTCGAGCAGCGCGGCGGCGAGTCCGTCGAGCGCGGCGGAGTCTTCGCGCAGGAGCGAGGCCGCGCGCGCAAGGGCCTCGGCCGCGCGCGGGTTGAAGGTTTCGAGCAGCGGCAGGAGCCTGCGCCGCACGCGCACGCGCGCGAAGCGTTCGTCCTCGTTCATCGCGTCGGAGCGGAACTCGACGCCGCGCTCGCGGCAGTAGCCCTCGGTGTCCGCGCGCCGCGCCCAGTTTAAGAGCGGCCGGCGCAGGTAGACTCCGCCGCCCGCTTCGAGCGTGCGCTCGTGCGTCATCCCGCCCAACCCTTCGGCGCCGCTCCCGCGCAGCAGACGGAGCAGGACGGTCTCGGCCTGGTCGTCGAGCGTGTGCGCCGCGAGCACCGCGCGAGCGCCGCACGCACGCGCCGCCCCCGCGAGGAATTCGTAGCGCGCGCGCCGCGCCGCCTGCTCAAGATTCTCGCGTGCCTCCCGCGCCCTCTCCGACACGGACGCGCGACCCGCGACGCACTCGAAGCCGCACCCGCGCGCGAGCGCCTCCACCCAGCGCGCGTCGCCCGCGCCCTCCTCGCCGCGCAGCCCGTGGTCCAGGTGCGCCGCCGTCACATCCAAGCCGAGCAGGCGTAAGCGCCTCAGCTCTTCGAGCGCGAGCAGCAGCGCCGTCGAGTCGGCGCCGCCCGAGACGGCGACCACCACGCGCTCGCCGCGCAGGGGCCAGCCCCTCTGCCGCCACTCGCGCAGAAGCCGCCGCGCGAAACGGCACGGCCCGCCCCCGGGTTTTAATTTCAAATTTGAAATTTCAAATTTCAAATTCTTCCTGCCCATCGCTTAACATTCCGGCACCGGCCGCCGCGCCGCGCGTGTTTGACCGAGACGACGCCTTTGATTCTCTCATCCGAAAGGGGTGCAATCGAAATGAAAGCAGGACAGGTTGTGCGTGCGCTCGCCTTCGCCCTCGCACTCGCGCCCGCCGCCCTCGCGCAGTCGGCGCAGCCCGAGCCGCAGCGCAGGCCGCAAGGCCCGGCCGCAGGCCCCGTCATCAAGCTCCCGCCCGGCGCGGGCGCCGCCGAAGAGCGCGCGCAGGCGCCCGGCGCGAAGGAGGAGGCCGCGCCCTCGCCGCCCCTGCCGCAGAAGTGGGAGTACTGCTTCATCAGCGGCTTCCGCTATCACCAGAAGGGTTTCTCCTCGTCCCCGCGCGTGCCCGCGGCCTACGTGCGCTACCTGCCCGAAGGCTCCGAGGAGATCGAGGGCGGGACTGAGGAGGACGCGCTCGGCAACGCGCTCGTCAAGCTCGGCGAGGACGGCTGGGAGTTGACTGCCATCCAGACCAACCTCCACCTCGAAGACGGCGACGGCAAGGCGACCTCCGTCTACTACTTCAAACGCCCGAAGAGGCACGAGTGAGGACGCGCGCCGCAGACTCTTCTTCAAAGAGTTCGGCCCGCGCCCTCGAAAAAACTGAAACCTGCGCCGGCTTCCTGCCACCAACAGGTACGCGGCGGTCTGTTCCCTTCAAAAGGCCGAGTCTGTGTTCCCGGCCTGCCGCCCGCAAATCCGTCCGAACAGGAGAGACCGACATGGAGTGGCAGAACCTTCGTCCCGCGCGCGCACGCGCGGCCCGGCTCGCGTTCTTAATCTGCGCGCTCGCCGCGCTCGCACTCTCCGCGCCGCTCGCGCAACGTCTCGCGCCCGACGCCCGCGCGCAGGGCGAGCGCTTCGAGGGGCAGTGGCTCGTCGAGTACAAGACCGACGAGGGGAAGACTTCGCTGACGCTGCGCTACGACGAGGGCCGGCGCGGCGAGGACGGCCGCTGGCACGGGGGCAGCTGGAACACGACCCGCAACGTCGCGCCCGAATCGCTGCAAGGGCTGACGCGCGAGCAGGCCCTCTCCGCCTCGGGCACCAACGTCCGCTTCGACCTGCGGCGCGACGCGGGCACGTTCGCCTGCGAGGGCTGGTTCCGGCAGGGCAACGGCTCGGGACACTTCAACTTCATCCCCGACCCCGGCTTCGCCGCCGAGCTTACGCGCCGCGGCGTCGGCACGCCCGACGCGCGGCAGCTCTTCCGGCTCGCGTTGGCCGAAGTCGGCCTCGCGCTGCTCGACGAGCTGAAGTCCTCCGGCTACGAGCGCCCGACCGCCGACCAGCTCGTCCGCATGGGCGACCACGGCGTGCGCGAAGACTACGTGCGCGGCCTGAGGGAGCTGGGCTACCGGCTCGGCTCAGTCGAGTCGCTCGTGCGGATGCGCGACCACGGCGTCAGCCTCGAATACATCGGCGGGCTGCGCGACGCGGGCTTCCGAGACCTCCCGGCCGACGTGCTGGTGAAGACGCGCGACCACGGCGTCACCCCCTCCTTCATCCGCGAGGTGCGGGCCGCCGGCTTCGAGACCCCCACGCTCGAAGGTCTCGTCCGCATCCGCGACCACGGCGTCACCTCCGACTTCATCAAGGAGATGCGCGCCGAAGGCTACGACTCGCTCTCGCTCGAACAGCTCGTCCGCGTCCGCGACCACGGCGTCACGGTCGATTTCATCCGCGAGCTGCGCGACCTCGGCTACTCGCGCCTCCCCGCCGAGAGCCTCGTCCGCATGCGCGACCACGGCGTCAACCCCGACTTCATCCGCCGCGTCAAGTCGGGCGGCAACTCGCCCACCGTCGAAGAGCTGATCCGTATGAAGGACAGGGGGAGTTATTGAAGTAGGCAGTAGGCAGTAGACAGTAGTCAGCAGAAAATCAGGCGGCGCGCCCGGCCCGAAGGCTGAGACGCGCCGCTTATCTTTTCTACTGACTACTGTCTACTGTCTACTGCCTTCAGGCAATAATCATCGTGCCCGTCCCCTCGTCGGTGAAGACTTCGGAGAGGAGGGCGTTGCGTAGCGAGCCCTTGATGATGTGGGCGCTGCGGACGCCGCGGCGGAGGAGTTCGGTGATGTTCTGGAGCTTGGGGATCATGCCGCCGGTGGCGACGCCGTCGCGGATGAGCGCCTCGACCTCGGCGGCCGTGAGCCGCGAGATTTTCGTCGCCTGCTCGCCGGGGCGCAGGTAGATGCCGTCCACGTCCGAGAGCATGACCAGCTTCTCGGCTTCGAGCCGGACGGCGATCTCGGCGGCGATGGTGTCGGCGTTGATGTTGAAGACGCGCCCCTCGGCGTCCGCCCCGAGCGACGAGACGACCGGCAGGTAGTCGTGGTCGAGGAGCACGCGCAGCAGGCGGTCGTCTATCTCGACCACGTCGCCGACGTGGCCGAAGTCCACGCGCTCGCTCTCGCCCGTCTCCTGGTTGAGGATGTCTCTGGGCGGGCGGCGCTCGGCGACGACGATGTTGCCGTCCACGCCCGAGAGTCCGACGGCGTGCACCCCGCGCTGGCGCAGGGCGGCGAGGATGTCCGTGTTGATCTTGCCGGCGAAGATCATCTTCGCCATGTCGAGCGTCGCGTCGTCGGTGACGCGGCGGCCGTTAATGATCGTCTGCTCGACGCCCATCAGCTCGGCCAGCTCGGTCAACTGCTTCCCGCCGCCGTGGATGACGCAGATGCGTATGCCGACCTGGTGCATCAGCGCCAGCTCCTCGGCGAGCGACGCGAGGTTCCCCGGCTCCTCCGTCACCTTCCCCGACAGCTTCACCACGAACGTCTTGCCCTTGAACCGCTGGATGTAGGGCAGCGCCTCGCGCAGAAGGTCTAGTCTTTCCCGGCTCACGCTTTCACCTCCGGTGAAAGGGTGTTGGGTGTCGGGTTTCGGGCGTCGGGTTAAAAGCAACTCGCCTTAACCCGAAACCCGACACCCGACACCCACCCCCCCTACTTCAACAGTTCCGCCATGACGGCCTTCTGCACGTGGAGGCGGTTCTCGGCCTCGTCGATGACGACGGAGGCGGGCGAATCGATCACTTCGTCGGTGACGATGCAGTTGCGGCGGACGGGCAGGCAGTGCATGAAGAGGCCGCCGTCGGTGCGCGCCATCTTCGCCGCGTCCACGATCCACTCGCCGCGGTAGGGCGCGCGCTCCTCGACGTCGTCGGCGGGGCTGCCGTAGAACTCCTTGCTCCCCCAGCTCTTCGCGTAGACGACCTGCTGGCCGTCGAAAGCCTCCTCCACGTCGCGCGTCACGCTCACGGTGGAGCCGGCGTCGAAGGCGCGCGAGTTGATCTCGCGTATCAGGTCTTCGTCCAGCTCGTAGCCGGGCGGGTGCGCGATGGTCAGGTCGTGACCCATCTGCGCCGCCGCGAGCGCGAAGCTGTTCGGCACGGCCATCGGCAGGGGCTTCGGGTGCCACGCCCACGTCAGCAGCACGCGCTTCCTCCCCTCGCCCAAGCGTTCGCGCACGGTCAGCATGTCGGCCAACGCCTGACACGGGTGGTGCATCGCCGACTCCAGGTTGACGACCGGCACGTCCGAGTACTTCGCGAAGGCGGCGAGCACGGGGTCTTGCCGCTCCTCCTTCCAGTCCTTGAGCGCGGCGAAGGTGCGCACGCCGATGGCTCCGCAGTAGCGCGCGAGCACGCGCACGAACTCCTTGACGTGCTCGGTCTTGTCGCCGTCCATCACCACGCCCTCGCGGTGCTCCAGCGTCCAGCTCGTCCCGCCCGGCTCCAGCACGACGGCGTTCCCGCCCAGCTCGTACACGCCGACCTGCATCGACGCGCGCGTCCGCAGACTCGGGTTGAAGAAGACGAGCCCCACCGAGCGGCCCTCGAGCGGCTTCGACGTGTCCTCGCCCCGCTTGAAACGCGCGGCCGCTTCGAGCAAGCCCTCAAGCTCCTCGCGCGCCCACTCGGCGGTCGTCAGAAAGTGCCTCATCGGTTCAGACTGTTTCAGCTCAACGTCGTGCGTGGCGTAAGAGGATTCACCACAGAGACGCAGAGGACACGGAGGTTGCACAGAGGCTCGTCTTAACTCTGTGCCCCCTCTGAGCCCTCTGTGTCTCTGTGGTGAACCGCCCCCCTCGTCAACCTCAAGACGGACGGAAAAGCCGAGCACTACAGTTCCGTCACGATTTCCCGCAGCGCCCCGACGAACAACCCCGCCTCATCCCTCGTCACGCAGAGCGGCGGGAGCAGGCGCAGAACCTTCGGGTCGCTCGAAGTGCCCGTGATGATGCGCCGTTCGAGCAGAGCCTTGTTGACCTTCCCCGCGACCGGCCCGTCGAACTCTATCCCGAGCAGCAGCCCGACGCCGCGCACGCCCGCGACGCCCGGCACGCCCTCCAGGCTCTCGCGCAGGAAAGACTCGACGGCGCGCGCGTTCCCCAACATCCCGTCCGCCTCTATCGCTTCGAGCGTCGCCACGACGGCCGCCATCGCCAGCATCCCGCCGCCGAAGGTCGTGCCCAGGTCGTTCTCCTTAATCGCCGACGCCACGCCCTCGTTCGTGAGGCACGCGCCCACCGGCACGCCGCTCCCCAGGGCCTTCGCCAGCGTAATCACGTCCGGCACGACCCCGCCCGCCGCCCCGCTCCCCGCGAAGAACCAGGAGCCCGTGCGGCCCACGCCCGTCTGCACCTCGTCGAAGATGAGCAGCATCCCGCGCTCGTCGCACAGGCGCCTCAACTCCCGAAAGAACTCCGGCGGCGCCGTCGTCACGCCCGCCATCGACTGCACCGGCTCAAGCATCACGGCCGCGACCGTCTCGTCGGCCAGCGCCGCGACCGTCTCGGCCGAGCCGAACTCCGCGCACAGGTGGCCCGGCACGTTCGGCCTCCCTATCTCGCGGTACTTACCCAGAAAGGTCGCGCTGATGGAATCGGCCGTGCGCCCGTGGAAGCCGCCCGTGAACGTGATGACGCGCTCGCGCCCCGTCTTCATGCGCGCCATCCGCATCGCGTTCTCGTTCGCCTCCGTCCCCGAGTTGCAGAAGAAGGCTTTCGTTATCTCCGCGGGCGCGCACCCGACCAGCCGCTCCGCCGCGTCGGCGCGCACCTCCGAGTAGACGACGTTCGAGTAGAAGAGCAGCCGCCCCGCCTGCTCGCGCAGGGCCTCCACCACCCGCGGGTGACAATGCCCCGTCGCGCACACCGCGTGCCCGCCGTACAGGTCGAGGAAGCGCTCGCCCTCGCTCGTCTCCACCCACGCGCCGTCGCCGCGCACGGGCGCGAACGGGAACTTCTTATACGTCGCGAGCTGGAACTCCTCCTCGCGCGCCGCGATTGCTTCGAAAAAGCTGGCCGTCTTCCGTGTCATCGTCATCACTAAAGCAATTTCAAATTTGAAATTTCAAATTTCAAATTATCCTTACGGATTCCCGCCGACGAGCAACAGCCCCGTCTTCTCTTCGAGGCCGAACATCAGGTTCATGTTCTGCACGGCCTGCCCGGACGCGCCCTTGACGAGGTTGTCGAGCGCGGCGAAGACGGCGACCTGCCGGCCGCGCGCGGCGAAGCCTATGTCGCAGAAGTTCGTCATCTTCACCCAGTTGATGTCGGGCGAGCCCGGGACGAGGCGGACGAAGAAGGAGCCGCCGTAGAAGTCCGCGTAAACGGACTTCAACTGCTCGGCCGTCATCTCGCTGCCTTCGGCCAGCTCCGCGTAGATCGAGGCGAAGATGCCGCGCGCGACCGGCAGCGAGTGCGTCATAAACACCAGCTCGCTCGACCAGCGCCCTCCCGCGCCGACGCCGCGTAGCGCCTGCTCTATCTCGGGCACGTGCTGGTGCGCGAAAGGCTTGTACGCGTAGAAGGAGTTGGAGCGCTGCGGGTGGTGCGTGTTCGCGGCGGGCTTCGCGCCGGAGCCCGACGAGCCCGTCTTCGCGTCCACCACCACCCGCCCCTTCAGCGCCCCCGACGCGGCCAGCGGCCCGAGTCCCAACAGCGTCGCCGTAGCGAAGCACCCGGGGTTGCTTACCAGCCGCGCGCTCTTAATCCGCTCGCGGTTGAACTCCGTCAGGCCGTAGACGAACTCGCGCTGAAGCTCGACGGCCGTGTGCTCGCGCCCGTAGTGCTCCCTGAACTCGTCCGCGTCGCCGAGGCGGAAGTCGCCCGACAGGTCGATGACCCTCACGCCCGTCGGCAGACGCGGCGCGGCCTCCAAAGCCTGCCCGTGCGGCAGCGCCAGGAAGACGCAGTCGAGGCCCGAAAGGCTCTCGAAGTCCTCCGGCGCCTTCTCGAACCGAAGGTCGGTCAGCCCGAAAAGGTTCTTATGAACTTCGCCCACGGCCTTGCCCGCGTGCTCGTTCGCCGTGACCAGCGCGACCTCCGCGTGCGGGTGGGAGAGCAGTATCCGCAGAAGCTCCGCCCCGCCGTAGCCCGACCCGCCGAAGATGCCCACCTTGATTCTCATTCTCTCCACTCCGAACGTCTCAGCGGCGCGAAGGGCGCGGAAACAATTTCGACGGCGCGGCCGTAAACAACCTGACCCCTGAAAGCCGCGCGGACGACCGAACGCAAGGGGGCCAGGAGACTACCACTACATGCGCAAGGCGGGCGCCCCCTTCATCGTCCTCGGCATCGCGCTCCTCGCCATCGGCGTCAGCAACAACAGGACTTTCCTGTTCGTCGGCCTGACCTTCATCTTCATCGGCCTCGCCGTCGCGCTGCGGGGCCGGCGGCGCTAGAGGGCTTCACGCGTACGCCGCCGGCGCGACCGCCTCGACGCGCGCGCGGATCAGCTCGAAGAGCCGCGCCCCGTCGCGCTTGGCGTTGCCGGCCGGCGCGCCCAGCTCATTCACGATGTAATCCTCGCCCATCTGCGAGTCCGTGACCGAGCCCGCGACCACGTCCACGTCGATGCCGCGGCGGCGGAACAGCTCGATGCCGCCCCACGCGCCGACGTAGTCCGACGCGCAGAAGACGACGGCGGCGGTCGCCGCGCGCAGCTCCTCGTCGTCGAAGACCGACTCGACCGAGTAGCCGCCCAGTATCCCGTCGCCCAGCTCGACGACGACGAGGTCGGGCGCCGACTCGTTCAGGCGCGCGATGATGGCCTTCGCCACGGGCGCGAGGTCGCCGACGCCGACCGTCGAGGGCAGCCCGCAGTCGAGGAAGCTCGCCGTCGCCACCGCGCCGTGGTCGGCCATGTTGAGCGTGTCGCGCAGCGCCGCCACGCCCGAGAGCTTCGCCGCCGCCACGCGCATCCCCTGCCGCGTCGCCTGCCTCACGATCTCCGTCGCCGCGAAAGTCTTCCCCGAGTTCATGCACGCGCCCGCCACGATGACGAGCGGCGCGCACCCTTCGGGAAGCGTCTCGCGCAAAGCCAGGGCGCCGTCCGCGATGTTCCGAACCCGCTGGCCCTCGTCGACCACGAACCCGAGCACCTCGACCTCAATCGCGTCGCTCAGAGACGAGTGGTGCCCCTTGCAGAAGCCGATGACGCCGCCCATGTTGAGCAGGTGCAGGCGGTCGCCCGCGCCGGCCTCCGCCGGCACGTCGCCGACGAACCCCTTCAGCGCGCGCCGGCTCCCCAGCGCGCCGACGAGCACGTCGCCGGGGTTGATCTTCGCCAGGCGCCCCGTGGGAAGTTCGAGCTGGTTGTAGGTGGCGCTGTCGGTCAGCGCGCGCACCACGACCACGTCGCCCACGCGCGCCGCCCGCCTCGCGCCCACCGCGGCCAGCGTCCGCCCGAGCCCTAAGCCCGACACGACCGACCCGATCTTGTCGGCCTCCACGACCGTCACCTTCGTCCCCGTCTCTTCCATCGGCGGCATCCTTTCTGAAGTAAGCGGTGAGCGGTGAGCGGTGAGCAGTTTAAAGAAATACTGCCGCGCTCACTTGCCTTAAAACGGCTCACCGCTCACCGCTCACTGCTCACTTTCTTCAGCGTGCGCAGGCGGAGCGCGTTGAGCTTGATGAAGCCCTCGGCGTCGCGCTGGTTGTAGACCGTGTCGGCCTCGAAGGTCGCGAGCTTCTCCTGGTAGAGCGAGTTCGGCGAACGCCTTCCGGCGACGATGACGTTGCCGCGGTAGAGCTTCAACTTGACCTCGCCCGTCACACGCTCCTGCGTCGCGTCGATGGTCGCGCGCATCAGCTCCGACTCGGGCGCGAACCAGAAGCCGTAGTACGCGCTCTCCGCGAACTTCAGGCTCAAGGCGTCGCGCATCCTCAAGACCTCCCGGTCGAGCGTCAGCGATTCGAGCGCGCGGTGCGCGGCCTGCAAGACGGTCACGCCCGGCGTCTCGTACACGCCGCGCGACTTCATCCCGACGAAGCGGTTCTCGACCAGGTCGACGCGACCCACGCCGTGCTCGCCGCCCAGGCGGTTGAGCGTGGAGAGAATCTCGACCGCGCCCAGCCTCTCGCCGTCGATGCTGACGGGTATGCCCTTCTCAAAACCGATGACGACGTACTGCGCCTCCGCGCGCGCGTTCTCCGGCGCGGCCGTCATCTGGAAGATGTCCGCGGGCGGCTCGGCCCAGGGGTCTTCGAGTATGCCGCCCTCGTAGGAGACGTGCATCAGGTTGCGGTCGGTCGAGTAAGGCTTCTCGGCCGTCGCCGTGACGGGGATGTCGTGCTCCTTCGCGTACGCGATGAGGTCGCTCCGCCCCTTGAACTCCCACTCGCGCCACGGCGCGACGACCTTGATGTCCGGCTCCAGCGCGTAGTAGGTCAGCTCGAAGCGCACCTGGTCGTTGCCCTTCCCCGTCGCCCCGTGCGACACGGCGTCCGCGCCCTCGCGCCGCGCGATCTCGATCTGCCGCTTCGCGATGACGGGCCGCGCCAGGCTCGTGCCGAGCAGGTAGACGCCCTCGTACAGGGCGTTGGCCTTCACCGCCGGCCACACGTACTCCTCGACGAACTCCTCGCGCAGGTCTTCGACGTAGAGCTTCGACGCGCCGCTCTTCAACGCCTTCTCTTCGAGCCCCGCCAGCTCCTCGCCCTGCCCCACGTCCGCGCAGTAGCACACGACCTCACACCCGTACTTCGCCCGCAGCCAGTGCAACATCACCGACGTGTCGAGCCCGCCCGAGTAAGCCAGTACGACCTTCTTGATCTTCTCCGTCACACCCGTTCCTTTCAGTAGACAGTAGTCAGTAGACAGTAGAAAAACATTTGCCTGCGAACAGGTCGGTTGTCAGCGTCAAGCCCCACGAAGCGGAGCCTACTGACTACTGACTACTGTCTACCGTCTACTTAATCAAACAGCTCCCACACCTTCTTGATGACCGCGCGCTGCGCCTTGCGCTCGTGCACGGCGATGAAGATCGTGTCCTCGCCGGCGACCGTGCCGACGATCTCGTCCAGCCCCGCGCGGTCAATGGCGACCGCCACCGCCGAGGCCAGCCCCGGCTCACACTTCGCCACCACCAGACAGTCGCCCGCCGCGTCGAGCCCGAGCAGCCCGCGCGCCGCCGCGCCTTCGGCCGCGCGCGGCAGCGTGTAGTGGCCGTTGTGCTTGACGACGCCCAGCTCCTCCAGATCGCGCGAGACGCTCGACTGCGTCGCCACGAACCCGGCGCGCTCCAACAGCGCGGTCAACTCCTGCTGCGTGCCGATGCGGCGCGCGCGGATGAGGCTCATAATCTTCTGCTGGCGCTTCGTCTTCTGCATCGCTCGAAATCCCGCTGTTATGCACCAAGCTTGCATAACGGGTGAATAGATGCATAAACTAACAGTAAAGATGCACGGGCGCAAGCCTGGGGAAATATTAGGGAGGGGAGAAGGCCATATATCGAATTTGAGGGCGCTCGCTATCAGAACGATGTTCTTGCGCGCACACCAGACCTTATCGGGACGCGATTAACTCTCTCTGTCAATCCTGATGATCCTCGTTCACTGGTGGCATACTTGCCGGACGGCTCTGAACTTGGGATTCTAACTGCCCTGTGGCTAATGCCTTGCTCTTATGGCGGATGTGCTGTGAAGGTATCCATCATCCAAACAATCTCTATAGGCCACGCCCTGCGACGATTGATTACCCACGCCCTCATATATTCTGGGATCCGCCCGTAGACAACCTAACGGAATGGGCTCTAAGACGAATCTTCGCCTTAGAGTGCGTCGGACTCTCCCATGAATGCCTTTTATTGGCTGAAGCCTTATATAAAAGAGACGCTTACTTATTTTACCCTGGCTACGTACAAGGCAGACGAAGACCGTACTGGTTGATTGAGGAAGGTGAGAGCGGCAAGTTGACTATTCACTGGTGGGTCCCACGACCTTTATCTTCACTTCTCAGCCATAATTCCTCGCGCTTCAATTCTCGCAGGGTAATAATC
Organism: Pyrinomonadaceae bacterium; assembly: GCA_036389235.1. GTDB lineage: Bacteria > Acidobacteriota > Blastocatellia > Pyrinomonadales > Pyrinomonadaceae > QHXN01. The sequence continues at coordinate 5,877 of DASVQJ010000053.1, read as the reverse complement.
ACTTCCACACTAGGCACTCCGTAATATCCATTACGGAGTGCCTGGTGTCTTACCAGCCAAAAGTATAGTCGATCAGATTGGTTCTAATGGCTCATAACCTCCTTTGTGATACATCAAACTTGGAGGATTCTCAGCCAATTTTATTTGTAAAGATGTTGATATAAACAGAATTGACAGTTGCCCTTTAGGCAAATAGTATGGTGGCGCTTCGCTGCTGCCTGTATCTGCTGACGAGACATCTCTGCCCTGCTCAGTCTCATATTCTCGACTTGCTGATATTCTAAAATGGTGGTGAAACCTTTCCAGTAAAGAGAACATCCCTCCAACTCCCACACTATAGGAGACGCCTCATGCCAGATGATTAGGAACGCCCGCGGCTCCCACCCCATCGCTAACAGCATCACCGCAGGTTGGGAGGTTTGTGAGCAGAATCAGCGATAGCAACTGAATGACAGTGGTCAACCTGTCTGCGCCAATCGTCATAGCGATACCGCCGGAGTTTATGCTCCGCCTGCCTCATGAGAACAGGTGTCATGGAGGGCTCAACCTATGATTGTATCTGATGATTCATTCGTGTTCTTCGTCTACCCATTTCTTTTCGACGCTCATAGGTTCGATGAATTGAGCCAACACGTGAAGCAAGCAAAGGCAGGGTCTGCAAATAAGGATGTGTGGGAGGAGGTCCGGTTCCCTACTCACGACATGCTGTCCCACGTCGCCCGGTATGTGAACCCGGCGGACGACACGTACGCGACGGCGCGCATGTGGAAACTCTGCGACAATCAACAACAAATTCAGGGTCTCATGCGCAACGTGGAATGGACGCTCTCTGTCAGGGGACGTAAGATCCCCTTCCACTTCGGAGATATCAGGGGGAAGCAGTTCGCCGTTCACCTCGCGCTGTTCAGCAGCGGCGTGGGTCTCTTAACCGTGCGGGCTATGCCGACCCTGCAATTACTCGACGATTGGCTGGACTTTATACGGTCCTTCCGTATATCGAACGGTTATCAAGACATAAGAGTCTACTCGCAGCGGAGCCTGGGTGAGCGGGGGTTCTCGCCGACTTTCCCATCTCTGGCGGGGGGCGTAAATGAACGCCCCGAGGAAGGCAGAATTTTCCAGGAAGTTCTGAACGCCTTTCTAAAGACGGCAGCTCCGGCGGACGAGCAGTCTCAATGGTGGAAGGAGGTGTACGTGCCCGGCCGGCTACTTTCGTGGGCCGCATTATTTCTTGATGAAGTGCCGAACGACGAGCGCCCTCAGATATTATTCAAGGCCCGAAACTTCCACGGGAGCAAGCAAAACTTCCGCCCCCATCCATTCGACCAGCGTGTCGATGAACACCCCGCCCTGCTGCCGTTCGCGGAACAGCAGTGGTTTACCTTCTCCCTCGAAGGCGGAACCTTCGTCGCGTTTGACGCGCCGAAGCATTTTTACCGTTCGAACCTCCGCGATCAATTACGCAGTCAATATTTCCTCCTGTTCCTGATGGCCCTGCATCAGAGATTCGCGCTCATGAAACTATCAGGCGAAGTCACGGCGCAGTGGACGCCCCAGAGCGAGGTGGAAAGTCGCGCGGCGGCCTTCGAGTACATCCAAAACTCGCTGTTGACGTTCACGGCGCGCGGGTATTTCGCACAGGTGATGCAGCAGGAACACTATCACCGTGTCTACGTGAAATGGCGCGAGATATTTCAGGTGGAGCACCTGTACCAAGAGGTGAGCGGCCAAGTGAGGGAGATGCACGGCTACCTCTTAGCGAGGCGCACGGCACACCTTGAAGAGTTGGCCGAGACGGCGAACAAGCGTGCGAACACTCTCAATCTGATCATCGCGTCTCTAGGCTTGGCCTTCGCCATCCCGGCGCTGGTGTTAAGTTTCTTAGGGGTAAATATAGAAGAGGTGACCGCCGGGCCAGGCATCCGGTGGAGGAACGCCTTATTACTAACAGTAGCGGCACTCCTCCCCGCACTTCTGTTCTTACTAACCCTTGTAACATTTCTGCTTTTCAAGCGACGGCAGAGGCAGCGGGAGGAGTAACAAGCCGGGACTCATCCTTCGAACCCGTCAGACGCGCCGACGCTTTGGCGAGCCGCGGCAGCAGAAGGATCGTCGAGCCTGTCTAACACGCGGGTAATATCGTCAAGCGTAGTCCTTAAATTGTACGAGAGGCTTCTTAAAAGCAGGATTTGATAGTCGGGATAGTTGTCGGCATGGGCCGCCGCGGTAACAAATTGCGCGGACGCATAAACCGTCGCGATGAGATTACGCGTGAATCGGACTGCCGGGCTGACATCCCTGTTGGTCGGACGCAGAACGACGGATACGATGGAGTCATTTACGACCCGAACCTCTTCGTCCTTTATCCAGAGAGCCTCCGTCAAGGCTTTGGCCCGCCGGCCTATCTGTTCCGGCGTGGTGTTTTGCATTAAGGAGAGCAGCCGGCCTATAAGTGACCGCCCCTCCCTCACACTCGGACGATATGCCTGCGGGTTGCGAACTTCAACGTGGTACCTTCGCGCCGCTTCGAGGAACTCGGCTAACTCCTCGTTAGGCTTCCTCACAGAAGCAAAAAAAGAAATACTTAAACTATGATCCCACTGCGCAACTTTGGCGAGCCTGCTTGCCAGGGCGACGTCGAGTTGGAACAGTTTTTCGCACAGGTCGCCGATGTGCGCTTCCTGGACATTCATTGGCCCGTCGGCGGTTCGCGAGAGATCCTCAATGGCAATGTAGACGCTTTCCCCTCCGACACGGGGGAACCAATGCGGCAGAACTGTGAGCGAGGCAATTTGTGGGAGGGTGAATTCGGTGCGGCTGAGTAGGAGCAACGCAATCGGACGGGTATTTCCGGCAGTAGAAATGCCTTCCGCTAAAAACTGTTCTTTGTGTTCGCAAATCAACCTGTTGAGATCTGCCAAGAGGGCATTAGGGTTATCAAAGCCGACGCCGCGAGGAACCAAGGGGATGATATTGACCTCCCCCCTGAGTTCTTCGATCTGCCGACACATTTCCTCACGGTTATTAGCGGTCTGGCACCAGAAGACCAGAAGGGGGTCGTTCCGGCCGTCGCACCGGTTTTTTATCACCTCTACTACTCTCTCCACTGTGAGCATAATGGCATTACCAAGCTACCCTCGGATGTGCTGCCAAACTGATACGTGCCATGAGGCGAATGCGCGGCAACACCTCGCCGTCTCTCACCCAGAGGAAGTTCGATGGGGTGGCGGTGCTCAAGATGTAATCCGCCGTGTAACCGAAGTCTTGTTGTAGCCGGAGGTCTCTCACCAGCTCGGAGAAACGGCTTCTCGAACACATAATCCCCTCAGGATCCTCTTCTATAATTCGGCGCATGATGACGTAGACTGCGTGGAGCCAGGGCGTCCAGTCTTTGGCGTACTCGCTCAGAGCCTCGCTGATCACCTGACGGAACCATCCATATTCGGCGCACGTGCTTATATACTCCGTCGTAAGTCGCTCGCCCGCGAACGTCTCGAAGTCTTTCGAGGTGAGGTTGAGTGCCCCGACCCGGCGATCGCTCTGGATCATCCAGTCGAAAAAATCAACCAACAGGTTCACGGTCAGCCAGGGGTGCCCCCCCGTCTCAAGGTAGACCTCGTTCACAAAAGAGTCGTCGAAGGTTACACGGTTTGTGAGGACCTTGCTGATCAGGTTGTAGAACTCGGAATGTGTGGAGCCTTCCGTGTGATCGAATAGAGGAAACTTATCCTGCTCCACATAAGGGCTCAGTTGATTCTGATCCATGATTATGTAGTGGGCGTCCGGCCGCTGACCGATGAGAATCAGCAAATTTTGCCGGGAGAAGGCCACCATCTGATTGAGGAGCGGCTGGATAACTGTGTAGCGTATTTCGCGCTCTTTCCGTAAAGCGGCTCCCATCCTTTCAAAAAGCGTCTCGTACTCGTCCAAGACAAAAACCAGTTTGCTATCCACCCCACTACGCCCTTGTAGACATTGGTCTACGGTGTCCTGAAAGAAGGACGCCGAGATTTGGTGCCCGTGACTTATCGCTTCGGTGAACCGCTCGTAAAAGAGCCCGGCCCCGGTGAGTTGGTCAGTGTTATCACACGTCTGGGTGATAACAATTGATGACCCGGTCGTTGCCCCTAGGTCGAAGGTTGCCGTGGTCTTTCCGCTCCTTCGCACGCTGCACCACAGTCGGACGCCGTTACGGCGTTCAAAAACGCGGAGTAGATTACGAACGCTGGTGCGCTGAACGTGAAAGTAGGTGTTCAGGACCGGGTTGTGTAAGGGGAAGTCCCGCGCAAAGTTATAGCGCAGTGGCCTCGTTCGGTCGGCGGCAGTTGAAAACCTGTCGATCTCGAATGACAGAACTTCTAATGCCCTCTGGTTCGCGCGCTCTATCGTGTTGTTACCCGTCAGAGAGGTGTTTACAACAAAGGCCCGGAGCGCCTCGTTCGCTTTCATCCAATCATATAAGTCCGGGCGGAGCGGGGCCGCGATCAGGCTGACCCCCCGGTTCGCCGACTCCGTCAACTGCGTCTGGTCCACGGACGACGCGCGAAGATAGCAATGAATGTCTAAATAACTCTTAACGCCTACAGAAGCCGGCAACAGAAGTGATATTTCAAGGCGCCAGTTGTTAGTCAGAAACTGGCCCAGGCCGGGCACGCAGACATTCGAATCATGCGCTTCGGCGATGAGTTGATCGATGGCGCGGGCGACCGGAATTACGGTGTCCCTGATGCCGTCTCGAAGCGAGCCAGCGCTGAGCTGACTTTCTAGTTGGTCAACAGCATCGCCCGTGAGGAAGCCCAGGTAGTGTGCCCACAATCTGGGAAACTGAGGCAGGATTTTCCAGCCGAAAGAGTCACCGAACGGGACGCTCCCAAATCCCTCCAAGATGCCGGCTATGATTGCCGAACAGGTGCCCCGGAGTGCCTTAGCACTGGCGGGGTCGAGGATGCCTCCGACGCGCGCCGAGTAGACTTCTAAGGGGAGTTCAAGAAATCTCTGTAACCCCGCCAGCGATTTACTGATGGCGCTGGAAGGATCTGCCCGTTCCACGTCCGTAGAATGTTTGAAACCTTTACCGAAAATCTCCGAAGCGTGCCGGGCGAACTCTTCTTTGACCTTGTGCTCAACGTTACGCGGGTTGCGCGTCTGCTTCATAAGGTCTTCCGTCAGGCCAAATACCCTCCCGACCGTATCTCTGTAAAATGTTCCCCACTGAAAGATGTAATTGTCGCTAAGCTGTGCCAGCTCCTTTCGCAGCTCCGCGCTTAGATCGATTTGTAGACTGGGGGTATCGTAATCTTCGTGCGTGATGTGAGCCGACCTCGGGCTTCTTGAGCTAAAGCTGTCAGGCTTAGCCACGGAAGAGAGTGGGAAGACCTTCGCCGCACGAAGTCGGGCTTCTAGAATTAGCGCTAACTGCCGCCTCCTTTTCGGATAAAAACCGTTGATTGTCTCTTTCAGTTGAGGCAGCAGTTGCATTAAATTTCCATAGTCTAAAGAGGTGAGAAGGCGGTGCATACGTTTATGACCGTCTTCCATGCGGAAGCTATCGACAAGCTCATTTATTGCAGAGATTTCGTTTTCAGGTGAACTCATAAGGGCAACGTCCAGGCGCCTCACGAATTCGCATCGGCTGGAAGGTATTAGTGAGGCGGCACAAATCCAATAAACCCAGAGAGCAAGTAGCAGCGCAATACTTTATTTTCAAGAGTACAATTCGTCAACTATTATTGTGAATGATGTGTTGCCCACGCGAAAGTGTCAGTGCTAATGCCCAAGCGAAAATGTCAGTAGAGTGCCTCCGCCGCAAGGCGGGAGGCACGGATGCTACTGACGATGAGAGACCAGCAACGTATCGAGGCGATTCAAGCACTGATG